>NZ_JBSFBX010000002.1:159085-636946 GCF_053593175.1 Streptomyces sp. NPDC002386
GTCTCATCACACAGCAAGAGAGCCCGTTCGTGAGCATCCGCCGCCTCATCAAACCGACGCATCTCTTGCAGAACAAGCCCAAGATTATTGAGAGCCTGTGCCGCTCCTAGCCGATCCCCGGTCTCATCACACAGCAAGAGAGCCCGTTCGTGAGCATCCGCCGCCTCATCAAACCGACGCATCTCTTGCAGAACAAGCCCAAGATTATTGAGAGCGCGAGATTGGATAATGTCATGATCTATAATTGCTGATTGGTTGACGGCTTCCTGGATCACGGAAACGGCTTCATCCAGCATTTTCAATTTGCGCAGAGTTATTCCAAGATTGATCCCAACCTCGGCAGCTGCGGCCACATTTCCTACGGCGTTGAAAATCTCAAGAGCTCGAACGAAAGCATCGCCTGCGATATCAAGGCGATTCTCTCCAGTAGCGGCGACGCCGAGATTATAGTAAGCAGCCCCGGACTCGACCCCTTCTTGAGCAGAATTTACCGCATACATCAAAGCCTGCATAATCGTTGCGGATGCACCCTCGTTGGCGTGCCTATCTTCACTGCCTCCTGCACTATTCGTCACCCTCCTCACCGCCCTTCGAGTTGCGGAGATTCATCATCCACTTCAGGCCCACTTCAGGAGACATCACGAATTCGACGTTCCCTGTATTTGGATCAACGCGGGCTATGACAGGGTGCGACTCACTGCGGATATACGACGGGCTCGATTCGACCGCCATGGCTAGTGTGGGCTCAGAGTCCACGCAGCTACCCGGCACGGGAGGGAGCGGGGCGAGTTCGTCCCGCGCAAGGATCCAGAGACGCTTGAATTCGTGAACGTCTCCTCTGAGCTGCGCGACGATCTTCTCTAGCACCATCCAGGAAGGACAGCTCCCGCCTCTCAAAGCCTTGGCAACTGTGGTGTGGCTGTAGCCGATCGCCCTGCCAATGACCCGCGTAGTGGGCTCCCCAGCTTCGCGGTGCAAGCGGCGAAGCCGTGCGGAGAGATCAGCCAGGGCCTTCGACATCGCCCCCCGATCTGACGTCCGCTGGAAAGTTCTGTAAACCTGCTGGAACCTAGCGTAGGCCGTTAGGAACGATCGGTTGCCATCTGGAATGAAAAACGCAGGTCAACGGCCTGCTGATGCATGCTCGGAGCATCAACTACGAGCTGCGGAGGGCGCGGTGTCTGACGGAACGATGCGTTGGTCGGTGGGGGAAGAGGTCGGGTTCTGGACCATGATCCTTTCGTTGATTGCTGGAGTCGCCGTCGCGGTGAGTGGTGCGGTGACCGGCAGCATGGCGCTATTGGCTTGCACCGCGCCCTGTGGAGCCCTGACCGCTACTGGGCTGACTGTGTGGTTGCACTTCAGGCGCGAGCGTCGGGAAGCAGGGGCCGCATAGTTGGCGTCCGTCTCAGTTGCCGTCTCATTCAGGACCCTTCACGGTCGTTCAGGCGAGACCGTAGGCGTAGGCCGCTCCAACGGCCGGACGGCCACGAACGCAGGTGAACGGTCCCGTCCGATGACCTTGAGCTCATCGCCACAGTTGGAAATCGTGTTGGCCAGGTGGTGAGGGGGGGTCTGTGGCCTGCAACATGGACCCGAGGTGGCTCCCGGGGACCTTAGTGCCCACCCCCCTTGACCGCGGACCTCGAAGGTTCTCTGACCGGTCTCATCCCGCCAGGCAAGCTAACAGGGGGGACTGACAACGGGACGCCGGCAAAGAGTTGCGGTACAGCAGCGGAGTACAGCAACCACAGCGACCGCGAGTGGCTGGCAACGGCCATCGAGGACCGCAGGACCAGCATCCTGACCTGCTATGACCGCCCAGCCGATAGTTCGGGACGAAGAGGTCGTGGGTTCAAATCCCGCCACCCCGACAGCCGTAACAGCAGGTAGACCACCTAGGAACGTTCCTAGGTGGTCTTCTTGTTTCTACCTGCGCAATTGCCGCTTCCTGCGTGCCGAAGGTGCCGTCCATGACCACGGCGCCGGTCCGGTTCACGGGCCGGATCCGCTTCCGGTGGGCCTCCCCGGTCACAGCCGTACCCGAGTGTCCGACGAGCCGGGAGGTCTCCTCCAGTGGGACGCCACGGTCAGACAGCAGGGACACGAAGCTGTGCCGCATCTCCGGGATTTGAACCCGCGGTGACATCCCTGCCACGAGGGTTTTCAAGGCCGTGTACGGATCGTCTCTCCCAAGGCATCGAGTGCGCCCACGGCCGCCTGGATATGAGCCGGGCCGCGACGCAACCGTTCTCCTGCGCACCACCAGAACAGCCGCTCCTCCGCACCTTCCCTCGGATGCATGCCAAGGCCATGCTCAGGACACAGGGGCCACGCCTGCCACAGAAGCTCCATGACGGTCTCCTGTGCGGCATCGGCGACGCTCGCCAGCGCAGCGGCAAGGCTGTCCTGCGAGTCCGGGTCCAGGTGATCGCCGTGCCACTCGCCGTTGGCCATGGCGACGTGGACGTGCTCCGGCTCATCCGCATCGCAGGACGCAAGGGCCAGCAGCCGCAGGGGGTCCAGCCGGGGAAGCGTCGCCGCCAGATCCCGGTTCAGAAGAGCGAGAGCCTGGTCCCACACGGGGTACTCGCCCGGCGAGACGCGGCGAGGCTCGGGAGGGCCGAAAAGAGCGCACATGAGCACCATCCTCCGCCACACCAGGGACGTCCCGATCGCGGCCTGCCAGGCCACCGGGGCAGGCTACGGCCCGGTGCTGCTCGCGGGCCTGACTGAGTGACCACCGCATCTCGCGTGACCGCGGCACTGTTCACGAGCCGGAGCAGCCGCCCGTCGCCGCTTCATCGGCAGAGGTGTTTGCGCCGAGCTGGATCAGCTGGGGTGCCGGGGCGCAGCATCCGCCGTCGGCCTGGTCCGCTTCGGGGGCGTCGAACAGGCCCGCTCCCCCGCACACCCCGGTTTCCGGGAGGGTGAGTTCGACGCGGTCGGCGGACTCGATGTCGCCGGCGATCGCGGCCACGACGGAGCGGACCTGCTCGTAGCCGGTCATCGCGAGGAACGTCGGGGCGCGGCCGTAGGACTTCATGCCGACCAGGTAGACCCCCTGTTCCGGGTGGGCCAGTTCCCGGTGGCCGTGGGGGTAGACGGTGCCGCAGGAGTGCTGGTTGGGGTCGATCAGCGGAGCGAGGGCGGTCGGTGCCTGGAGGCGTTCGTCCAGGCCCAGGCGGATCTCCGACAGGAACGACAGGTCGGGACGGAAGCCGGTCAGCACGATCACCTCGTCCACCGGCTCCAGGCGGCGGCCGTCCTCGGCGACCAGGACCAGGCGGCCGTCGCCGTCGCGCTCGATCACCTCGGTGCGGAAGCCCGTGACCGCGTCCGCGTGCCCGTCGTCCACTGCCGCCTTGGCCGCCAGTCCGAGCGCGCCGCGCGCCGGGAGCTGGTCTGCGGTGCCGCCGCCGAAGGTCGATCCGGAGATGCCACGGCGCAGGATCCACACGGCCTTCGTGCCCGAACCGTCCTCGGCCTCGGCCAGGTCGGCGAGGTAGGCCAGCGCCGTGAACGCCGAGGCTCCGGAGCCGATGACGGCAGTGCGCCTGCCCGCGTACCGGGCCCGCACAGCCGGGTCCTTCAGGTCGGGAACGCGGTAGGTGATCCGCTCGGCCGCTGCCCGCTCGCCGAGGGCGGGCAGGCCGCTGCCACCGGCGGGGCCGGGGAGGGCCCAGGTGCCGGAGGCGTCGATGACCGCCCGGGCGAACAGCCGCTCTTCCCGGCCGTCGGCGCGCTCGACGTGCACGACGAAGGGCTGCGCCTCACGGTCGGCGTCGACGATCCGGTCCCGGCCGGCACGGGAAACGCCGGTCACCCGGGCGCCGGTGCGGACCTTGTCGCCGAGTGCGTCGGCGAGGGGCTTCAGGTAGCGGTCGGCCCAGTCCCCGCCGGACGGGTAGGTCCCCGCGTCCGGCTTGCTCCAGCCGGTGGGAGCGAGGAGCTTCTCGGCTGCGGGATCGACCAGTTCACCCCAGGTGGAGAACAGCCTCACATGTGCCCACTCGCGCACTCCGGCGCCGGCGGTCTGTCCGGCTTCCAGGACCACGGAGTCGAGGCCGCGCTCGGTCAGGTGGGCAGCGGCGGCCAAGCCGATCGGTCCGGCCCCGATCACGACGACGGGCAGTTCGGCGGTGGGCGCGTTCACGGCGACTCCTTGCGTGTTTCGACGTTTGTCGATGGCTTGCGCCGCCAGGATGACACCTGTATCGATAGGCGTCAACATAGACATTCATCGAATCCAAAGTTTTCGAGAGACGGGGGGACCCCGGGAGCAGGCACTGCGGGGATCGGGGGCGAGCGGTCCGGCTGTGCGGCAGCGCCCGGGGCGCTGCCGGTTGTGCGGTGACACCCGGGGCGCTCCAGCGGGAGGTGATCGCCGACCCCGACCACGGCCCACTTGGTTCGACATGTGTCAACATAGACGCATGTCGAATGCGAAGCCGCTGCCGCTGCTCGGGGCCGAGGGCCGGGGCGTGGCGCCGTGCTGCCCGCCGCTCGCCGAACGGCCCATGACCGCCGAAGAGGCCGAGACGGCTGCCCGCATGTTCAAGGCGCTCGGGGACCCGGTCCGCCTGCGGCTGTTCTCCGCGGTCGCCTCGCACGAGGGCGGTGAGGCGTGCGTGTGCGACATCTCTGACGTCGGAGTCTCCCAGCCGACCGTCTCGCACCACCTGAAGAAGCTGAAGGAGGCGGGTCTGCTGACCTCCGAACGGCGCGGCACCTGGGTGTACTACCGAGTCGAACCGTCCGTCCTGGCCGCGATGGGCCGGCTCCTGGTCATCCCCGCGGCCGCCTGATCCCGGAGTTCCACGGGGAGAGGCGAACCCCGTCCCGCGGTGCGGGGCGGGGTTCGCGGCGCTTGCGGGTCACGGAAGGCTCAGCGGAGGGCGGTGAACTTCCTTCGCCAGGCGAGGGAGACGTGGACCAGGGCGACCAGGACCGGAACCTCGATCAGCGGGCCGACGACGCCCGACAGGGCCTGACCGGAAGCGACGCCGAAGGTGGCGACGGCCACCGCGATGGCCAGCTCGAAGTTGTTGCCGGCGGCGGTGAAGGCGAGGGTGGCGGTGCGGTCGTAGGCGAGGCCGATGGCCTTGCCCAGGGCGAACACGCCGAACCACATGATCGCGAAGTAGACCAGCAGCGGCAGCGCGATCCGGGCCACGTCCAGCGGCTGGGAGGTGATCGTTTTTCCCTGCAGGGCGAAGAGGACGACGATCGTGAACAGCAGGCCGTAGAGCGCCCAGGGGCCGATCTTCGGCACGAAGCGGGTCTCGTACCTCTCGCGGCCGAGCCTCCTCTCACCGATGCGGCGGGTGAGGAACCCGGCGAGCAGCGGGACACCGAGGAAGACGACGACGTTCAGCGCGACCCTCCACATGGAGACGCTCAGGTGCCGGCCGTCGCCCAGGCCGAGCAGGCTGGGCAGCAGATCGAGGTAGAACCAGCCGAGCAGGCCGAACGCCAGGACCTGGAAGACCGAGTTGAGGGCGACGAGGACGGCGGCGGCCTCGCGGTCTCCGCAGGCAAGGTCGTTCCAGATGACGACCATGGCGATGCACCGGGCGAGACCGACGATGATCAGCCCGGTGCGGTACTCGGGCAGATCCGGCAGGAAGATCCAGGCGAGGGCGAACATCACCGCGGGTCCGACGAGCCAGTTGACGACCAGCGAGGACACCATCAGCCTCTTGTCGCCGGTGACCGCGTCGAGCCTGTCGTAGCGGACCTTGGCCAGCACCGGGTACATCATGATCAGCAGGCCGATGGCGATCGGCAGGCTGATGCCCCCGATCTCCACCTTGGCCAGCGCGTCGTTCAGTCCGGGGACGGCCCGGCCGAGCCCGAGGCCGACGGCCATGGCGAGCAGGATCCAGACGGCGAGGAAGCGGTCGAGCGTCGACAGCTTCGCGACGACCGAGGTCTCCTCGGCGGCCGCGGGTGCTTCGGTGCGGGTCACGGGCAGGCCCTCTTGTTGTCGGCGGCGTTCCGGGCGGACTCGGCCAGCTCCGCGAACCGGCCGGCCAGGTGGGCGATGACGTCCGGGCGCAGCTTGTAGTACGTGTACCGGCCGCAGGGCTCCGTGTCGACGACCCCGGCCTCCCGCAGCACCTTCATGTGGTTGGAGAGGTTGGTCTGCTTCGCGCCGGTCTCCTCGACCAGGTGCGTGGTGCAGAGCGTCTCCTCGGCGAGCAGGGTGACGATCCGGAGCCTGAGGGGGTCGGCCAGCACCCGGATCAGATCAGTATCGACTGACGTCAGCATGGGCTGATACTGTCACATCAGTCTGTGCTGATACCAGTCAAGGCTGATCTCAGGGAGACGCATCCCGGCGTCCCGTTGGCGCACCGCCTGAAGGGGCCCCGTTCGGTCCGCTCGTGAAGGAAGAACCGATGTCCTCCAGCCCGCTCGCCTCCGTGCTGTTCGTCTGCGTCCACAACGCCGGACGCTCCCAGATGGCCGCCGGCTTCCTCTCCCACCTCGCGGGCGACCGGGTCGAGGTCCGCTCCGCCGGCTCCGTGCCCGGCGACCGGGTCAACCCCGCCGCGGTCGAAGCCATGAAGGAGGTCGGCGTCGACATCTCCACGGCCCAGCCGAAGGTCCTCACCACCGAGGCCGTCCAGGCGTCCGACTACGTCATCACCATGGGCTGCGGCGACGCCTGCCCGGTCTTTCCCGGCAAGAAGTACCTCGACTGGGCCCTGGAGGACCCGGCCGGCAAGGGCGTCGAGGCCGTGCGCCCGATCCGCGACCTGATCAGGACCCGCGTCGAGGCCCTGATCGTCGAGATCGACGCCGCCGCGAAGCACGGGGACCGGTGCTGACCGCCACCGGCGCACCGCCACTCTGCGCGTCCGCGCGGGCGGTCGTAGCCTGATCGCATGCCGGTCCCGCGGACCGTTCCTCCGTGGCCCGGTGGCCTCGTCCCGCCGGAGGGAGAAGGACCATGCGCGAGTTCCTGGTGGAGATCACCACCGACGTCCCCGAGGGCACCGATCCGGCCGAGGTCGACCGGCGCCGTGCCGCCGAGGCGGCCCGGGCGAAGGAGCTGGCGGCGAGTGGCAACCTGATCCGGCTCTGGCGCCCGGTCGGTGAGCTGCGGAGCATCGGCGTGTGGCGGGCCGCCGACGAGGCGGAGTTGCACGAGAAGGTGCTCGGCACGCTGCCGCTCAGGCCCTGGATGACGCTGGCCGTCACCGCGGTCGAGTCCCACCCCAACGACCCGGGCGGGCCCGACGGCACAGCGTGATCGGGCGGGCTCCCCGGGGTCGGTTGGGCACACCAGAACACCGGTGTCAGGCCGGTGCCGGGAAAGCGGCACCGGGCCCGACACCGGTGTCGGCGGCTCCGGTTCACTGACTACGAGGGCTCGCCCCGGCGTTCGGAACGCGCCGCGGTGCCGAGCACGCGCCAGGCCGTGGGAAGCACGCCCATCGCCAGGGCCGCCTTCAGCGCGTCGCCCGCCAGGTAGGGCCAGGCGCCCAGGGCCGCGGCCCGGCCGAGGGAGATGTGCAGGGCGACGGCGAGGTACGGCACGCCGACGGCGTACACGCAGGCGCTGCCCGCGGCCATGACACAGGCCGTGCGCAGCGCACTCCGGTCGCCGCCGCGGCGGGCCAGGCCGCCGACCACGGCGGCGGCGAGGACCAGGCCCAGGAGGTAGCCGAACGTGGGCATGCCCGTGCCGGACGCGCCCTGGGCGAACCAGGGCATGCCGCAGACGCCCGCACCGGTGTAGACGGCGAGCGCCAGCGCTCCGCGCCGCGCACCGAGGGCGGCGGCGACCAGCAGAGCGGCGAACGTCTGCCCCGTCACCGGGACCGGCGATCCGGGCACCGGCACCGCGAACTGCGCGGCGGCCCCGGTCAGGGCCGCGCCGCCGAGGACCAGCACGGCGTCGCGCGCCCGGGTCCGGGCGGCGCCCTCGGCGGGCAGGAGGTCGGCGAGGACCAGTCCCGTGGGCCCGGTCGTCGTCGGCGTGATCCTGAAGGCGGTACTCACGTCTGGTGTGTCCGTTTCTGCGTGTCTCGGTGGGGTTGTCGCGGCGGCCGGTCCGGGGGCGCTACCGGTACGAGTAGAAGCCGCGGCCCGTCTTGCGGCCGAGCAGGCCGCCCTCGACCATGCGGGAGAGCAGCGGCGGGGCCGCGTAGAGCGGCTCCTTGAACTCCGCGTACAGCGCGTCGGCCACGGCCGCCACGACGTCGAGGCCCACCATGTCGGTCAGCCGCAGCGGACCCATCGGATGGGAGCAGCCGAGCACCATGCCCTGGTCGACGTCCTCCACGGTGGCGAAGCCCGTCTCCACCATGCGCACGGCGGACAGCAGGTACGGCACCAGCAGCGCGTTGACCACGAAGCCCGCCCGGTCCTTGGAGCGGATGGGCCGCTTGCCCAGCGTCCCGGCCACCCACTCCTCGGCCCGGTGCATGGTCTCGTCGGACGTGTGCAGCGAGCCGACGAGTTCCACCAGGGACATCGCCGGTACGGGGTTGAAGAAGTGGGTGCCGATGACCTGCGCCGGGCGGTTGGTGACGCCGGCCAGCTTCATGATGGGGATGGAGGAGGTGTTGGAGGCAAGGATCGCGTCCGGGTCCTCGACCACCTTGTCGAGGGTGGTGAAGAGGTCGAGCTTGAGCATCTCGTCCTCACGGACCGCCTCGACGACCAGCTGCCGGTCGGCCAGTTCGCCGAGGTCCGTGGTGAACTCGACGCGCTCCAGGGCCGCGTCCCGCTCGGCCCGGGTGAGCCGGCCCTTCGCGACGGCGCGGTCGAGGGAGGCACCGATGCGACGCCGGCCCGTGGTCAGCGACGCCTCGCGGGACACCGCGACCAGTACGTCCATGCCTGCCAGGGCGCTCACTTCGGCTATTCCCGCGCCCATGGCACCCGAGCCGACCACGCCGATACGGCGGATGGGGTTCATCTGGTTCTTCACTTCCGTCATGGTCCTGCCTTGCTTGCCCCGGGTCCGGGCCCGGTACGGATTCGTCCGGACCCGGTCCGGGTTCGGGTACGCGACTCAGGCGGCTTCCTCACACTGCTCCGCCCCGATGACGACGAGGACCTGGTCCGCCGAGACGATGTCGGCGACTTCGCAGCGGATCTCCTCGACCACACCGGAGGAGGGCGCGAGCACCCGGTTCTCCATCTTCATCGCCTCGACGATCGCGACCGTGTCGCCCTGCCGCACGGCCTCGCCCACCGCTACGGGCAGTTGGATCACCGTGCCGGGCATCGGTGAGGTGACCGCGTCGCCGGCGGCCGAACTGTCGTCCTCACCGCTGACGCCGAGCGTCAGGGTCAGCCGGCGTCCGTCGACGACGAGTTCGCAGTCGTCGGCCCGGCGCAGACCCGTCCAGAGCGCCTCGCCGACCCTGCCGCGCAGCAGTGCCCCGTCCTGCTCGTACGTCACCCGGAAGCGCTCGCCGGCCACGGCCACGGTGAGGTCGCCCGGTCGCAGGGAGAGCAGCGCCGCTTCGAGCGGACGGCCGCCGACCCGGCAGGGGACCCGGCCCAGCGGGGCGTGCGGGTCCAGCAGGTGCCGGTCGAGTGCGCCGACGGTGCCGCTCCACGGGGAGCCGTTCGTGCCCGCGGGGTTCCGGGCGGGCAGGCTCATCGCGGCCGCGCAGGCCGACGCCGCCGGCTCGAGGTCCCGGCCGTGCTCGGCCGCGCGGGCGGTGAAGTCGTCCACGAGGTGCGTGTCGATCAGGCCGGCGCTCACCCGGGGGTCGCGCAGCAGGTCCGCGAGGAACCCGAGGTTGGTGGTGAGACCGAGGACGGCGGTGGCGCGCACGGAGTGCAGGAGCCGGGCGAGAGCCGCGGGCCGGGCGGGTCCGTGCGCGATGAGCTTGGCGATCATCGGGTCGTAGAAGGCCGGTACCTCGCCCGCGTCGTCGAAGGCCGCGTCGACCCGCAGATCGGTGGGCCACTTGGCCACCAGCGCCCGGCCGGGGGCGGGGCGGAAACCCGCGTCCGGGTCCTCGGCGTACACCCGGACCTCGACGGCGTGTCCGGACGCGGTGATCTCGTCCTGGGCCAGGGGGAGTCGTTCGCCCGCGGCGACCAGCAGTTGCCACTCGACCAGGTCGAGGCCGGTGATGGCCTCGGTGACCGGGTGTTCGACCTGGAGGCGCGTGTTGACCTCCAGGAAGTAGAACCCGCTCCCGTCACCGGCGCTGTCGAGAATGAACTCGAAGGTCCCCGCGTTGACGTAGCCGATGGCCTGCGCTCCGCGTACGGCGGCGGACCGCAGCGCCTCCTGGACGTCCACCGGAAGACCGACGGCCGGCGCCTCCTCGACGATCTTCTGGTGCCGGCGCTGCAGCGAGCACTCCCGCTCGAAGAGGTGCACCACGTTTCCGTGGGTGTCGCCGAAGACCTGCACCTCGATGTGCCGGGGCCGGCGCAGGTACCGCTCTACCAGGAGGCGTCCGTCGCCGAAGTTGGCGCGGGCCAGCCGGATCGCGGCTTCCACGGCGGGGGCGAGGTCGTCCTCCCGCTCGATCACCTGCATGCCCTTGCCGCCGCCGCCGGCGACGGGCTTGAGGATCACCGGGTAGCCGATGCGGGCCGCGTTCGCCCGGATCTCGTCCACCGACTCGGTGGCGTCCGACGAGCCCGGCAGCACCGGCACACCCGCCTCCGCCATCAGTCGCTTCGCGATGGCCTTGTCCCCCATGGCCGCGATGGTGTTCGCGCCGGGTCCGACGAAGACCAGGCCGGCCTCGGCGGCGGCTGCGGCGAACTCCGCGTTCTCCGAGAGGAATCCGTATCCCGGGTGGACGGCGTCGCAGCCGGTGCGCAGGGCCGCGTCGATCAGGGCGTCGGCGCGCAGATAGCTGTCGGCCGCCGGGGACGGTCCGATCAGGACCTGTTCGAAGGCGCCGTCCAGGTGGGCCGCGGTGGCGTCCGCCTCGGAGTGGACGGCGACGTACTCGATGCCGAGACGCCGGCAGGTACGGGCGATACGGCGGGCTATCTCACCCCGGTTGGCGATGAGGAGTCGTTTCACCATGTCGGACCATCACATCCTGAACACGCCGAAGCGTGTCTCTCGTTGCGGTGCTGCCGCGGCCAGGGCGAGGCTCAGCGTCAGCCATTCACGGGTGTCGGCGGGGTCGACCACGGCGTCGACCCAGAGCCGGGCGGCGACGTAGAGGGGCTGGCCCTCGCGGTCGTAGTTGTCCCGGATCGGCTTCTTGAACGCCTCTTCCTCTTCGGGTGTCAACGAGGCACCCCGCTTGGCGAGCTGCTCGTTCCTGATCAGCGCCAGCACGGTGGCGGCCTGCTCCCCGCCGACCACGGACGTCTTGGCGTTGGGCCACATGGCCATCAGCTGGGGGCCGATCGAGCGGCCGCACATGGCGAGGTTGCCCGCGCCGTAACTGCCGCCGATCAGCACGCTGAACTTCGGGACGGCGGCGCAGGAGGCGGCGTTCACCATCTTGGCGCCGTGCTTGGCGATGCCGCCCGCCTCGTACTCGGCACCGACCATGAACCCGTTGATGTTGTGCAGGAAGAGCAGGGGGATGCCGCGCTGCGAGCACAGCTCGATGAAGTTGGCGGCCTTCTGGGCGCTCTCGGAGAAGAGCACGCCGTCGTTGATGAGGACGCCCACCGGGTATCCGCCGATGCGGCCGGTGCCGCACACGATCGTCGGCCCGAACCGGGCCCGGTACTCGGTGAACTCGCTGCCGTCCAGCAGCCGGGCGAGGATCTCCCTGGCCGGGATCGGCTCACGCGGGTTGGCGCTGACGATCCCCGGCAGTTCGGCCGGGTCGTACAGCGGCGGCACCGGTGGTTCCGGCGGCGCGGCCGGGGTCTGCCTGCCGTGCCGGGCGGCGATCTCCCGGACCAGGGTGAGCGCGTGCTCGTCGTCGAGGGCGAGGTGGTCGGCGACACCGCTGGTCGTGGTGTGCAGGTCGGCTCCGCCGAGGGTCTCGGCGTCGACGATCACGCCGGTCGCGGCCCGTACCAGCTGCGGACCGCCCAGGAAGATCGACCCGTTGCCCCGCACGATCACGGTCTCGTCGCACATCGCGGGGATGTACGCGCCACCGGCGGTGCACGAGCCCATCACGGCGGCGATCTGCGGCAGGCCCATCGCGGACATCTCCGCGATGTTCCGGAAGATCCGGCCGAAGTGGTTCTCGTCGGGGAAGATGTCCTCCTGCATCGGCAGGAAGACGCCCCCGGAGTCGACCAGGTAGACGCAGGGCAGCCCGTTCTCACGGGCGACCTGCTGGGCCCGCAGGTGCTTGCGGACCGTCAGCGGGTAGTACGTGCCGCCCTTCACGGTCGCGTCGTTGGCGAACACGACCGTGGGCCGGCCCTCCACCATGCCGACGCCGGTGATGATGGCCGCCGACGGGACGGCCTGCTCGTACACCTCGTGTGCGGCGAGCTGACCGATCTCCAGGAACGGGGTTCCCGGGTCGAGCAGGCGGGTCACCCGCTCCCGGGCGGTGAGCTTGCCGCGTGCGGCGTGGCGGGCCCGGGCCTCGGCGCCGCCGCCGGCCGTCGCGGCGGCACGGGCCGCGGCGATCTGCGTCCGCAGTGCTCCGTACGCCTCGGTGTTGCGGCGGAACGACTCGCTGGATGGGCTGACGTGGGAACGCAGCACCGCCATGTCAATTCCCTTCCTCGGTGAGCGCCGACGACGCGGCGATCCGGGTCATGAGCCAGGCGGCGGCCCCCAGCGCGGCGGCGACCGTCGCCCAGGCGAGATCGGCGTGCAGCAGCGCGGCACTGGCCGCGGCGATGCCCGCCATCGACTGCTGGAGGAAGCCGCACAGGGAGACGGCGTAGGCACCGTGGCCCGGCCGGCTGCTGACGGCGGCGGCCATGCTGTTGGGGAACAGCACGGACTGCCCGAACGTGGTCACGCAGTACAGCGCCACGAAGGCCACCAGGGCGCCGCTGTGCGGCAGGCCGGGCACCGACCACAGCACGATCATCAGGACGCCGGCCGCGGTCATCACGATCGACCCCGCGGTCATCAGGCGGGCCGATCCCGCTCGGGCCACGAAGCGGTTGACGGTCATCGCTCCGGCGAAGTAGGCCGCGCCGAGGAGCAGTCCGAGGCTTCCGTACTCGTCGGTGGCGAGCCCGAAGTGCTGCTGGAACACGAACGGGCTGACCTCCTGCAGCATCACGATCGTGGCGAACCCCGCGCCGCCGGCCAGCGCCGGCAGCAGGAACGCGGGCTGCCGGGCGACGGCGAGACAGATCCGCAGCACCTCGGACGGCGGCTGCACGGCCCGGCTCGGCTCGAACGGCACGGTGAAGGTCAGCGCTGCCGCGATCGCGCCGACCGCGCCGAGGACGACGAAGCCGGTCTCCCAGTGGGAGTACCTGCCGATCAGGCCGCCGAGGAACTGGCCACCGCCCATCGCCGTGATGAACGCGATCGACAGCACGGACAGGCGCCGGGCCAGTTCGTCGCCGCTCCAGCGGTCCCGCACCAGGATGCGGGCGATGATCGCGCTGCCTCCGGCGCCGATGCCCTGGAGCGCACGCAGTACCAGCAGCCCCTCGGGGGACCGGATCAGCGCGATCAGGGCGCTGGTGAGCACGAACAGCGCCAGCGAGGTCAGCAGCGGGCCCCGGCGGCCGTAGCGGTCGGCCGCCACGCCCCACAGGACGACCGGGGCCGCGGCGCCGATCACGAACGCCGAAATGGACAGTGCCGCGTAACTGCGGGACATTCCGAAGTCGTGCGCCACGATGGGCAGCGACGGCAGGTAGATGGTGGTCGCCATCTGGGCCATGAAGACCAGGAGGCACGAGAGTGCCATGATCCGCCGGTTCACCTGGGGAAGCGATTCCTGGGCCTCGTCGGCCGTTCGTTTTCCGTCGGGCGCCTGGATTTCTCCGGGTTCCCGGTTTTCACCGGGCGATTTCCTCGCACCGGGCGAAGAGAGCCTCTGGTCAGTCATTCTGGCTCCGCAGCTCGTCGACCAGGCGGCCGAATCGCTCGATGTCCGTCCTCGTCATGTCGGCGCGGAGCATGATGCGCAGCCCCGCTTTCCCGCGGGCGATGACGGGGAAGAAGAGGGCGGAGGTGTAGTAGCCCTCGGAAAGGAGGGTCCGGCCGATGTGAACGGTCTTCTCCTCCGAGCCGATGTCGATGAACCGGATCGGCAGCCCGTCACCGCTGTCGGCCGTCGGCACCAGCGCGTCGAAGCGGTCGATGTTCTCCCGCAGCCGGTGCTGGAGTTCCTTGAGTTCGGCCGAGCGGTGCAGGTCGGCGGAGGCGGTGATCGCCCCGAGGCCGGCGGTGTTGATCCGCTGCGACCAGGTCAGCGGGCCGCCGTAGCGCAGGGCCAGGTCACGGCGGTGCCGGGAGCCCCGCGGTCCGAGGAAGATCGCGCCGCCGGACGCCCCGAAGCCCTTGTTGAGGGAGGTGATGATCAAGGTGCGGTCGTTGATCTCGCCCATGGTGTCCAGGACGAGTCCGCGCCCCTGGTCGCCGCAGGTGGACACGCCGTGCGCCTCGTCGAAGAACAGGAACAGCCCGTACTTCTCCTGCAGGCGCAGGAGTTCACGCACCGGTGCCTGTCCGCCCGTGCTGTAGACGCCGTCGGCCACGTAGGCGACGTTCGGACGGGTGCGGCAGAGCTCCTCCAGGGCGTCGACGTCGTTGTGCGCGATGGTCCTGACCTCGGCCTCGTCGGCGACGCTCGGCTTCATCGCGTTCAGGCAGAAGTGCGCGTGCTTGTCGAACACCATGAGCGGCGGCCTGCCGTCGGTGAAGGCGCCGGACGCCACCAGGGGCAACGCGGACCAGGCGGCCGCGGCACAGGAGGCGAGGGTGACCGCCTCCACCCGGAACAGGTCCGAGAGCGCGTCCTCGGCGTCCTTGAGGATCCCGAAGTGCACACGCATCCGGGACACCGACGTGTTCAGGGAGGCGTTCTCGGTGACGGCGTCGGCCGCCGCGCGGATCAACGCCGGGTGGGAGTCCAGACCGAGGTACGAGTACGACGACATGTTCAGGAACTCGTGGCCGTCGGCTCGGGTGACGTAGCGCCCCGCGCCGAGATTCCCGGCGACGATCCCGGCCATTCCGGAGTCGGCGGTGACGTTCCAGAAGTCGTTGCTTATCCCTATCGTTTTCTTGATGTTCATGAAGGCATGCAAGGTCGCTCCCGAAATGATTCTTCAGTCGAGTTCCGGACATGGAATCGAACCGGATCGGGGCAGACGCGTGTCCCATGACCCATCTCCGCGCACTCCGTGAGCGGACGACTTCCCTGAAAGCCCGGTGGACTCAGAGATTCGCAACTCGCCGTAGCGAATGTCAACGGATTCGACCGGCAATGATCTGCCGGTCAACGGGGAGCGGCAGAACGCGGACCGGCAAATATTTTCCGGTCGCGGGACCGGAAAATTTTTGCCGGTCGGCGGCTGTTGAACATGCCGCAGTCATCGGCGAGAGTGAGGGCTCAGCCGTCCTCGCGGCCGGCGCCGGCGTCGGCCTGCGTGCACAGGCTGACGAAGGTGAGCCGGAGCCCGGGATAGCCGACGGGGTTCAGCACCTGGGTGACGACGTCGACGGTGCGGGGAGCGAAGCGGGGGATGTTCAGGCGGAACGTGTGCCCGTCCCGGTGGGCGATGATGACCGGGCCGTCGTCCCAGATGCGCCTGCACTCGGGGTCGGCGAGTGCCGTCCGCAGGATCCCGGCGAGTTCGGGGTTCCCCGGGTACTGCGCCATGGCGTAGCGCAGCATCGCGAGGTACGCGCGTGCGTGCCGGGGCCAGTCGGTCAGTTGCTCCCGGGCCTCGGGGTCGGTCAGCCCCCAGCGGATCAGGTTCGCGCCGGGCTGCCGCACCCACGGGAACCACTCGGCCATGGCCGCGTTGTGGGCGAGTATGTTCCAGGCGTTGTCGGTGAGGTAGGCGGGCTGCGTGGGCTGCAGGTCGAGCAGGCGCCGCAGCGGCGTCAGGTCGACGGCGTCGACGGGCGACACGGCGGGGAAGGGGTCGCCGCTCGCGGCGTAGAGGAAGAGGGTCGCGCGTTCGTCCGGGCACAGCCGCAGGGCGTCCGCCAGCGCCGTCAGGGTCCGGGCGTCCAGCCGGGGCGTGGCCCCGCGTTCGAGGTCCCGGTACCAGCGCTCACTCATGCCGACCTCGGTGGCGACCTCCACCTGCGAAAGCGGTTTGCCGAGGCCCAGGTTCCGTCCCGCTCGCGCCCGCCAGGCCCGCAGCAGCACCGCGAGCCCCACCTCGTCGTCCGGCAGCGGTTCGCTCCCGGTACGGCCTGTGGAGTTGCCATGCTGCATGAGTGGGGCCCTACTCTGGCTGGTTCCTTCTGCCGCGGCCCGGGTGGGGCGGCCGGCATGGGGATGCGCGACGGCGGTGTTCACCGCGTCGCGATCGCGACGCGTTCACCGCAGGCCAGGCCCCCCGCGCAAGGGTACCCAAGATCCCCGCGGCCGTTCCGCACCGCGTACGGAGCGCGCCCGGGGGTTCCGGCCGTGTGGCACGATCGGTGATGTGGAGTGGGGGAGCCTGGTGGGGACCGGGATCGGGGCCGTGCTCGGTGTGGGCGCCACCCTGGCCGGTGACCACGTGCGCTGGAGGCGCACCAGCAGGGAGAACAGTCTGCGGGACCGGCGCACCGCGTACGTGGACTGCCTCGTCGCCTTCCGTCGGGCGCACGAGGCCATGCGGCTGGCCGCCGACGAGGATCACACGGACGCCCAGGTGAGGGCCTCACGGATCAGACAGGCGTTCCAGGCGTCCGGCTGCGACGAGGCCCGGGAGCGGCTGATCCTCACGGCGACCGAGGAAGTGGCCACGGGGATAGACGCGTCCTACCACTCGCTGCGCGACGTCCGCGAGGTACTCGCCTCGGGCAGCAGCCTCACATCGGCGGACTATCACGCCGCCAGGCAGGCGCACGGGGACGCCACCCGCGCGGTCCGTGTCGTGCTCCGGCGGGATCTGACCGGCCTGGAAGCCTGACCTGCCGCTCCCCCGGGAACCCCGCCCCGTCGGTCTCCACGTCGCCGCGGAAGACCCGGCCGCACCTTCCGGCGGCCGCAACGCCGTCCAGCGCGTGTGGAGTTGGCCGGCACCGCCCTGTGGGACCGGCCCCGTCCCCCTCCCACTCATGGGCGGCGCATCGCGGGGACACGGACCCCGCCGGCAGCTCGTACGAGGGAGCCGGGACGCCGGGGCCCGGCCCGCCAGGGTCCGGCGGGCCGCGGACCGGGTGCGCGCGTGGGCGCCGTCAGCGTCTCGGCGTCGCACTCAGCCGAACATGCCCGGCTCGTAGTCGCCGGCCGGCTGCTGGACGATGACGTTCATGCGGTTGTAGGCGTTGATCAGGGCGATCAGGCAGACCAGGGCGCCGAGCTGGTCCTCGTCGTAGTGCTTGGCGGCGTCGGCCCAGGCCTCGTCGCTGACGCCGCCGGCCGCGTCGGCGATGCGGGTGCCCTGCTCGACCAGTTCCAGGGCGGCGCGCTCGGCGTCGGTGAAGACCTTCGCCTCCCTCCAGGCGGCGACCAGGTTGAGGCGGATCGCGGTCTCCCCGGCGTGCGCGGCGTCCTTGCTGTGCATGTCGGTGCAGAAGCCGCAGCCGTTGATCTGGCTGGCGCGCAGCTTCACCAGTTCCTGCGTCGCGAGCGGCAGCGTCGAGTCCGACAGGACCTTCCCGGCCGAGTTGATGTGACGGAAGAACTTGCCGGCGACCGGGTTGCCGAAGAGGTTCAAGCGAGCGTCCATGACGTCCTCCAGTGCGGTTGCTGTTGGCTACACCTCATTGACGGAGTGGGCCGGAGAGATGTGACAGCACCAGTTGTGACCTGGGTCACTTTAGGCGGGAGGGGTGCGGAAACGGGTGATCCCGGGTCGGTCACGACCGGTCATGGATCCGCAGGAAATGTGTGCAGGAGCGCCACACAGACCGCACACAGTCTGCGGAACGCCTCGTTACCGTTGCCGCTCGATCTCCCGTACGTACGTGAACTGGCCCCGGCCGTGGCCGCAGGCGCCGCCGACTCAGGAAGACCGTAAATGGACTACTGCTCCTCGTGCCGTCGGCATCTCAACGGCGCCCTGGTGTGCCCCGGGTGCGGCGCCTACGCCCCCGACATCGCGCCGCCGGTGGCGGTGAGCACGCCCGGCGCCGCGTCCGGCATACCGACGACACGGGCGGAGACGCGTCCGTTCGACGCGTTCGGCACCGGTGACTGGTACGACGACTCCGCCGAGGCCGCCGAAGAGCCCGTGCCGGCCGGTGCGGCCGGGGCGCCCCGGTTCCAGCCGTCCGGCGAGGTGGCGGTGCGTCCCGCCGCGTCGCAGGGTCGGGCGGCCCGGCGCCGGCAGCTCGTGCGCTGGAAGAAGAACAAGCGCCGGGCGGCGGTCGCGACCGCGTTCGCGATCGTCGGCGGCGGGCTCACGCTGGCCACCATGGACCGGCAGTCCGGCGACCGGGCCCAGGCGGCCTCGGCAGCCGACAACCACAGCATGGGCGTCGCCGAGCGGCAGACCTCCGCCGAGGCCCGGCCCGACGTGGCCCCGCCCACCGGCCGTCACCGGGCCACGCACCCCGCGCACACCGCGGCGGCCCCGGCCCACGCCGACACCCGTCGCTCCGCGTCCGCCGGGCAGGACCGGCACACCATGGCCGCCTCGACGTCGGCCACCGCGCCGAGCGGTCCGGACGCCGCCGCCTCGCCGCTTCCGGCGGTGACCCATGCCGTGCGGCAGACGGTCGGCTCGGTGTCCGGTTCCGGCTCCGGCTCCGGGTCCGGTTCTGGTTCTGGTTCTGGTTCCGCTGCGGGTTCCGGGGCCGAGTCCGGGTCCGGGAGCGGCTCCGGGTCCGCTTCCGGCAGCACCGGTTCCACGGCGCAGACGCCGTCCACCTCGACGCCCACGAACGGCGGGAGCACCGGCTCGGGGACGTCGCCGACGAGCCCCTCCCCGGCGGCCACCTCGCCCTCCCAGCTCTGCCTGCTCGTGGTGTGCCTCGGCTGAGCCGAGTTCATCCGGTTGCTGGAACCACCTATCGGTGTGCGGCAGTCTTCTCCCTCGTGGCGAGCGTTCCGAATCAAGGTGGGCCCGGCGCCGGGACGGCGACGATGGTGGTGTGCGGTGACGACGCTCTCGCACACCGGCTGACCGCCGAGTTGCGCACCTTCCACGGCGAGCAGGTCACCCTCGTCGTGCCGCCGAACGAGCGCCTGGCCCGGCCCCCGGTGGTCGGGCGGGCGCGTGCCGCCTCGGCCGCGCTGCTCGACCGGATGGTCAGCGCCGCTGTCGGACGGGCCGGCAGCGGCGGGTCCGTCGTGGCCGGCGGAAGTGCGCAAGGCGCCGACGGCGTACGGGTGCTGGAAGCCGTGGACGTCACCGAGGCCGTGCTCGCCGAGGCCGGGGTGGAGCGGGCCGCCGCGCTGGCGCTCGTGTACGACGACGACGAGACCAACATCCGGGCCGCGCTGACCGCCCGCCGGCTCAACCCCCGTCTCCGGCTCGTCCTGCGCCTGTACAACCGGAGGCTGGGCCAGCACATCGAGGAACTCCTCGACCAGGCCGCGACTCTGGCCTCCGGCGAGGGGGCCGACGGCGGGCCGGACGCCTCCACGACCGTGCTGTCCGACGCCGACACGGCCGCGCCCGCACTGGCCGCGGCCGCCGTCGCCGGCACCACCAAGGTCGTACAGGCGGGCGGACTGCTGCTGCGGTCCGTCGAACTGCCGCCGGCCCGGGACGGGCAGCTCCCGGACCGGGGGCTGTGCACGCTGGCGCTGCTCTCCGCGAACGGTGGCGGGCCCGTGGGAACGGGCCGGGCCGACGGGAACGGCCACGGTGGTGAGCAGGAGCCCCGGTTGCTGCCCGACGACGACGAGGTGCGGCTCGCCCGTGGGCGGTCCGCCCTGGTGCTGGAGCAGGTGTCGGCGGTCGGCGGGGCCGTGCCGGACGCGGCGGGACGCGGTGGCGGGGTGGGGGCCGGGGTCGTACCGCCGCTCGCCTCCCTCTTCTCGCGGCGGCTGCGGTGGTCGCTGGCCGGACTGGTGGCGTGCGTGGTCGCGCTCGCCGTCGCGCTGTGGGTGGTCACCGACATCGGTGCCCTGCCGGCCTTCTACCTGACGCTGCTGGACCTGTTCGCCATCGACGATCCCGCGATCGGGGAGTCGCTCGGGCGGCAGGTGCTGCAACTCCTCTCGGGGCTCGTCGGGTTGCTGCTGCTGCCGGTGCTGCTGGCGGCCGTGCTCGAAGCGCTGGGCACCTTCCGGAGCGCCTCGGCACTGCGGAAGCCGCCGCGCGGGCTGGGCGGGCATGTGGTGCTGCTGGGACTGGGGAAGATCGGTACGCGGGTGCTGACCCGGCTGCGGGAACTGAACGTCCCGGTGGTCTGCGTCGAGGCCGATCCGGAGGCGCGGGGGCTGGCGACGGCCCGGCGGCTGCGGGTGCCGGTGGTGCTGGGGGACGTGACGCAGGAAGGGGTGCTGGAGTCCGCCAAGATCCACCGCGCCTACGCGCTGCTCGCGGTGACCAGCGCGGACACGACCAACCTGGAGGCCGCGCTGTACGCCCGGTCGGTGCGGCCCGATCTGCGGGTGGTGCTGCGGCTGTACGACGACGACTTCGCCACGGCGGTGTACCGGACGCTGCGGGCCGCGCATCCCGGGGCGCCGACGCGGAGCCGGAGCGTGTCGCACCTGTCGGCGCCCGCGTTCGCGGGGGCGATGCTGGGGCGGCAGGTGCTGGGGGCGCTGCCGGTGGAGCGGAGGGTGCTGCTGTTCGCGTCCGTGTCGGTGGGCGGGCACGCGGAGTTGGAGGGGCGGGCTGTGGGGGCGGCGTTCCGGGGCGGGGCGTGGCGGGTGCTGGCGGTGGAGGGGCGGGGGGATGTGGGCGGCGAGTACGTGTTGCGGGCGGATGACCGGGTTGTCGTTGCCGCTACTCGCCGGGGGCTGGCGGAGTTGGGGTGAGCGCCCAGGGGGCTCCGCCCCCTGGAGCCCCGTTCCTCGCCCACCACACCCACCCGTCTCGGCCGGTTGAGCAGGGCCTGGGCCTGGCCCCGGTGGGGAAGCCCCCCCTGCTTCAACTGAAGCGGGTGGGTGGGCGGGTGGGTGGGCCGTCGGCCGGTTGAGCAGGGCCCGGGAGTGCGCCGCTAGGCGTTGTTCAGATGGGCGTTGGCGTAGGACATTTCCAGGGTCACCTGCTTGATGCGTTCGTCGACCACCAGGGAGCCGTGGCCCGCGTCGTAGCGGTAGACCTCGTGCACGGCGTCGCGGGCCTGGAGGCGCTGGACGTAGTTGTCGATCTGGCGGATGGGGCAGCGGGGGTCGTTGACGCCCGCCGAGATGTACACCGGGGCCTTCACCTGGTCGACGTAGGTCAGCGAGGAGGACGCCTCGAAGCGGTCCGGGACCTCCTCCGGGGTGCCGCCCAGCAGGGTGCGGTCCATGGCCTTCAGGGCTTCCATCTCGTCGTGGTACGCCGTGACGTAGTCCGCGACCGGAACCACGGCGATGCCCACTGCCCACGCCTCCGGCTGGGTGCCGAGGCCCAGGAGGGTGAGGTAGCCGCCCCAGGAGCCGCCGGTGAGGACCAGGCGGTCGGGGTCGGCGAGGCCGGAGGAGACCGCCCAGTCGCGCACGGCGGCCACGTCCTCCAGCTCGATCAGGCCGACCCGGTGCTTCAGGGCGTCCGTCCAGGCGCGGCCGTAGCCGGTGGAGCCCCGGTAGTTGACGCGGATCACCGCGTACCCCTGGTCCACCCAGGCGGCCGGGCCCGCGGCGAAGGCGTCGCTGTCGTGCCAGGTCGGGCCGCCGTGCAGGTCGAAGACGGTGGGGAGCGGGCCGGTCGCGCCGGCGGGCTTCTGGATCAGGGCGTGGATGCGGCCGCCGGGGCCCTCCACCCACGCGTCCTCCACCGGCACCGACGGCGGGCACTTCATGCCGGGCGGGTCCAGGACGACGCCGCCGGAGGTGGAGCGCACCGCGGGCGGCTCGGCGGCCGACGACCACAGGAACTCCACGCTGCCGTCGGGCCGGGCCGTGGCCGCGGAGACCGTGCCGGGCGGGGTGGGGATGCGGGTCAATTCGCCGGCAGCCAGGTCGTAGCGGAACAGCTCGCTGCGGGCCTCGTAGCTGTGGACGACGAGCAGGGCGGTGCCGTCCGGGTACCACTCGGCGCTCACGTCGCCGGGCAGGTCGAGGGCGAGGTCCGTCTCCGTCCCCGCCGCCACGTCCCACACCAGGGGCTCCCAGCGGCCCCGGCGCTGGTGGCCGATGAGCAGCCGGGTGTCGCCGTCCACGGGGGCGAAGCCCAGCACCTCGAGGCCCAGCTCCTCGGTGCCGCCCTTGGTGTCGTCCAGCTCGGCGACCGTCGTGCCGTCCGGGCGCAGCACGCGCAGGGCCGCGTGCATGGCGTCGCCGTGCTCGGTGTGCTCGATGACAATCAGGGTGCCGTCGTGGGAGAGGTCGCCGACGCCGGCGGACTCGCGGTGGCGGTAGATCTCCACGGTGGCCTCGCCCTCGCGGGCGAGGTGGACGGTCGTGCCCTCGTCGTCCGTGGAGCGGCCGACCACCGCCGTGCGGCCGTCGCGGGCCAGGGCCAGACCGGCCGGGTAGGAGGGTTCGAGGCCGGGGACGGCCGTCTCGTCCGCGCCGCCCGTGAACGGCTGGCGGCGCCAGACGCCGAACTCGTCGCCGTCCTTGTCGTCGAACCACCAGATCCACGCCCCGTCCGGGGCGAGCACGCCGTCCGTCGTGCCGTTCGGCCGGTTCGTGGCCTGCCGCTGCCCGCCCGTCGCCCGGTCCCAGGCATACAGCTCGTACGTGCCCGTCGCGTTCGACACGAACAGGGAGCGGTCCGGCGCGTCCTCGGCCCAGTCGGGCAGCGAGACCCGCGGCGCACGGAAGCGCTTCTCCCAGTCCGGCATGTCCGGTGTGTCCGGCGTCCTGCTCTCACTCATCGCCCCAGTCATGCGCCCATAGTGCCTGGTCCGACCGACAATCCGCCGACGGTGCCCCCAGCCTGTGGACAACTTCCCGATCCTGCCCACGCGGCCCGCACACACATACGTGCACAAGTGCGTACACGGCTCCGGGCGCACGGGTGGCCGACCCCGGCACGGGCCGGTCGCACCGGCGCCGTACCGTTGTGGGCGTGTACCGGTTTCTGCTGACTCCCCGCTGGTGGGGCATCAACGTCTTCGTGCTGCTCGCCATCCCGTTCTGCGTCTTCATGGGGTCCTGGCAGCTGAGCCGGTTCGAGGGGCGGGTGCAGGACCATCGCGCCGCGGCCGGGCAGGCCGCGTCGGACCGGCAGGAGACGGCCAGGCCCCTGGACTCGATGCTGCCCGTCGACAAGCGCACCTCCGGACGGCGGGTCACCGCGAGCGGCCGGTACGGCAAGCAGCTCCTGGTGCCCGGCCGGGAGCTGGACGGCAGGAGCGGCTTCTACGTGCTGACGCTGCTGCGCACCGGATCCGGCCGGTCCCTGCCCGTCGTGCGCGGCTGGCTGCCGGGTGCGGCGGACGCGGCGAAGGCGCCGGCCGCGCCGGGCGGCGAGGTCACCGTGACCGGTGCGCTGCAGGCCTCCGAGACGCCGGGGAACAACGGCGCCGGCGCCCAGGGCGGGCTGCCCGCCGGGCAGACGGCGGCGATCAGCTCGGCCACGCTGGTCAACCTGGTGCCGGACCGCCTGTACGACGCCTGGGTCACCCTCGACCGGGCCGACGCGGGGATGAGGGCCGTGCCCGCGACCGCGCCCGACGGCACCGGTCTCGACCTGAAGGCCTTCCAGAACCTCGGCTACACCGGGGAGTGGTTCGTCTTCGCGGGTTTCGTGGTCTTCATGTGGTTCCGGCTGCTGCGCCGCGAGGTGGAGTTCCAGCGGGACGCGGCGCTCGGTCTGGTGCCGGAACAGGAGCAGGAGCAGGAGCAGGAGCGGGAAGGCGAGGGCGAGGAGCAGGGGAAGTCCTCCGCTCCCACCGCCGTCTGAGGGCGCCGCGGGCGGCCCGCCTCCCGGCCGCCGCCCGCCGACGTGAGCCCGTCCGGCGCCCGGGGGCTACGACGCCGCCAGCACCCCGGTGTAGTACACGGTGCCCGCGCACGCGTTGGCCACCGTCGCGGACGCCGACGGGGAGCCCGTCTCACCGGTGTAGCCGACGAGGACGCTGCCGTCGGCCGTGCCCTCCTCGGTGACGAGCTGGGTGGTGGTGCCCGAGGTGCCGCCGGTGTCCGTGCCGCCGCCGGCGCTCGCGTCCTGCGAGGGCGACGGGTCGGGCGAGGGTTCTCCCCCGCCGGTGGAGCCGCCGGTGGTGGGCGAGCCGCCGCTCGTGGGGCAGGTCTCGGAGGGAACGAAGGCGAACCGTTCCTCGTAGGCCCCGCCCGGCTGCAGGACCAGCTTGGCGACCTCGAGCGAGGGGTCGGGCAGCGCCGCCGCCGCGTCCCCCGCCACATGCCGGACGACACCGATCTTGGCCTGGTCCGCCGCACCCTGCGCCGTGGCACTGACCACGACGCCGCCGGTCACGGTGCAGGCGGTGCCCGAGGTGTTGGTGACGCGGAAGGTGCCGTAGACGACGCCCGTCGAGTCCGGGGCGTCGGCGCCGCCGGTGACGGAGCTCAGCTGGGCCGCCGTGCACAGTCCGCTGTCCGAGGCCGTCGGGGCGGACGGGTCGGCGACGCCGCCGGAGCCGTTGCCGCCGCCGGACGTCCCCCGCTCACCGGGCCTGCCGTCGCCCTTGTCCTGCCCGGGGGTGCGGTCGCGGGAGCCGCCGGTGCCGCCGGTGCCGGGCTGCGGGTCCTTTCCCTGGGTGGAGCCGCCCTGCGCCTCGGAGGACTGGCCCGCCATGGCGGTGTTGGGGTCGGTGCCGCCGGCGTTCGAGACGTGGACGAGGGCGGGGATGGCGGTGCCGATGAACAGGGCCGCGGCGGCCATGCCCACGGCGGCCTGGCGCTTGCGGGCGCGGCGCGCCGGTACCGCCCGGCGCAGGTGGTCGAGGGTGCCGGTGCGGGGTTCGATGTCGTCGACCGCGGAGTGCAGCAGACCGCGCAGCACCTCTTCGTCCGGGCCTGGCCCGTCGAGCGCGTCGAGGCCCTTGGCGGGCTCCTGGGAGCCCTTTTCTTCGGGGCCGTGGTTCACAGTTCCGTTCCCAGCGTGCGATTGCGATTGCTCTTGTCCGTCACCCTCCGTCGGCTCGTGCCAGGCGTAGGGTTCGTGGCGCTCGTGCGAGAGGTTCTCGGACGAGAGGTCCTCGGGCGGGACGCCCTCGTCGCCGTGCTCCGTGTGCTCGCTCATGCCGACGCCGCCTCCATGGACACCCGCAGCGCGGCGATGCCCCGGGAGCCGTACGCCTTCACCGAGCCCAGCGATATCCCGAGCGTCTCGGCGACCTGGGCCTCGGTCATGTCCGCGAAGTAGCGCAGCACCAGGACCTCGCGCTGGCGGCGCTGCAGGCCCTTCATCGCCTTGATGAGGTCGCGGCGCTCGAGCTGGTCGTAGGCGCCCTCCTCCGCGCTCGCCATGTCCGGCATCGGCTTGGAGAGCAGCTTCAGGCCGAGGATGCGGCGGCGCAGGGCGGAGCGGGACAGGTTGACGACCGTCTGCCTCAGGTAGGCGAGGGTCTTCTCGGGGTCGCGGACGCGTTTGCGGGCCGAGTGGACGCGGATGAAGGCCTCCTGGACGACGTCCTCACAGGAGGCGGTGTCGTCGAGGAGCAGCGCGGCGAGACCGAGCAGCGAGCGGTAGTGCGCCCGGTAGGTCTCGGTGAGGTGGTCGACGGTGGTGCCGGCCGCCACGGTGTCCGCGGCCGGGGCGGCGGCCGCGTTCTCGTCGGAGCCGTCACGCTGACTGGGGATGCGGGTGGGCCGCGCTGCGGGCATGGGCGCAATCACCGGCATGCCGCCGGGCATACGCGGCCGGAGCGCCGCACGGGGCGGTCGGAGCGCCGCGGCGCCGCGGGCCGCACTGAGTTCGAGTACCTCTGCCACGACAGTTGGACACGCTTCCCCCCGGAAGGGTTGTACGTGCCGGACGTCACATGTGCGACAACCGACGGTTCCTCAACAGCCGTCATGCGCCCCGCTCTTCCTTTATGTCCCATTCGAACGGGCGCTCCCCACCAGGACCCGACGTCCCCACGCCGGAATCCCCACGCCCACGCCTCGCAAGGGTCACTGCAAAGACGCTCCCCGCCCTCCGCACGGTTGCGGGGGACGGGGAGGAAAATCCTCTGTCGCCGGGGAGCGCGGAGCAAGTGGTTTGGACCATGCTCCCGGCCACATTCCTTATATGGATACTACAAACGTTCTAGCCGCGGGCGACAGTCCCCGCGGCGATCTCCGCCGCCAGCAACTCGGCGATCTGCGCGGTGTTCAGCGCGGCGCCCTTGCGCAGGTTGTCCCCGCACACGAAGAGCTCCAGCGCGGTCGGATCGTCCAGCGCGCGCCGGACCCGCCCCACCCAGGTGGGATCGGTGCCCACCACGTCGGCGGGCGTGGGGAACTCGCCGGCGGCCGGGTCGTCGTACAGCACGACACCGGGCGCGGTGGCGAGGATCTCGCGGGCGCCGTCGACGGTCACCTCGCCCTGGAACCGGGCGTGGACCGTGAGGGAGTGCGTGGTGATCACCGGTACCCGTACGCAGGTGACGGCGACCGGCAGTGCGGGCAGCCCGAGGATCTTGCGGGACTCGTCCCGCACCTTCATCTCCTCCGACGACCAGCCGTCCTCCCGCAGCGACCCCGCCCAGGGGACCACGTTGAGCGCGACCGGCTCCGGGAAGGGACCGGTGTCGTCCCCGACGGCCCGCCGTACGTCGCCGGGCTTGGTGCCCAGCTCGGTCCCGGCGACCAGGGACAGCTGGGCCCGCAGGGCGTCCACGCCGGCCCGTCCGGCGCCGCTCACCGCCTGGTACGACGACACCACCAGCTCGCGCAGCCCGAACTCGGCGTTCAGCGCGCCCAGGGCGACGATCATCGACAGCGTGGTGCAGTTGGGGTTGGCGACGATGCCGCGCGGCCGGTTGCGCACCGCGTGCGCGTTGACCTCGGGCACGACGAGCGGGACGTCGGGGTCCATCCGGAAGGCGCCGGAGTTGTCGACGACGACCGCGCCGCGCGCGGCGGCGATCGGCGCCCACTCGGCGGCGACCTCGTCGGGCACGTCGAACATCGCCACGTCGACCCCGTCGAAGGCGTCCTCCGTCAGGGCCGTCACCTCGACCTCCGCCCCGCGCACGGCCAGCTTGCGGCCGGCCGAGCGCGGGGAGGCGATCAGACGGATCTCGCCCCAGACGTCCGCGCGCTGGGACAGGATCTGGAGCATGACCGCGCCGACGGCTCCGGTCGCTCCCACGACCGCGAGCGTCGGCTTGCCGGTCATCGGCCGGTGCCCCCGTAGACGACGGCCTCGTCGGTGTCGGAGTCGAGCCCGAAGGCGGTGTGCACGGCGCGGACGGCCTCCGGCACGTCGTCCTTGCGGGTGACGACCGAGATCCGGATCTCGGAGGTCGAGATCAGCTCGATGTTCACGCCCGCGTCGCTCAGCGCCTCGAAGAACGAGGCGGTGACGCCCGGGTTGGTCTTCATGCCCGCGCCGACCAGGGAGATCTTGCCGATCTGGTCGTCGTAGCGCAGGGAGTCGAACCCGATGCCGCCCTTGTTGCGCTCCAGGGCGTCGATGGCCTTGCGGCCCTCGGTCTTCGGCAGGGTGAAGGAGATGTCCGTCAGCCCGGTGGAGGCCGCGGACACGTTCTGCACGACCATGTCGATGTTGATCTGGGCGTCCGCGATGGTCCGGAAGATCGCGGCGGCCTCGCCCGGCTTGTCCGGGACGCCGACGACCGTGATCTTGGCCTCGGAGGTGTCGTGCGCGACGCCCGAGATGATGGCCTGCTCCACCTTCTTTTCCCCTTGCTGCTGTGTCTTCTGCGCGACTGGCTCGCTGCTGACCCACGTGCCCGGCAGCCCGCTGAACGAGGAGCGGACGTGGATCGGGATGTTGTAGCGGCGGGCGTACTCCACGCAGCGGTGGAGCAGCACCTTGGAACCTGAGGCCGCGAGCTCCAGCATGTCCTCGAAGGAGATCCAGTCGATCTTCTTCGCCTTCTTCACCACGCGCGGGTCGGCGGTGAACACGCCGTCGACGTCGGTGTAGATCTCGCACACCTCGGCGTCGAGGGCGGCCGCCAGGGCCACCGCCGTGGTGTCGGACCCGCCGCGGCCGAGCGTGGTGATGTCCTTCTTGTCCTGGCTGACGCCCTGGAACCCGGCGACGATGGCGATGTTGCCCTCGTCGAGCGCGGTGCGGATACGCCCCGGCGTGACGTCGATGATCCGGGCTTTGTTGTGGACCGAGTCGGTGATGACGCCTGCCTGGCTTCCGGTGAACGACTGGGCCTCGTGTCCCAGGTTCTTGATCGCCATGGCCAGCAGCGCCATGGAGATGCGCTCACCGGCGGTCAGCAGCATGTCGAACTCCCGGCCGGCAGGCATGGGTGAAACCTGCTCGGCGAGATCGATCAGCTCGTCCGTCGTGTCGCCCATCGCGGAAACGACGACAACCACCTGGTTGCCGTTCTTCTTCGCTTCCACGATCCGCTTGGCGACGCGCTTGATGCCCTCGGCATCGGCTACGGAGGAGCCTCCGTACTTCTGCACGACAAGGCCCACGTGCGCTCCTCGCTCGGTTCGTTTGTGTCGGCTCAGTTTACCGAGCGTCCGTTTTCCGCCCCCCTGCTCCCGCATGGTGAGACACCGGACGCCCGCAACCGGCACCTGCCCAGCCGGGAGCGGAGCACGCGCAACGTGCCCCGCGTCACAGTGACGCGGCCGCCGGACGGGGATGCGGCTACTGGGCCGGGCGGCTCATGCCGAGAGGGCCGCCGATCTCCTCGGCCATGACCCGGCCAGCCTCGAACTCGAGGGTCTCGTCACCCATGCCCTGGTCGGTGTCGAGACCGTCCAGCTCCTCCAGGGGCTGGTTGAGGCGGACGTGGATGAGGACGGACTGGAGGGCGCGCAGCACGGCGGAGGCGGTGGGGCCCCAGTTGGAGAAGTAGGAGAACTGCCACCACCACAGGGCCTCCGTGGTGCGGCCCGAGCGGTAGTGGGCCATGCCGTGGCGGAGGTCGGTGATGATGTCGGCGATGTCGTCGGAGATCCGGGCCGGCACCGAGGCCTTGCGCGGCTCGTAGGGGTCGAAGACCTCGGAGTAGACGTCGACGGGGTCCAGCAGCCGGGCCAGGTTCTCGCGGAGCTCGTCCACGTCCCCCTCGGGGCCGAGGTCGGGCTCGTAGCGCTCCTCGGGAACGATGTCCTCGTGGGCGCCGAGACGGCCGCCGGCCAGCAGGAGCTGGGAGATCTCCAGGAGGAGGAAGGGAACGGTCGAGCCGGGCTCGTCCCCCCTCGCCACCTCCGTGACGGCGACCAGGAAGCTTTCGACCTGGTCCGCGATCTGGACCGAGAAGTCGTCCGGGTTCCGCGTCGAGTCGTGCAGCGTGGCGTCAGACATCTAGGAGTCGTCTCCCCTCGAAGGCGCGGCCGAGAGTGACCTCGTCCGCGTATTCCAGGTCGCCGCCCACCGGGAGGCCGCTGGCCAGGCGGGTGACCTTCAGGCCCATGGGTTTGATCATGCGGGCGAGGTACGTGGCCGTCGCCTCGCCTTCGAGATTCGGGTCGGTGGCGAGGATCAGCTCGGTGACCGTGCCGTCCGCCAGCCGGGCCAGGAGTTCCCTGATGCGCAGGTCGTCGGGGCCCACACCCTCGATCGGGCTGATCGCGCCGCCCAGGACGTGGTAGCGGCCGCGGAACTCACGGGTGCGCTCGATCGCGACGACGTCCTTCGGCTCCTCCACCACACAGATGACGGACGGGTCGCGGCGCGGGTCGCGGCAGATGTTGCACAGCTCCTCCTGCGCCACGTTGCCGCAGGTCGCGCAGAAGCGGACCTTCGCCTTGACCTCCAGGAGCGCCTGCGCGAGCCGCTTCACGTCGGCCGGCTCCGCCTGCAGGATGTGGAAGGCGATCCGCTGCGCGCTCTTGGGACCGACGCCGGGCAGCCGCCCCAGCTCGTCGATGAGGTCCTGGACCACGCCTTCGTACAACGGACTGCCCTTCCTGGAGACCTTTCGGTACGTACGGTAGTCGGCTGCCGCCTGTCCTTGGAAGGCGGAGGGGGTTTCCCTCAGGTGGCGGGCACCGGAACGGCCGGCGGATCAGAAGGGCAGACCCGGGATCCCGCTGCCGCCGCCGAGGCCCTGCGCCAGCGGGCCCAGCTTCTGCTGCTGCAGCGCCTGCGCGTTCTCGTTGGCCGCCTGCACGGCCGCCACGACCAGGTCCGCGAGGGTCTCGGTGTCCTCGGGGTCCACCGCCTTCGGGTCGATCTTCAGCGCCCGCAGCTCGCCGGAACCCGTGACGGTGGCCCGCACCAGACCGCCGCCGGCCTGACCGTCGACCTCCGTGTTCGCCAGTTCCTCCTGCGCCTGCTGGAGGTCCTGCCGCATCTTCTGGGCCTGCTGGAGCAACTGCTGCATGTTGGGCTGGCCACCACCGGGAATCACGATCAGCTCCTGGTTCCTCGTCCACTGCGTCGTCGTTCGCTGAGCACGAGCCTACGTGGTCCGCCCGGCCATCGCCGCGCCACTCTTTCGAGTGATTACGGCGGTGGCCCTATACCTGATCAAGGCCCTCTTCCGGGCGGAAAAGCCGGCAAAGCTCCGTCCGTGCCACCCATTGGGCGGTAGGAAGGGGGCCGCGCGTCGCCATCCGGTGTCACACGGTGTGACGGGGGTGCGCAGTGCCGTGTTCGGTGTCGTGTTCATTAGGGAGTGCCGGGTGGGTCAGCCAGGGATGCAGCCCGAGGGTCCGCCCCAGGACGGCCGGGGCGAAGGTCCGGCCGGACCGCGGCCGGGCGATCTGACCGGGCGGACCTTCCCGCTCGGGGACTGGGGCGAACCCGCCGAACGCCTCGACGAGCTGTACCGGTGGGTGGAGCGGGGGGCACTGCACACGGCCGCCTGGTACCTCGAGGACCGGGTGTGGAAGCGGCGGGGAGCGCGGGCGCTACGGGCCGGCGCGGCGGCCGGGACGGTGTTCGGGGCGGCGCTTCCCCTGCTGGACATGACCGGGGTGGTCGGCGGGGTCGCGCCCTGGGGGTATCTGGCGCTGCTGCTCGCGGTGGCCTGTGTGGGCGCCGACCGGTTCTTCGGGGTCACCTCGGGGTGGATAAGGGACGTGGCCACCGCGCAGGCCGTGCAGCGGAGGCTGCAGGTGCTCCAGTTCGACTGGGCCTCGGAGAGCGTCCGGGAGGTGCTGGGCCCCGCCGAGGGCACGGCGAGCGAGGCCGCCGAGCGGTGCCTGGGGGTGCTGCGGCGCTTCTCGGAGGACGTGCAGGACCTGGTGCGCACGGAGACCGCCGACTGGATGGTGGCGTTCCGCACGGGGTCCGCGCCGCTCGGCATCCAGACGGCGCTGACGTCCGGGATGCGCGCCGAGTCGGTGGCGCCGGCGGGCCGGCACCCACTGCCGCCCGCGAACGGCGCCCGCCCGAACATGCCCCGTCAGCGGCCACCGGAGCCCCGGTAGCCGCACGTCACCGGCACGGCCGCGGGCCCTCCGGCGTCCGGCACGGAACACGGCCGTGGGTACGGAGCACGGCCGCTGTGACGTGAGCGGGGTTTCAGCTCACTGCTTGGTGTACGTCAGACTCTCCCCGCCACCCGCCTTCGCGCGCTTCAGCCGTCCGTCCGGGAGCAGGGTGACCTCGGTGGCCTCGCCCGGGGAACAGGACGACATCGGTTCGCCGCTGGTGACCGTGGACGGTCCGATCTCCAACGGGCCGCCGTCACCCGGCTGTTCGGCGAGGGTCGCCTCGAAGACGCAGTGGTACGTGCCGCCACCCTCGCCGGGGCCGTCCGCGACCAGGGTGAGGATCTTGTCGCCGACCTCGCCCTGTCCGATGGTCAGCCTGCGGGTGTTGGTGCCGCCCGTGTTGTCGATGGTGGTCTCCCAGGTGCCGAGGTACGCGGCGGGGACGGCGCCGTCCGCCGCCGCGGAGGAGGCCGGGGCGGAGGGCGACGGTGTGGGAGCAGGGGAGGTCACCGGCGGGGCGCTCCTGGTGCCGGTCGGCGCGGGTCCGACCGTGCCGCCGGCCGTGTCGCCGCCGTGCTTCATCAGCGCGTACACCGAGCCGCCCGCGCCCAGCGCCACCACCAGCGCGATCACGACGAGCAGCGCGGTGGAGCGGCCGCCCGGGCGCTCCGGCTCCGGCTGCCCGCCGAACGGCGGCGGACCGTAGGGCGGGGTGGAACCGGGCCCGCCGTACGGGGTGTACGGCTGCTGCGGGTAGCCGTAGCCGGCGGACGGGGGCTGCGGATGCTGCTGGGCCTGCTGCGGATAGCCGTAGCCGTACGGCGCGGGCGAGCCGTAGGCGGGGGGCGCCCCGGGCGGCGGGGTCTGCCCGGCCACCAGGGTCGGCAGATGACCGACCGCCGCGCCTCCGCCGCCGGGCCCGCCCGGGGGCGGAGGCGTCGGGGCGTCATCGGCCACGGGCGAGTGCTCGACCGGTCCCCCGGGGGCCGCCTGGTCGCCGGGGTTTCGCTGGGCGCCAGGGCCCGCGGGGGCAACCGGAACCGTGGGCGCGGCCGGGCCGGGCCAGGCGCCCGCGCCCGCCGCGGGGCCCTGAGCCCCACCGGGACCGCCCGCGCCCGGACCCGCCTGGGCACCGTCGCCCGCCGGGACGCCCGAACCGGACTTGGCACCCTCGCCCGCCGGAGCGCCCGAACCGGCCTGGGCACCGCGGTCCGCCGGGGCGGCCGGCCCCGCCGACCCGCCCGCGCCCGCCGAAAAGCCCTGGGCCCCGTCGACGCCGCCGAGGGCCGAGGCACCCGGACCCGCAGGCCCACCCGGCCACGCCGAAGCCCCCGCGCCCGCCACCGGACCCGGCACCGCACCGGCACCTCCCGCACCCGCCGCAGGACCGTGTGCCCCGACTTCGCCGCCCGCGTCCCGGGTGTCCGTGTCGGGTCCCGACTGGGGGTCCTCCACCTCCAGGAGGCGTACCGCGTGGCGGCCGAGCTGGGCGACCAGGGCGCCGGGGAGCCAGGGGTCGCGGGAGCGGCCGCCGGAGACCGTGTCCTCCGCGCCCGTCCGCTCCAGGATGCGGTCGAGCGAGGGGCGGGCGGCGGGGTCCTTGCGCAGGCAGTCGCGGACCAGGTCGGCGATGCCCTCGGGCATGCCCTCCAGGTCCGGCTCCTCCTGGGCGATGCGGAACATCAGGGCGTGCACCCCGCTGTTCGCGCCGCCGAAGGGCAGCACACCGGTCGCCGCGTAGGCCAGCACGGAGCCCAGGCAGAAGACGTCGCAGGCGGGCGTGACCCGGTCCCCGCGCACCTGTTCCGGAGCCATGAACCCGGGCGACCCCACCAGTGAACCGGTCCGGGTCAGGCCGTCCCCGGCCAGCGTCTCCAGCGCCCGCGCGATGCCGAAGTCGATCACGCGCGGCCCGTCGATCGTCACCAGCACGTTCGAGGGCTTGAGGTCGCGGTGGACGATCCCGGCGGCGTGGATGTCCTTCAGCGCGTGCGCGAGCCCGGCCGCGAGGATGCGCACCGATCGCTCGGGCAGCGCCCCGTGATCGTGCCCGACGACCTGCTGAAGGCTCGGCCCGGCGACGTACCCGGTGGCCACCCAGGGCACCGGCGCCTCGGTGTCCGCGTCCAGCACGGGCGCGGTCCAGTACCCGCCGACCCGCCGCGCGGACCCCACCTCCTGCCGGAACCGGGCCCGGAACTCCTCCTGGGCGGCCAGTTCCCGGCGGATCAGTTTCACGGCGACCGTGCGGCCCCGGTCCGACCGCGCCAGGAACACCTGCCCCATGCCGCCCGCGCCCAGCCGCGCCAGCAGCCGGTACGCCCCGATCTGCCGCGGGTCCCCCGGGCCCAGCTTGTCCATCCGCGCGCCGCCTTCCCCCCATAGGTCTGCAACGGACCGAGAATAGTGCGGGCGTGCCGGGAGCCGCGCGGGCGTGCGTCCACGGTTCGGTAACAGCCCGCCCGGGCGCCCCCTGCCGCGCGGGGCGCCCGCCCGGCGCACGTCGACAACATGTCGTGAAAAACACCCGGCCAGGGAACAGGACGCCGATGTCGCGGCCGCGGCGGGGCCCTCTACTCTCGGCCGCATGACCCCTCAGCCCAATCCCGAAGCCGGTGCCGCAGTGAAGGCCGCGGACCGCGCGCACGTCTTCCACTCCTGGTCCGCGCAGGACCTCATCGACCCGCTCGCCGTGGCCGGCGCCGAGGGGTCGTACTTCTGGGACTACGACGGCAAGCGGTACCTGGACTTCACCAGCGGGCTCGTCTACACCAACATCGGCTACCAGCACCCCAAGGTCGTCGCCGCGATACAGGAGCAGGCGGCGAGGATGACGACCTTCGCGCCCGCCTTCGCGATCGAGGCCCGCTCGGAGGCGGCCCGGCTGATCGCCGAGCGGACCCCCGGCGACCTGGACAAGATCTTCTTCACCAACGGCGGCGCGGACGCCGTCGAGCACGCGGTGCGCATGGCCCGGCTGCACACGGGCCGCCCGAAGGTGCTCTCGGCGTACCGCTCGTACCACGGCGGCACCCAGCAGGCGGTGAACATCACCGGCGACCCGCGCCGCTGGCCGTCCGACAGCGGCAGCGCCGGTGTCGTCCACTTCTGGGCGCCGTTCCTGTACCGCTCCCGCTTCTACGCGGAGACCGAGGAGCAGGAGACCGCGCGGGCCCTGGAGCACCTGGAGACGACGATCGCCTTCGAGGGGCCGGGCACGGTCGCCGCGATCGTCCTGGAGACCGTCCCGGGCACCGCCGGGATCATGCTGCCGCCGCCCGGCTACCTGGCCGGCGTCCGCGAGCTGTGCGACAGGTACGGGATCGTCTTCGTGCTGGACGAGGTCATGGCCGGTTTCGGGCGGACCGGCGAGTGGTTCGCGGCCGACCTGTTCGGGGTGGTGCCGGACCTGATGACCTTCGCCAAGGGCGTGAACTCCGGTTACGTACCGCTCGGCGGCGTCGCCATCTCCGCGGAGATCGCCGAGACCTTCGGCAAGCGGCCCTACCCGGGTGGCCTCACCTACTCCGGACATCCGCTGGCCTGCGCCGCCGCCGTCGCCACGATCGGCGTGATGGCGGAGGAGGGCGTCGTCGAGAACGCGAAGCGGCTCGGCGAGAGCGTGGTCGGACCGGCCCTGGCCGAGCTGGCCGCGCGGCACCCGAGCGTGGGCGAGGTCCGCGGCACCGGCATGTTCTGGGCGCTGGATCTGGTGAAGAACCGGGAGACCCGCGAGCCGCTGGTGCCGTACAACGCGGCCGGCGAGGCGAACGCCCCCATGGCCGCCTTCGCGGCCGCCGCCAAGCGGAACGGCCTGTGGCCCTTCGTGAACATGAACCGCACCCACGTGGTGCCGCCGTGCAACGTGACGGAGGCCGAGCTGAAGGAGGGCCTGGCGGCCCTGGACACGGCGCTGAGCACGGCCGACGAGTACACCGAGTAGGCACTTGACGGCTGCCGCCGGGGCGATTCGAACGCGTAAGGTGACGTGCTCGTAAAGAATGACGAGTGCGTGCGAGTACGTCACCCGTACGCGTGAAGAGAGGCCCCGACGATGCCCGGCAACGGCTCCGTGACGCGCAGCACCCTGCGCCAGCAGATCGCGGACGCGCTGCGCGACGAGGTGCTGGCGGGCCGCCTCACTCCGGGCCGGGCGTTCACCGTCAAGGAGATCGCCGAGCAGTACGGCGTCTCGGCGACACCGGTCCGCGAGGCACTGGTCGACCTGTCCGCGCAGGGCATCCTGGAGGCCGACCAGCACCGGGGCTTCCGGGTCCCCGAGTACTCCCTCACCGACTACCGCAGCATGCTCGAGGCCCGCGGCCTGGTCACCGACGGGATGTTCCGGGCGCTGACCGTCGACCACCCGGCCTTCGCCGACATGGACAGCCCGCGGACGGTGGCGGCCCTCGCCGCCGTGCGCCGGCGCGGCGAGGAGGCGCAGCGGGCCGCCGCGGCCGGCGACCTCAGCGTGCTGATCGGCTACGACCTGCGCTTCTGGCGCGAGCTGAGCGGACTGTTCGGCAACCCCTACCTCGCCGACTTCCTGCACCGGCTCCGCGTGCAGTCCTGGGTGTGCGCGGTGCAGCACCTGCGCCGGCTGCCGGACGTCCGCGGCCGGCTGTGGGCCGGGCACACCGAACTCGTCGACGCGCTGGCCCGCCGGGAGGCCGGAGCCGCCCAGGAGATCGTCGCCGCCGCCAACGCCCACTCGCTGGCCCTGCTGGAACGGCTGCCGCCGCAATGAGGCGGACGCGGAGGCTCCACGGTGAGCTCTGGGTATGGGACCCGCACGACAGGGGCTGTGCCGGCCCCGTACCGACTACCCTTCCCTGACCACCCGCTGCCGTGCGCGAGACGCGCGCCCGCCGATGCGAGGAGCTCTCTTTGGCCTGTGACCTGTGGCTGGTACCGCTCGTGGACGTGTTGTGCCACACCCCGGACAACCCGTTCGCCGAGGAACTCGCGCACTACAACGACGCGCTGGCCGCGGCCGGGCTCCCGCCGGTGCCGGTGTACCAGTACATGCCGGGCCTGTCCGGTGAGGTCGCCCCGGTGGCCGGATTCGACTACGACGCGCTGCACTTCCTGCGCCGGGCGTACCTGCTCCAGGTCTGCGGGCTGCCGGTGACACCGGTGGACGAACTCGGCGGCGACTACGAGCAGTTGCTGGAGATGTTCGAGTCGACGGCCCAGCAGTCCCACCTGGTCTGGCACTACGACCACGCGGGCGCGTACGTCCCCGTCGACTTCCCGCACCCGCTGTCCAACGACGAACTCCTGGCCGGAGGCGGCCCCTTGGGTTCCTCGCAGAGCCTGCTGCGCGAACTGGAGCACGTGGCCCCGTCGATCGGCATCGACCCGGCCAACCCCCCGGCGGCGCCGGATCCCCCCGCCGCCCCCACGGAGCTGGAGGAGCGGGCCGTCCCCGCGCCGTTCGACCCCAGCCCGTTCGCCCGGGAGCGGCACGTGTGGCTCGGGCTGCACGCGGCGGCGACCCGGTCCCTGGCCCAGGGCTCGATGATCGTGTTCAGCTGAGCCGGGACGCCCGGAGGCCGGGCCCCGGCACACGGAGACGGAGGGAGCACGGGGCTCCCTCCCTCTCACGCGGATCTGCGCGTACCCCGGGTCAGAAGGTGCCGGCGTTCAGCGCCTGCTGGAGGTGCCGGGTGGTGTCCGGACCCCAGTCGCCGTCGACACCGGAGCCGACCTTCTTCTGCAGGGCCTTGACGGTGTTCGGGCCGACCGCTCCGTCCGCGGTCACCCCCAGGTAGCTCTGCAGCGCCTTCTTGGTCTGCGGCCCGAAGGCGCCGTCCACGGACAGCTTCGCCCCGTGCTGGTTGAGCGCGCGCTGCATCGCGGCGCACGTCGCCGGCCCGAACTGCCCGTCGACCGAGAGCTTCCCCGAGGACGGCGGCCGCGGGGCGGGCGGCTGGGGCCTGGTGCCGCCCTTCAGGGCGGAGGCCATCATCGCCGCCGAGGCCGGGCCGTACTCGCCGTCGGACTCCAGGCCGTACTTCGTCTGGAAGGCGCGCACCGCCTTGTCGGTGGCCGGCCCGAAGTCGCCGTCGACGTCCAGCCCCGCGCCCATGACGGTGTTGAGGTTCTGCTGGAGCGTCTTCACCGCGGGCCCCGTGGAGCCCTTGCGCAGGATGCCGTCCGAGGCCGGCAGCGGGTCGGCGTCGCCGTAGCCGGGGCGGCCGTAGCCGACGATGGTGGCGGCGTTGCGCAGCCGCCGCATGCACTGGTCGCTGGTGTTGCCCTCGATGGTGGTGATGGTGCCGTTGGAGTGCACCGCCTCGACGACGCCCACGTGGTCGATCGCGCCGATCGACCGGGCGCCGCTCCAGTCGAAGAAGACGATGTCACCGGCGGTGATGCCGCCGATGCCGTAGTGCCAGCGGCCGACCGACTGGAACCAGCTCGCGTGGGCGACCGTGTACGCGAACTTCTTGCCGCCGCCGACCGCGCTCAGGTTGTCCGAGTGGGCGGCGGCGTAGCTGACGGTCATGTCGCACCAGGCGTCGTTGAAGCCGTACCACTCGGTGACCTTGTTGTGGTTCGAGCCGGGCGGGTACTCCGCCGTGCCCAGCAGTGCGCGCATCTGCGCGAGCATCCCCGCTACGGACCCCATGTCACACCGCCCCGTTCTCGGGCAGGGCGTCGATGTCGCCCATGACGACGACGTTCGGGTCCTGGCTCACGCCGGACTGGTCCGGGTCGACGTCGAACAGCCCCGCGCCCCCGCGCGGTTCGACGGGCGGGTGGTCCACGTTCTCAGGCATACAGCTCCCCCATGTGTACGGGGACGGACACGATCCTCCGTGCCTCGTCCTGTCCACGAGTCTGCTGTGCCGGTACGCGGACGTCGTTGGCGCTGCGCGCACAGTCCCTTGGCACGCAACGCCCACGGGCCCCGTGCACACCCGCGCGGAAGCACGTCGGCGTGGTCCCGTACGCGGCCCGGAACGCCCGGCTGAAGTCGGCCGCCTGGGCGAAACCCCAGCGCGCGCCGATGACATGGACGGGCAGACGGCTCAGTCCGGGGTCGTGCAGGTCGCGCCGGCACCGCTCCAGGCGCTGCGTCCTGATCCAGGACGCGACGGTGAGGCCCTGCCGCTGGAAGAGCCGGTGCAGGTAGCGGGTGGAGATGTGGTGCGCGGCGGCGACCCGGTCCGGGGTGAGCCCGCCGTCTGGCAGGTGCCGCACGATGTAGGCCTGGATGCGCGGCAGCAGCGCCGAGTCCCCGGGGTCCTCCTCGTCGAGCAGCAGCGCGACCAGGTCGGACACCACGGCGCCGAGCCGCTGCTCGTCGCCGGGGCGGTGCGGCGCCCGCTCGCCCGCCAGCCCGGCGAGGAGACCTGCCACCAGCACGGCCAGGTCGGGCCGCGCGCCCAGTTCCCGGGTCCGCAGCCGGCCGTGGGCCCTCGGCCGCCCTCCCAGGTGGGCGCTGACCAAGCCGGCCGAGTCCCCGGCCAGCCGCAGCCGGTAGGGCAGGGCCGAGTCGAGCAGCACGCTCCCGCCCGGCCCGGCCCGCAGCGTCCGCCCCTCCTGCTCCAGCACCAGGTCCCCGTGCCGCACCAGCAGGAGATGCCAGCCTGGCTCGCGCCCGTCCCCCCGCACCGCGACGGCGCCCCCGCCCACGGATGCCACCCGGACGTCGCCCAGATCCCGTACGACGCCCCGGGGCGGCCGCCCCGGGCCTTCGCACAGCCCGCCCAGGGCCCGAGCCCATGCCTCCATGTTCCTGTCCCCCTTGGTCAGTTGAATACGCAAGGAGCAGCAGTACCAGCGGGGTCCGCCGGGCCGTCGGCGGCGTACCGGCGGACCCCGGGAATGGGCTCGGGATCACTGAAAGCGGACCGCCCGCCGGCCGCACCCCGAAGGGTGCCGCCGGCGGGCGGTCGCGACGGTTCCACGGGCGGTGCCGCCCGCGGCCGCTACAGGAACGAGTTGATCTCGATCGTCTCGGTCCGGCCCGGGCCCACGCCGATCGCGGAGATCGGGGCGCCGGACATCTCCTCCAGCGCCTTGACGTAGTTCTGGGCGTTCTTCGGCAGGTCGGAGAAGGACTTCGCCTTGGTGATGTCCTCGGACCAGCCCGGCAGGGTCTCGTAGACCGGCTTCGCGTGGTGGAAGTCGGTCTGCGAGTAGGGCAGCTCCTCGACCCGCTTGCCGTCGATCTCGTAGGCCACGCAGACCGGGATCTCCTCCCAGCCGGTGAGCACGTCCAGCTTGGTGAGGAAGAAGTCGGTCAGGCCGTTGACCCGGGTCGCGTAGCGGGCGATGACCGCGTCGAACCAGCCGCAGCGGCGGTCGCGGCCGGTGGTCACGCCCCGCTCGCCGCCGATGCGGCGCAGCGCCTCGCCGTCCTCGTCGAAGAGCTCCGTCGGGAACGGGCCGGCGCCGACACGGGTCGTGTAGGCCTTGAGGATGCCGATCACGCGGCTGATCTTCGTCGGGCCGACGCCGGCACCCGTGCAGGCACCGCCCGCGGTCGGGTTCGACGAGGTGACGAACGGGTACGTGCCGTGGTCGATGTCCAGCAGCGTGCCCTGGCCGCCCTCGAAGAGGACCACCTTGTCGTCCTCCAGCGCCTGGTTGAGGACCAGGACGGTGTCGGCGACGTACGGCTCGATCTGCTCGGCGTAGCCCAGCAGCTCCTCGACCACCTGGCCCGCGGCGATCGCGCGGCGGTTGTAGAGCTTGGTGAGGATCTGGTTCTTGGCGTCGAGCGCCGCCTCGACCTTCTGGGTCAGGATCGACTCGTCGTACAGGTCCTGGACCCGGATGCCGACGCGGTTGATCTTGTCGGAGTAGGTCGGACCGATGCCGCGGCCGGTGGTGCCGATCTTGCGCTTGCCGAGGAAGCGTTCCGTCACCTTGTCGACGGTCACGTTGTACGGCGTGATGATGTGCGCGTTACCGCTGATCAGGAGCTTGGACGTGTCGACGCCACGCTCGTTCAGACCGCTCAGCTCGGAGAGCAGGACCGACGGGTCGACGACGACACCGTTACCGATGACCGGCGTACAGCCGGGCGAGAGGATTCCGGAAGGGAGGAGGTGGAGTGCATACTTCTGGTCGCCCACGACGACCGTGTGGCCGGCGTTGTTGCCGCCCTGGTATCGCACTACATAGTCCACCGAGCCACCGAGCAGGTCGGTCGCCTTCCCCTTGCCTTCGTCACCCCACTGAGCACCGAGCAGCACAAGTGCGGGCACGCGCGTACACCCCTTCCGGGCGGGGCATGTCCATGGTCGGGGGCGTGGGCGTAATGTGCACCGCCGCATACCACCGCGACCGCCTTTGGTCGCACGACCGTCGGACCGGATGCCCCGGAATAGACGAAGCCCCTGGCGCAATAGCGCAAGGGGCTCTTGCACCAAGATGCTACCCGAGGAAGCGAGGCAGGACCGAGGTGGCGACCTTCGCGACGTCCGATCAGCTGCTGGTGATCATCGATCCGGCGGCCCGGCAGGGGGACGGGGAGTCCGTACGGATCGCGAAAGACGTGCTCAGCGCGGGTGCGACCACCAAGTTGTGTCTGCCGGAGGGCCCGGAGGAATTCGCCCGGGCACTCGGCCGACGGGGTTCCCGGCGGCCCGTCGTCATCGGGGACGACCGGGCGCTGGTGCGCGCGGTGACCCTGCTGCACCGGCACCGGGAGCTGACCGGCTGCGCGCTGGCCGTGGTGCCGGTCGGGGAGGCGGCGCTGGCGGAGTCCCTGGGCGTGCCGGCCGGTCCGGTGGCGGCGGCGCGGGCCGTGCTGGAGGGCGCCGAGCGGCGGCTGGACCTGCTGGTCGACGACAGCGACGGGGTGGTGCTCGGCACGCTGGGCATCCCGCCGGTGCGGGCGGCGGCCGCCGCGAGGCCGGCGGCCGTCCCCGAGGGGCATCCCTGGCTGCGTACGAGGTACCGCTCGCTGGTCCGCACGCTGGACCCGCGTCCCACCCGGCTCGACGCGGTGCCGGCGCCGGGTCCGGCCCGGCTGCGGGTGGAGGTCGACGGGGAGACGGTCGTGGACCTGGACCAGCCCGTGGAGGCGGTGTCGGTGACCGCGGGCGAGGGCGGGACGGCCGCTGTCGAGGTGCGGCGGCTGCCGGGTCCGGGCGCGGAGCCGTCGCCGCTGCTGGCCGCGGGGCGCACGGTGACGGTCGTGGGGGCGGACTTCCGCTACCGGGCGGACGCGGTGGTGTCGGGTCCGGTGCGCAGGCGGACCTGGACGGTGCGGGAGGGGGCCTGGGGGCTGACCCTGCCGGTGCCGGGCTAGGGCCTTTCGTTTGGATCAGGCCGGATCAGGGAGCGGGGTCTGGTGCCGTGGATCGCAAGGCGGAGGAGTGCGCCATGGCGGAGCCATGGCAACCGACGACAACGCGGCGAGGCACGGTGCCAGGGCCCGCGAGCCCGGCCTGATCCAAACGAGAGGCCCTAGCCCGGGACTCCGGGTCTCACGGGGAGCCGAAGAGCTCCTCGCGCCGGGCCCGCCAGCGGACCATCATCGCGGCGATCTCGGTGTCGACGAACTCGAAGAAGGCCAGCGTCTCGGCGAGCCGGCGCCCGGCCGGAGTGGTGGCGCCAAGGCTCTCCACGCCCTCCCGCAGGGCGTGCTCCCAGCGCTTGATAACGGCCTCCCGGCTGGTCAGGGCCTCGTACCACTGGTCTCCGTGCACCCGGTACCGCTCCCGGCGCGAGCCGGGCTCGCGCTCCCGCGAGACCATGTGCACCTGTGCCAGGTAGCGCACCGCGCCGGAGACGGCCGCGGGGCTGATGCGCAACCGCTCGCCCAGTTCGGCCGAGGTCAGGGTGCCCGCGTCGGAGGCGAGCAGCGCGGCGAAGACCCGGGCCGGCATCCGGGGAACGCCCGCCTCGACGAGCTGGGCCGCGAAGTGCTCCACGAACCGGGAGACCGTCTCCGGGTCGCGTTCCGGGGAGGTCCGCCGGTCCGCCGCCCCGGGCCGTTGGGCCCTGTCCGCCCGCTCCGTCATCCCCGGATCATCTCCCTGGTCGGCACCACCGTCGCGCACGATCACGACACCCGTCCGCAAGTTTATACGGTTTCTTAACTTCACAAGTTTGTGAAAGAAGCGTACGTTGCGAAACATGACGAAGGCAATCACGGTCTCCGGACTCCACAAGTCCTTCGGCCGTACGCACGCGCTGGACGGCCTCGACCTGGACTTCGAGACCGGCGAGGTCCACGGCTTCCTCGGTCCGAACGGCTCGGGGAAGTCCACCACCATCCGCGTCCTGCTCGGCATGCTGCGCGCCGACGCGGGCTCGGCGCGGGTGCTGGGCCGCGACCCCTGGGCGGACGCGGTGGAGCTGCACCGCCGTATCGCCTACGTCCCCGGTGACGTGACCCTGTGGCGCAACCTGTCCGGCGGCGAGGTCATCGACCTCTACGGCCGGCTGCGCGGGGGCCTGGACCCCCGGCGGCGCGCGGAGCTGACCGAGCGGTTCGAGCTGGACCCGACGAAGAAGGGCCGCACGTACTCCAAGGGCAACCGGCAGAAGGTCGCCCTGGTGGCGGCGTTCGCCTCGGACGTGGACCTGCTGATCCTGGACGAGCCGACCTCCGGCCTCGACCCGCTGATGGAGGAGGTCTTCCAGCGGTGCGTGCGCGAGGAGCGGGACCGGGGCCGGACCGTCCTGCTCTCCTCGCACATCCTCAGCGAGGTGGAGGAGCTGTGCGACCGGGTGAGCATCATCCGGGGCGGCCGCACCGTGGAGAGCGGCTCGCTGGCCGACCTGCGCCACCTCACCCGCACCAGCGTCAGCGCCGAACTCGCCGGCCCGCCGAACGGGCTGGCGGACCTCCCCGGCGTCCACGACCTCGACGTCCAGGGCCGGCGGGTGCGGCTCCAGGTCGACACCGACCGGCTGGACGGGGTGCTGCGGCAGCTCGGCGAGTCGGGCGTACGGTCGCTGACCTCGACACCGCCCACGCTGGAGGAGCTCTTCCTGCGGCACTACCAGGCCGAGCCGGCCGGGCCCGAGGACTCCGCCGTGCGGAACGGGGTGGCGCGATGACCGCCCTCGCGGTGCGGGCCTCCGGCCGCTCCCGCCAGCTGGCCGGCACGGGCACCCTGCTGCGCTTCGCGCTGCGCCGGGACCGGGTGACGACCCCGGTCTGGGTCGCGGTGAACGCCCTTATGGTCCTCTCCATGCCGGGCACCCTGCGGAACCTGTACGGCACCACCGCCGAACGCACCCGCCTGGTGGACCAGGTGGCGGGCAACGCCTCCTTCCGGGCGCTGATCGGCCCGGTCCTCGACACCTCGGTCGGCGCGCTGACCGCCTGGCGGGTGGGCGTGTACGCCGCCGCGCTCGGGGCCGCGATGAGCCTGCTGATCGTCGTACGGCACACCCGGGACGAGGAGGAGAGCGGCCGGCAGGAGCTGGTGGCGTCCGGGGCGGTGGGCCGCCGGGCCCCGCTGACGGCGGCGCTGCTGGCGGCGGCCGTCGCCGACGCGGCCCTGGCCCTGCTGGTCACGGTGGGCCTGGCCGGACAGGGCGCCGGTGGCGCCCTGGCCTTCGGTCTCGGTCTCGCGGGCGTCGGCATGGTGTTCGCCACGGCGGCGGCGGTCGTCGCCCAGCTCACCGAGAGCGCCCGCCTCGCCCGGGGCCTGACGGCGGCCGTGCTCGGGGCCGCGTTCGTGCTGCGCGCGGCCGGCGACTCGGCGACGGACGACGGGTCCTCGCCGCTGACCTGGCTGTCGCCGCTGGGCTGGCTGGAGAACCTGCGGTCCTTCGCGGACGAACGCTGGTGGGTGCTCGCGCTGTTCGCGGCGGCGGTCGCCGCGCAGGCGGGAGTGGCGTACGCGCTCGCCGGGCGCCGGGACGTCGGCATGAGCTTCCTGCCCACCCGGCCGGGCCCGGCCACCGGCCGCCTCGGCACGGCGGGCGCGCTGGCGTGGCGGCTGCAGCGGGGCGCCGTGCTCGGCTGGTCGGCCGGCTTCTTCCTCGCCGGGGTCGTCTACGGCGGTCTCACCGACGGCGCGGCCGATCTGGTCCGCGACAACGACAGCGCCCGGCGGATCTTCGAGCGGATGGGCGGCCGGAGCGGTCTCACCGACGCGTTCCTGGCGTCGATGACCGGCATGCTCGGCCTGGTCGCGGCCCTGTACGTGGTGGCCTCGGTGCTGCGCCTGCACGGCGAGGAGACCTCGGGCCGGGTGGAACCGGTCCTGGCGTGCGCGGTGGGACGGCTGCGCTGGGCGGCGGGCCATCTGGCGATCGCCTTCGGCGGTTCGGCCCTGATCATGACCCTGGCGGGCCTGGGCTTCGCCGTCGGCTACGGCAAGGAGGCCGGACCGGTCCTGGGCGCCTGCCTGGTGCAGCTCCCGGCGGTGTGGGTGATCGGCGCAGTGGCGGTGCTGCTGCACGGCGTGGCACCCCGGCTCGCGCCGGCCGCCTGGGGGGTCGCGGTGGCGGTCCTGCTGATCGGCTGGGTCGGCCCCGCCCTGGACGCGCCGCGCATCGTCCTGGACCTCTCCCCCTTCGGCCACCTGCCGAAGCTGCCGGGCGAGGCGATGCGGTGGACCCCGGTCCTCGGTCTCACCGGCCTGGCGGCGGCCCTGGTCGCGACCGGACTGGCGGCCCTGCGGCGGCGGGACCTGGCGGGCTGAGCGCGGTGCCCGTCCGGCCGGCTGATCACCCCGTCGTTACGATCAGCCCCTCCAGCCCCCGGATCACGAAGTTCGGCTTGCGTCGCGGCTCCTGCGCCAGGGTGAGGGCGGGTGCCCGCTCCAGCAGCGCCGTCATCGAGGCGGCCAGCTCGATGCGGGCCAGCGGGGCGCCGATGCAGTAGTGGATGCCGGCGCTGAAGGAGATGTGCGGGTTGTCCCGGCGGGTGAGGTCGAGGCGGGCGGGGTCGGCGAAGACGGCCGGGTCGTGGTTGGCGGAGCCGAAGAGCATGGCGATCTCCGAGCCCCTGGGGATCGTCGTCCCGGCGATCTCGACGTCGTCCAGCACCCAGCGCTCGAAGAGCTGGAGCGGGGTGTCGTAGCGCATCAGCTCCTCGATCGCGGACGGGATCAGGGAGTGGTCGGCGCGCAGGGCCGCAAGCTGGCCGGGGTTGCGGAACAGGGCCCACCAGCCGTTCACCGTGGCGTTGACCGTGGCCTCGTGGCCGGCGTTGAGCAGCAGGACGGCCGTGGAGACCATCTCCTGCTCGGTCAGCCGGTCGCCCTCGTCGTGCGCCGCGATCAGGCCCGAGATCAGGTCGTCGCCGGGCCGCTCGCGGCGGACCGCGATCAGCTCCGAGAGATACGCGGAGAACTCCCGCGAGGCCCGGACCGCGCTCGCCGCCGTCTCCTCGGACGGGTTCAGCTCGTACATCCCGCAGATCGCCGCCGACCAGGGACGCAAGTACGCCCGGTCGGCCTCCGGGACACCCAGCATCTCGGCGATCACCGCCACCGGCAGCGGTTCCGCCACGTCCGCCAGCAGGTCGCCGCCGCCCGCCTCGACCAGCCCCGCCACCAGGTCGTCCGCCAGGCGGTGCACATACGGCCGAAGCCGCTCCACCGTGCGCGGGGTGAACGCCTTCGACACCAGGCGCCGGATCCGGGTGTGGTCCGGCGGCTCCAGGTCGAGCATGCCGTGGTCGTTGAGGACGTGGAACGGCTCGTGCTCCGCCGGGGGCGCGGTCCGGCCGAACTCCTCGTGGGTGAAGCGGTGCCGGTAGGTGCGGCCCAGGCGGCGGTCGCGCAGCAGCGCCGAGACGTCCGCGTGGTGCGGGACGAGCCACTGGTCGGTCGGCTCGTACCGGATCACCCGGCCGCGCGCCCGCAGCTCGGCGTAGGCCGGGTACGGGTCGGCGACGAAGGCGGGGTCCCAGGGGTCGAAGGCGAGGTCCGCGGCGGTGGCCATGGAGGGACGCTAGCCGGGCTCAGCCCGGTGTGACCAGCCTGGCCTCGTACGCGAACACCGCCGCCTGGGTGCGGTCCCGCAGGCCCAGCTTCACCAGGATCCGGCTCACGTGGGTCTTGATCGTCGACTCGGCCACCACCAGCCGCCCGGCGATCTCCGCGTTCGACAGGCCCTGCGCGATCAGGACCAGCACCTCCGTCTCCCGCTCCGTCAGCTCCCCGTACGCGGCCTGCGCCGACGGCATGAGGCGCGGGGAGTCCGCGAGCCGGGAGAACTCGGTGATCAGCCGCCTGGTCACCGAGGGGGCAAGCAGGGCCTCGCCGGAGGCCACCACCCGTACGCCGTCCGCCAGTTGGCGGGCGGAGGCGTCCTTCAGCAGGAAGCCGGAGGCCCCCGCGCGCAGCGCCTGGTACACGTACTCGTCCAGGTCGAAGGTGGTGAGCACCAGCACCTTCGCCGCCTCGTCGGCGGCGACGATCTCCCGGGTGGCCTCGATGCCGTTCAGCTCGGGCATGCGGATGTCCATCAGCACCACGTCCGGGACGAGTTCACGCACCCGCTCGACCGCCTCCCGGCCGTTGACGGCCTCGCCGACGACCTCGATGTCCGGCATCGCGTTGAGCAGGACCGAGAAGCCCTCGCGCACCATCATCTGGTCGTCCGCGATCAGTACGCGGATCGTCATGCCTCACCCTCGATCGCGATGTCCGCCGGCACCGGCAGGAACACCGTCACCTCGTACCCCCCGTCGGCCGCCGGGCCCGCCGTCATCTCGCCGCCCAGCATGGTGACTCGCTCCCGCATACCGGTGACGCCGTGCCCGGCCCCCATCGAGGGGTGCGGGCGGGCGGACTTCACCAGGCCGGGAGCGGGCGGCGGGCCGTTGACCACGCGCAGGCCCAGGCCGCCGAGCACGTACCCGATCTCCACCCGGGCGCTCGCGCCGGGCGCGTGCCGCAGGGTGTTGCTCAGCGCCTCCTGCACGATCCGGTACGCCGACAGCTCGACGCCCTGGGGCAGTTCGCGCACCGCACCGGTCACCGCCTTCTCCACGTCGAGACCGGTCTCCCGGACATTGGCCAGCAGCCGGTCCAGGTCCGCGAGGGTGGGCTGCGGGGCGTCCGGCGCCTCGTAGTCCTCCGCCCGGACCACCCCGAGGACCCGGCGCAGCTCGGTGAGCGCCGCCACCGCGTTCTCCCGGATGGTGGCGAACGCCTTCTCCAGCTCCTCCGGCGGGTTCTCCACCCGGTACGGCGCGGCCTCGGCCTGGATGGCGACCACCGACATGTGGTGCGCGACCACGTCGTGCAGTTCGCGGGCGATGGTGGTGCGCTCCTCCAGCAGGGTGCGCCGGGAGCGCTCCGCCGCGGTCACCGTCTGCTGCGCGGTCACCTCCTGCTGGGCCTGCCGACGGATGTGCCGGACGGTGACGGCCAGCAGGGCCGGCGCCGACAGCAGCAGCATCGGGGCCACGTCCGTGTCGTAGCGGTCCCAGCCGAGGAGGGTGTCGGTCACGAAGCCGTAGACCGCGGTGAGCACCCACATCCAGGCGGCCGTGCGCGGACGGGTGCGTATCGCCACCACCGTGAGCACCACCAGGTGCGCGACGAAGCTGCCCGGCCCCCACGGCCAGTCCATGCCGGTGGCCCCGCCGACGACGGAGGCGACCGTGGTCGCGGCGAGCGAGAACCAGAACGCGCCCACCGGCCGCGCCAGGGTCAGCAGCACCGGTCCGAGCGCCAGCAGCGCGCACAGCAGCGACGGCAGGCCGGAGCCGCTCGTGCTCGCCAGCGCGACCAGCGCCGCCAGCGCGCCGAGCCCGACGACGACGGCGTGCGGTGTCCAGCCCGTGTACCTGGTCGCGCGGCCGGAGCGGCCGACGGCCCGGGTGCGGGGCAGCGGGCGGTAGGCGAAGGCGTCGTCGAAGAGGTCCTGCCGCAGGCCCCGCAGGGCGTCCGCGGCGAGCCGCCACTCGGGGCTGCGCGGCCGCCCGGCTCCGCCCGCCGGGGTCGTCTGCGTGTGCGTCGTCTCGGTCACGTGGGCAACGGTAGGCCGACCCGGGGCCGCGGTCGTCCCCTCGGAGACGGGTCCTCGGCCCTCCCCCTGAAGTACTACGGCCCCGCCGGTCGTCCGTATCCGGACGGCCGTACCAGGCCCGACTCGTAGGCGAAGACGGCCGCCTGGGTGCGGTCGCGCAGCCCCAGCTTCACCAGGATCCGGCCCACGTGCGTCTTCACCGTCTGCTCGGCCACCACCAGCCGCCCGGCGATCTCCGCGTTCGACAGGCCCTGCGCGATCAGCGTCAGCACCTCCGTCTCCCGTTCGGTGAGGTCGCCGACCCGTCGCATGAGCGGCGGCCGGGGCGTGCCGTCCAGCCGGGAGAACTCGGCGATCAGCCGCCGGGTGATGCCCGGGGCGAGCAGCGCGTCCCCGGCGGCCACCACCCGGACCGCCTCGGCGAGCTGGTCGGCCGAGGCGTCCTTGAGCAGGAACCCGGAGGCCCCCGCGCGCAGCGCCTGGTACACGTACTCGTCCAGGTCGAAGGTGGTCAGCACCAGGACCCTGATGTCCGGGTGGTCGGTGGTGATGCGGCGGGTCGCCTCGATGCCGCCCAGCTCGGGCATCCGGATGTCCATCAGCACCACGTCGGGGGCGAGTTCGCGGACCTTGGCGATCGCGTCCAGGCCGTGCACCGCCTGGCCGACCACCTGGATGCCGGGCTTGGTGTCGAGCAGCACGGTGAAGCCCTGCCGGACCATCTGCTGGTCGTCGGCTATGAGTACGCGGATGGCGTCGGCGCCGCTCGTCATGGCGTCTGGTCTCCTGTCGTGGACGGGTGGGGCGGATCGGGCGCGTCGGGCGGGGACAAGGGCGGGTCGCCGCCGTCCCGGGGGAGGAAGGCCGCGACCGCGAAGCCGCCGTCCGGGGTTCCGGCGGCGGTGACGTGGCCGCCGAGCATCGCCGCGCGCTCCCGCATGCCGAGCAGCCCGTGCCCGGCGCCCGGGGAGGGCGGTACGGGGCGCCGCGGGCGAGAGTTGGTCACCGCCAGCCGCAGCCCCTCCCGGCCGTGCGCGACCTCGACCCGCACCGTCGAACCCGGCGCGTGCCGCAGGGCGTTGCTCAGCGCCTCCTGCACGATCCGGTACGCCGACAGCTCCACCCCCGGGGCGCAGGGCCGCACCGCACCACCGACCTCGGCGGTCACGTCCAGTCCGGCCGCCCGGGTGTTCTCGATCAGCGCGCCGAGCCGGTCCAGCGTGGGCTGGGGGGCGTCCGGTGCCGTTCCGGTGCCGGGGTCGCCCAGGCCGTAGGGGTCCTCGGGGTTCTCCGAACGCAGCACCCCGAGCACCCGGCGCAGTTCGTTGAGCGCCTCCAGCGCGTTCTGCCGGATGCCCGCCAGGTTCTCGACCAGCTCCGGCGACGGCCGCTCGACGAGATGCGGGGCCACCTGTGCCTGGATGGAGATGACCGACATGTGGTGCGCGACCACGTCGTGCAGCTCCCGCGCGATGCGGCTGCGCTCCTCCAGCAGGGTGCGGCGGGCCCGCTCCTCGGCGGTGAGGGTGGTCTGCTCGACGAGTTCGGCGCGGGCCACCCGGCGGCCGCGCAGGGCGGCGCCGAGCACCACGACGACCGTGGACAGGACGACGGCGAGGACCCCGGTGGGCTGGTAGTGCGAGCCGCCCCACACGCCCTGCAGGAGCCAGGTGACCAGCGCGGTCAGGGCCAGGGCCTCGGCCGAGACCCGGGTGCGCACGCGCAGCGCGAGCAGCAGCAGGACGAGCAGGTGCGCGATGATCCCGGCCGCGGTCCAGGGCCAGGTGAACGACGTGTCGGCGACCATCGCCAGCCTGTCGTGCACCGCGGCGGCGCCCACCACGGTCCCGGCCGTCGACAGCCACCAGCCCGCGACGGGCCGCCACAGCGCGAGCACGATCGCACCGCCCTGCGCGAGCGCGACCACGAAGGCGGCTCCGGGCTGCAGGTGCCCGTTGTCGCCGAGCTGCGCGGTCCCGCCGAGGGTGACCCCGAACGCGGCCAGGCACAGCAGGCCGTGCGGCAGCCAGCGCAGCCACACGGAGGCGGGCAGCGGATCCGGCCGGAAGTTCCACAGGTCGTCGTGCAGCACCCGCATCATCCGCCGGCGCCACCGGCCCGCGAGCGGCGCCGGTGCCCGGCGACCCCCCGTCTCCGTCACGCGCTCCACCCTAGGGCCTGTCCGGGGAGCGCCGGACGCGGTGGTCCGCGGTCGTCGTGCCGCGGTCCGCGGCCCGGTGCACATGGACCACCCGGGACCGGCCGGAGGTGCCCGCGCCGGCGGGACGGCGCTGGCGGGTGCCCTGCTCGCAGGAGCGGAACACCGCCCAGTACAGGGCGAGTACGACGGTGAGCACCGGCAGCCAGAGGAGCCGGGCCGCCACCCAGCCGAGGCCGTCCGGACGGGTGTGGAGGCCGGGGAGGGGGCCGGCCGGGAGGGTGGCGGCCGTGATGGTCATCAGGGCCGTCTGGTGCCACAGGAAGACGGTCATCGCGGACAGGTTGACCAGGGCCACGGCCGCCCAGGCGAGCGGGCGGCTCATCGCCCGGCGCAGCCGGTCGCGCAGCAGGAGGGCGAGTCCGCACTGGGCCAGGCCGAAGGTCACGGCCGCCAGCGTCGGCGGGTTCAGGTTGGAGACGGGGGCGCCCGGCACCCCGACCATGGACGCGGGGTAGCCCGCGCAGGTCACCAGCAGGACCGTGGCCGCCGCACCGCCGAGGAGCAGCACCCCGGCCGCCCGGCGCGTCTCCAGTTCACCACGGGTCCAGGCGGCGCCCAGGGTGTACGGGACCAGCCAGCCGGCCGCCACGTTCACCCAGCCCAGCCAGGACGGCCCGGTGTGCAGGCCGAAGCGGAGGACGTCCACGTGCAGGACGACGGCCAGCGGCCAGAGCGGGCTGAGCCGCGTGAGCAGCGGGGTGGCCGCCGTGAGGGCGGCGAAGACCAGCAGGAACCACAGCGGGGACAGGGCCAGTTTCAGGAGCGTGTGCAGGGTTCCGAAGGGGGTGCCGGACAGCAGCAGGGCGGCGGCCGCCACCGTCCACAGGGTGAGGAGCGCGAGCACCGGCCGGAGCAGGCGGGTCAGCCGGGAGCGCAGCCACGCCGGGTAGGACAGTCCCCGGCCCCGCGCCGAGGCGAGTGAGCGCGTCGCCACATGGCCGCCGACCAGGAAGAACACCGCGAGGGTCTGGAAGACCCAGGAGACCGGGGCCAGCCACGGCAGCTGCCGCAACGGGCTCGCGGTGCGCAGCGCGCCGTCCTGCGGGACCAGGGCGGTGACCAGCCAGTGGCCGAGGACGACACCGAGGATCGCGAGGGCGCGCAGCGCGTCCACCGCGCGGTCCCGGGAGGCGGGGGTGGCGGCGTCCACGTGACGGGCACCCCGGCGTATCGCGTACGGCAGGCGCGGCGCGCGGCGGGGCCGCGGCGCCGCGGGGCGGCCGGGAGGCCGGCGAGAGGGGCCGGCAGCGGGCTCAGGCACGGGTCACCTCCGAGGTCTCGCCGAGGGTGATCCGGGCCAGGTTGGCGAGGGCGGCCGAGCCCGGGGCGAAGTAGCCGCTGTGGCCGGCGCCGGCGGCGTCGAAGACCCGGGCGCCGAAGGCCGGGGAGACCGGGTCGGTGCCGAAGCCGACGGTGGCGAGAAGCAGGCCGGCCCGGACGTGCGGCACGTGGGCCACCCAGTCGCCGCCGCCGCGCGCCGCCCACACCCGCGCGTGGGTGCGCAGGCCGGCGACGGTGCCGGCGCCCGTGCCGGGGCTGCCGACGAGGACGATGTCGCCGGCGTCCAGACCGTGCGCGGCCCGGCCGCAGACGACGGAGCCGTAGGAGTGGCAGAGCAGCGAGACCCGGGCGCGGGCGGGGGCGAGGGCGCGCAGCCGGCCCGTGAGGGCCCGGAGCCGGGGCGCCGCCTCGTCCGCCCTGGCCGTGGTGGTGACCGTGGTGCTGACCGTGGCGGGGGTCCGGTAGCCGAGCCAGGCGACCACCGCGACGCGGGTTCCGGCGGGGGCGCGGCGCGTGAGGTCGTCGTACAGGGCGGCCGCCGCCCGGTGGAAGCGGGCGTAGGTGTCGATCGAGGTGTCGGAGCCGGGCACCAGGACGGCGATGCGGTCGGCCCGGCGCAGCTCGCCGAGGACCTCGGTGGCCCGGCCGGGACCCCGGCCGTCGAAGGCGAGGAGGTCGCGGCCGGCGAGGGCCCGGTCCGCGGCGGCCCGGCGCACGTCGCCGTGGGCCGCGGCCATGGCGGCGGCCTCGGCGGCGTTGGCGCGGTTCGCCGCGTAGACCGACCGCAGGGTGGCGGCGGTGGGCGGGGCGTGACCGGCCGGGGGCGGGGCGGGGACCGTGGAGTGCGCGGCGGCGGTCAGGGCGACGACGGTGGCGGCGGTGAGCAGCGCCTGGCGGAACCGGGACCGTCCCGGCGGCCGCCGGTCCCGGCGGGGCGGCGGATGCGGACCGGTGGCGGGTGGCGACGCTTGCCCCATGGTGGCTTCCCTTCGCAGAGCCCGGCCATCGGGCTTGTCCAGAAGGGAAGTTATGAGCCGGGAGGCGTCGCCGGCGTCCCGCCAGGGAGCTGTCCCGCGGGGTAGCTCTCAGGTACTACGGGTATGACCGGGGCGGCTCACCAGGCGAGTTGGGCGATCTCCTCGGCCACCACCGCGCAGGCGTCCGTCGCCGGGTCGATGAGCGGGAAGTGCCCGACGTCCGCCAGCAGGGTCAGACCCACCATCTCCCCCGCCTTCTCGGCCGCGTCCGCGTACGACTCGGCAACCGGCTGCGGCACCACCAGGTCGGCGCGGCCCTGGACCAGCGTCGTGGCGATGCCGTTCGGAAGGAGCAGCACGGGGTCGGCGTACGGCCGGCGCTCGGCGAAGTGGTCGTGTCCGCCCAGGAGTTGCAGGGATGCGTTGCCGCAGACGTCCAGCTTCTCCGCCACGTCGAAGTCGGCGATCGGGGCGAGGGCCACCACGCCGCGCAGCGGGGCGGGCCCGTCGGTGCGCCAGGGGGCGTCGGCGGGCAGGACGTGCCGGGCCGCCGCCCACAGGGCGAGGTGGCCGCCCGCCGAGTGCCCGGTGAGGACGATTCGGCGCGGGTCGGCCTGCGGGAGCGCCTCGCGGACCAGCCCGGGCAGGGCGTCCAGGGCGGCGGCCACGTCGTCGAAGGTGTCGGGCCAGCGGCCGGCCGGCGGGGTCGCGGCCTCGGGCCCGGGCCCGGCGCCCTGGCTCTGCGCCGGGATCAGGGGCTCGCCGCCGCGCCGGTACTCGACGTTGGCCACGGCGAAGCCGGCGCGGGCCAGATGGTCCGCGAACGGGGTGACGTGGCGGCGGTCGTAGCGGGCGCGCCAGGCTCCGCCGTGCAGGACGACGACCAGGGGGGCGCCGGGGGCGCCGGTCCGCGGGGCGTAGAAGTCGATCACCTGGTCGGGGTGGTCGCCGTAGGCGGCGGTCACGTCGGGGTCGACCTCGGGGTGCGAGAAGGCCGACTCCTCCTCGGCGGCGGCGCGGGCTGCTGCGGCGTCGTCCGGCATGCTCCAACCTCTCAGCGGCGGGATGGGATCGGCGGACCGCGCGGGTACCTGGGGGTACGGGCGGGTACTCCTCGTCGGCCGTTGGCCGGGACGGTACCAGGCGGGTGACGTGGGCGGACACGGGGTCGCCGGGCGGCGGCGGGGGGCGCTCGGCACCCCCCGCCACCGCTCACGTCACCGGGCCAGCAGCTCCCCCAGCACCCGGGCCGCGCGCTCCGTGTCCGCGAAGCCGACGTACAGCGGGGTGAAGCCGAAGCGGAGGACGTCCGGGTGGCGGAAGTCGCCCACCACGCCCCGCTCGATCAGCCGCTTCATGACCTCTCCCGCGTCGGGGCAGCGCAGGGCGATCTGGCTGCCCCGCTCCGCGTGCGGCCCGGGGGTCACGCACTCGACCCGGCCGGGCTCGGTGTACGCGTCGACGCACTCCAGGAAGAAGTCCGTCAGCGCCAGGGACTTGGCGCGGACCGCGTCGACACGGACCCCGTCCCACACCTCCAGGGCGGCCTCCAGGGCCAGCATGGAGAGGATGTCCGGGGTGCCGACCCGGCCGCGCACCGCGCCCGGCGCCGGTGCGAAGGACGCGCTCATCGCGAACGGCTCGGCATGGGAGGTCCAGCCGGGCAGGGGCGAGTCGAAACGGTCCTGCAGCTCCCGGCGCACGTACAGGTACGCGGGCGAACCGGGCCCGCCGTTCAGGTACTTGTAGGTGCAGCCGACCGCCAGGTCGACCCCGTGCTCGTCCAGGCCCACCGGCAGCGCGCCCGCGCTGTGGCACAGGTCCCAGACCGCGAGGGCGCCCGAGGCGTGGATCGCGGCGGTGAGGCCCGGCAGGTCGTGCAGCCGGCCGGAGCGGTAGTCGACGTGGTTGAGCAGGACCGCGGCCGTGCGGTCGCTCAGCGCCGCGGGCAGCTCGGCCGGGGTCACCGGGCGCAGGGTGCGGCCGGTCATCCGGGCCGCCGACCCGGCGATGTAGCCGTCCGTGGGGAACGTCGTCGCGTCGACGAGGATCTCGTCGCGGCCGGCGTCCGCCATCCGGACCGCCGCCACGACCGCCTTGAAGACGTTGACGCTCGTGGAGTCGCCCACCACGATCTGTCCCGGTGCCGCGCCGACGAGCGGGGCGATCCGGTCGCCGATCCGCTCCGGCGCCGTCCACCAGCCGCCGTCCTCCCAGGAGCGGATGCGCCGTTCGCCCCACTGCCTGCGGACCACGTCGGCCACCCGGTCCGGGACGTTCACGGGCAGGGCGCCGAGGGAGTTGCCGTCCAGGTAGACCACGTCGTCGAGGACGAAGCGCTCGCGCAGCGGGGCCATTTCGTCCGCAGCGTCCAGTTCCTTGGCGCGCAGCGCGAGTTCGGGACGCTCAGACATGGGACCTCGCCGTCCACAGCTCGGGGAAGACGTTCTTGCGGGCGCGCTTCTCCAGCCAGGCCACGCCCGCGGAGCCGCCCGTGCCGGCCTTCGAGCCCATCGCGCGGCGGGTGGCGACCAGGTGGTCGTTGCGCCAGCGCCAGACCAGCTCGGCCACGTCGGACAGGGCCTCGCCGAGACGCACGAGCTCGCCGTCCTGGTCGCCGGAGTAGACCGCGGCCCAGGCGGACTCGACGGCGTCCGAGTGCTCGTAGCGCCGGGTGACGTCCCGGTTCAGGACCGAGGCGGGGATCGCGTGGCCGCGGCGGGCGAGGAACCGCAGCACCTCGTCGTACAGGCTCGGCTCGTGCAGGGCCTTCTCCAGCTCGGCGTGCGCGCGGGGGGCGCCGCGGTGCGGGACCAGCATCGACGCGGACTTCTCGCCGAGCAGGAACTCCAGCCGGCGGTACATCGCCGACTGGAACCCGGAGCCCTCGCCGAGGGCAGCGCGGTACGAGTTGAACTGCGCCGGGGTGAGCTGGCCGAGCGGCTTCCAGGAGGCGTTCAGCGCCTCCAGCTCGCGTACGGAACGCTTCAGCGCGGCGATCGCGGTCGGCACGTCGTCCTGGCGGAGGGCCTTCGCGGCGGTCTCCCACTCGTGCACGACGACGGTGAACCACAGTTCCATGACCTGGGTCGTCACCAGGAAGACCATCTCTCCGGGGTCGTCGGAGAGGGTGTGCTGGAGGTGGGTGAGCACGTCCGCCCGGACGTAGTCCTCGTAGGGCGTCGTACCCGCGAAGTCGAGATGCGGGGTCTCGGGCTCAGCGGCCTCGTGAGGGGGGCGAGCCTGTTGCGACATCGCTGTCTCCTGTTGTTGCTCCGGGTGGCGGTCCGCCCCTGCCGATGCCGGCACGGGGGCCCCGGTCCCCACCCCGCATCCTCCGCAATCACTCCGGTCACGGCAAGGCCCGCCTGCTGCCAGACGGGCCACACAGGTGACGCCGCGGGACCGGTGGGCCGGTCAGCCGAGGGTCTGGGCCGCCGCGGGCGAGGAGTCCTTCAGGAACTGGGAGCAGCGCTCGTACTCCTCCTGCTCGCCGATCGCCTGGGCGGCGCGGGCGAGGCCGTGCAGGGCGCGCAGGAAGCCGCGGTTGGGCTCGTGCTCCCAGGGCACCGGGCCGTGGCCCTTCCAGCCGTTGCGGCGCAGGGCGTCCAGGCCGCGGTGGTAGCCGGTGCGGGCGTAGGCGTACGACTCCACGACCGAGCCCCGCTCGAACGCCTCGTCGGCGAGCTGGGCCCAGGCGAGGGAGGAGGTGGGGTACTTGGCGGCGACGTCCGCGGGGGCGGTGCCGGTCGCGAGCAGCTCGCGGGGCTCCGGGTCGTCGGGCAGATGGGTGGGGGGCGGGCCGCCGAGGAGGTTTTCGTGAATCGTCATGGCTCCAGTCTGTCGCACGCACGCTCCCCCGGCGGATCGGCACCGGTGCTCGGTGCTCGCCGGGTGCCCGGTGCCGGCCGGAGGACGATTCGCTTGCCCGCGGCTGGGGGGCGGCACCGGACGCCTGCAAAGGGGCGCGAGGAACCGCGCGACCGGCCACAGCGGCCCCGCGGCCGAAGCACGACCGGAGGTCCCCGTGGTCGCGGCTACGCCCGGCGCTCGGCCTCCAGCGGAGGAGCCGCGACGCCGCAGAAGGTCCTGCACTCAGGGTGGCGGCAGCCGGCCGGCGGGCGGCGGATCAGGGTGAAGGCCAGCACCGCGCCCAGCACGAGCACCCCCGCGCAGATCGGCATCGCCCGGGAGAACGCCGCGTCGAAGGCCACCGCGGACCGGTACGCCTCCGGCCCCATCCCCGTCAGCAGCGGCAGCGCGGCCACGGCGACCAGCCCCGCCGCCCGGGCCGCCGCGTTGTTGATGCCGCTGGCCAGCCCCGCCCGGGCGGTGTCCACGGAGCCGAGCACCGTGGCGGTCAGCGGGGCGACCAGGGCGACCATGCCGGCGCCCATGACGAGCAGCGCGGGCAGGACGTCGGTGAGGTAGTTCGCGTCCACGCCCACCCGCAGCATCAGCAGCATCGCCGCCGCGCACAGCAGGGGCCCCACGGTGAGCGGCAGCCGTGGACCGGTGCGATCGGCCAGAGCGCCCGAGCGGGCCGAGAACAGCAGCATCAGGACCGTCGTCGGCAGCAGGGCCGTGCCCGCCTGGAGGGGCGAGTAGCCGGACACCACCTGGAGCTGGAGCGCGGTCAGGAAGAAGAAGCCGCCGAAGGCCGCGTACACGCACAGCGTGACCAGGTTGACCGCGGTGAACCGGCGCGAGGCGAAGATGCCGGGCGGGAGCATCGGGTCCGCGCGGTGCCTCTCGACGTACACGAAGGCCACCGCCGCCGCCAGGCCGAGGACCGCGCTCACCACCACCCCCCGCCCGTCGCCGCCCGCCTCGATCAGGGCGTACGTCAGCAGGGCCAGGGCGAGCGCCCCGAGGCCCGCGCCGAGGACGTCGAACCGGCCCTTGCCGGGGCCGGCGGCGGACTCCGGCACGTGCCGCACGGCGATCGGCGCGCACAGCAGGGCGAGCGGCACGTTGAGCAGGAACACCCAGCGCCAGCCGGGGCCGTCCACCAGCCAGCCGCCCAAGAACGGGCCGACGGCCGCGCCGACGCCGCCGAAGCCGGACCACAGACCGACCGCCCGGCTGCGGTCGTCCGGGTGGAAGGAGGCCTGGATGAGGGCGAGGGAGCCGGGGGTGAGCAGGGCGCCGCCGACGCCCTGCAGGGCACGGGCGGCGATCAGCACCGCGGGATGCGGGGCGAGCCCGCAGAGCAGGGAGGCGGCCGCGAACCAGACGACACCCAGCACGAAGATCCGCCGGCGGCCGTAGCGGTCCCCCAGGGAGCCGCCCAGCAGGATCAGGCCGGCCAGCGTGACCATGTACGCGTTGACCGTCCACTGCAGGGCGGCGAGGCTGGCGTCGAGGTCGCGGCCGATGGTCGGCAGCGCCACGTTGACCACGGTGGAGTCCAGCATGGCCATGCTGGAACCGAGCACCGTGGTGAGCAGGATCCACTTGCCCTGGGACGAGCCCAGCCGGACATCGGGCATGTACCAGATATACAGCGGGCCCGGTGCCGAAGCACCGGGCCCGCCGAAGCAGCCGTACGCGACTTACTTGATCTTGTTGCCCGCCGAACGCAGGTTCCGCGTGGCCTCGACGACGCGCGCGGCCATGCTGGCCTCGGCCAGCTTGCCCCAGGTGCGCGGGTCGTAGGTCTTCTTGTCGCCGACCTCGCCGTCGACCTTCAGGACGCCGTCGTAGTTCTTGAACATGTGGTCGGCGACCGGCCTGGTGAAGGCGTACTGGGTGTCCGTGTCGATGTTCATCTTCACGACGCCGTTCTCCAGCGCGGTGAGGATCTCCTGCTCGGTGGAGCCGGAGCCGCCGTGGAAGACGAAGTCGAACGGGGCGGCCTTGCCGAACTTGGCGGACACGCCGTCGGCCAGTTCCTTCAGCAGCTCGGGGCGGAGCACGACGTTGCCCGGCTTGTAGACGCCGTGCACGTTGCCGAAGGAGGCGGCCAGCAGGTAGCGGCCCTTCTCGCCCAGGCCCAGTGCCTCGGCGGTGCGGATCGCGTCCTCGACGGTGGTGTAGAGGGAGTCGTTGATCTCGTGGGAGACGCCGTCCTCCTCGCCGCCGGTCGGGGTGATCTCGACCTCGAGGATGATCTTCGCGGCGCGGGCCTGCTCCAGCAGCTCCTGCGCGATCTCCAGGTTGTCGGAGAGGGTCTCGGCGGAGCCGTCCCACATGTGCGACTGGAACAGCGGGCTGAGACCGGCCTCGACACGCTTGCGGGAGAGCGCCAGCAGCGGACGCACGTACCCGTCGAGCTTGTCCTTCGGGCAGTGGTCGGTGTGCAGCGCGATGTTGACCGGGTACTTCTCGGCGAGGATGTGCGCGTACTCGGCGAGCGCGACGGCGCCGGTCACCATGTCCTTGCTGTACTGGCCGCCCAGGAACTCGGCGCCACCCGTGGAGATCTGGACGATGCCGTCGCTCTCCGCCTCCGCGAAGCCGCGCAGCGCGGCGTTCAGGGTCTGGCTCGAGGTGACGTTGATGGCCGGGTAGGCGAACTTGCCTGCCTTCGCCCGGTCGAGCATCTCGTTGTAGACCTCGGGGGTTGCGATGGGCATGGTCCGCTCCTTGGAGTGTGCGGGTTGGGGTTCTGCGTACTACGGCCCTGACCTAGACCTGGGGTGTGACGTCATCGTCGTCCCCATCTTTCCAGACATGACCCGGTGCCAGGCGCTCCGGTCAAGCCACGGGCAAGTCCAGGTCAATTCCGGGCGTCAGTCCAGACCCAGTTCATCCTTCGAGAAGGCGAAACGGTACGGAACGCCCGCACCGGCCTCGATCTTCTCGGCGGCTCCGGTGGCCCGGTCGACGATGGTCGCGACGCCGACGACCTCGGCACCCGCCTCGCGCACCGCCTCCACCGCGGTGAGCGGCGAACCGCCGGTGGTGGAGGTGTCCTCCACCACGAGCACCCGCCGGCCCGCGATCTCCGGCCCCTCCACCCGCCGCTGCAGACCGTGCGCCTTGGCGGCCTTGCGGACGACGAACGCGTCGACCCGCCTGCCGCGCGCGGCGGCCGCGTGCAGCATGGAGGCCGCGACGGGGTCCGCGCCCATGGTGAGACCGCCCACCGCGTCGAACTCGAGGTCCGCGGTCAGGTCCAGGAGCACCTGGCCGACCAGCGGGGCGGCCTCGCCGTCGAGGGTGATGCGGCGCAGGTCGATGTAGTAGTCGCCCTCGAGACCCGAGGAGAGGGTCACCTTGCCGTGCACCACGGCCTTGTCCTTGATCTGCTGCAGCAGCGCGCCGCGTACGTCGTCCGTCATGCCGCCCAGCTTAGAGGCGCCGCCAGGTCCAGGTGGTCGTCGCCTCCAGCGGTTCCAGCGGGGTGACCAGCCGCGGGAGGGTGTTCAGGCCGTTGGGCGGACCGGTCTGCGGCTCGACGCACACGGCTTCGGCCTGCTCGTCGTAGACGACCACCCACTCCTCGCGGCTCGCGACCTTCAGCTCGAGCTGCCCGGGCCAGGTGAGGGTGACGTCGACGCCGCCGGGCATGCCGAAGCAGTCGTCCCAGGGACCGGGCCCGGGGTCGACGCGGTTGCCGGTGGGCAGGTGGTCGGCGCCGCGCTCCTCCTGCCAGGCGGGCTTGAAGTCGAGCCGCACGTCCGGTCCGCCGAGGCTGCGGTGGAACCAGGGGTGCCAGCCGATCTGCGCCGGGAAGGAGTCGTCGTACGCCTCCACGGACATGGTCAGGGTCAGGCTGTCCCCGGTCAGCCTGACCACCTGGGTGACCCGGCCGCGGTGCGGCCACGGGTCGGTCAGGTCGTGGGTGATGACGGCCTCGTCCGCGGACACCCGGGCGGTGCGCCAGGCGCCGTCGCGCGCGGTGCCGTGGATGGCGTGCGGCGGGGAGTTGAGGGGCATCCGGCGGACGGTGGCGCCGTCCAGGAAGCGGCCCTCACGGACCCGCCCGCACCAGGGCACCATCGGGAAGCAGCCGTAGCGCTCGCCCTGGCGCAGCAGCTCCACGCCGCCGATCCGGAGCCCACCGATACGGCCACCGTTGCCGGGCCGCACGCTCACTTCCGCGTCGCCCGCGGTCAGCGTGATGTCTTCGTTACTCACGTGACGACCCTACTCGGACGATCAAGAGGGCCTCCGCCGCGCGCGGATGAGGGGGCGGCGGCGCGGGCGGCCGGGCCCGGGCCCGGCCGCCCCCGGGACCCGCTAGCGCCGGCGGCGCAGGGCGCGGCCCACCACGATCGCGGAGGCCACGGCCAGGGCCGCCGCGGGGGCCGCCCAGCGCAGGATCTGGTTGCCGGCGCCGTTCTGGGGGGCCGGCACGGGGGCGTAACGGCCGCGCGGGGGCGCGTGGTCGACCTCCTCCGCGCTGCGGCCGATCATCGTCCGGCGCGCGTGCGCGGCCTCGGCGGGCGGCGCGCCCGTCTCGGCGAAGTCCTCCGACAGGCCTGCGGGGGTGCCGTCGTCCGCGGCGGGGCCGAGGGAGGGCGGCGGGACCTCGGTGTCGAAGACCGAGGCGGACTCGGGACCGGGCGCCCGGTCCGAGCTGTCGGGGCCGGCCGCCAGGCTCTCCACGAAGCGGGTCAGCAGCCGGGTCACCGCCGAGTTCACCGCGTCCGCCGGCAGTTCGGCGATGCGTCCGTCCGCCTCCGCGGTGCCCTCGACCGTGACGGTGGTGCCGTCGGCGGTGCCGTCGAGGCGCAGGGTGAGCGCGACCTTGGCCGTGCCGCTGCCGCGGGCCTCACCGGCTTCGCCGTCGACGGCGAAGCCGCCGTCCTCCCGCGGTGTGACGCGCAGCGCCCCGCGGTAGGTGACGGAGTGTCCGCCGACGCGCAGCTTCAGCCGGCCCGAGACGGGTTCGGCACCGGCGTCCTGCTGGAGCCCGGGGACCGCCCGGGCGACCCGGGCGGGCTCGGCGAGCGCCTCCCTGAGCCGGTCGACCGGAACCGGAACGAAGACCTGGTGCTCCATGTCGGCTGAGCCTACCCAGTCCCGGCCGGAACGCACCCTCCCGCGCGCCGACCCCGTGACACCCGCCGCCGCGGCCGCCCGCGCCCCCTGGGAATGCCCCGAACGGCGGCAGCTTGCCGGGATCGGGTCGGGCCGGTGGGCGGCGTGGGCATGGATGGGGGCGGAGGTGTTGCCGCGATGCCCAGCGATGACCGGCTCATGCGTCTTGACCAGGCCGGACGGGTGCTCGAATGGCACCGTGCGGCCCAGGAGACGTTCGGCTGGTCCGCCGAGGAGGCCGTCGGGCGGACCGTGGCATCGCTGCTGCGCGGAGGCGCGGAGGGCGGCCCAGCCGGCGTCGCCCACCCGGACGTGATGCGGCCCGTGCTGGTCCGACCCGTGCTGGCGGACGGCACGCTGGTGTGGGAGGTGTGCGCGGCGGTGGAGGCCGCCTCCGGCGAGGACCTGGCCATCCTGCGGGCGATGTTCACCCAGTCACCGGTGGGCCTGCACGTACTGGACGACCAGCTGCGGATCGTCCGTGTCAACACCGCGACCCGCGCGCTGCGCGGCGTGGCGGAGGACCGGCTGCTGGGCCGGGCCTTCTCCCGGGCGTACGGCCTGGCCGACCCCGGACAGGAGGAGGCGGCGGCGCGCCGGGTGCTGGAGACCGGCCGGGCGGAGCTGAACCGGATCGTGCGGGTGGTGCCGGGCACGCCCGGCCAGGAGCACGGCGTCTACTCCGTCTCCTACGTGCGCCTGGAGAACGTGCGCGGCGACATCCTCGGCCTGGTCGCCTCGGCGATCGACGTGACCGAACGCGAACACGCCCTGTGGCGGCTCTCCGTGGTGGACGAGGTGCGCCGCCGGGTGGGTGAGCGGCTGGACGTGATCTCCGTCTGCCAGGAGTTCGTGGACGCGGTCGTGCCGCGGTTCTCGGGCATCGCCGTGGTCGAGGTGGTCGAGGAGGTGGTGCGGGGCGAGGCGCCGCCGCTGGTCCCGGTCGGCCGCGAGGTGCCGCTGCGCCGGGCCGCGTTCCGGGGCGTGGTGTCGGCGTATCCGGTGGGCGAGGTGCGGCGGCTGCCCTACGGCACGCCGTTCTCCCGGGTGCTCACCGATCTTCGGCCGCGGCTCGTCGCGGTCGAGGAGGACAGCCTGTGGCTGGGGGCCGATCCGCCGCGGGCGGACGCCATCAGGGCCTCCGGCGCCCACTCCCTGATCGTCGCCCCGCTGGCGCTGCGCGGCGAGGCGCTCGGCGTGGTCAGTTTCTACCGGCACCGGGAGGAGGACCCCTTCGAGGAGGCGGACGTCGCCCTCGCCGCCGACGTGTGCGCGCACGCCGCGCTCTGCATCGACAACGCCCGCCGCTACGCCCGGGAACGGACCATCGCCGCGACCGTGCAGCGCAGGCTGCTCCCTCAGCGGCCGACCGTGCCGGACACGGTGGACCTGTCCCATCTGCATCTGTCCGCCCCCGAAGGAGGCGGCGCCTGGTTCGACGTGATCGGCATGGCCGGCTCGCGCACCGCGCTGATCGTCGGCGAGGTGGCCGGCCACGGCATGGCCGCCGCGACCACGATGGGGCAGCTCCGCACGGTCATCCACTCGCTGGCCTCCCTGGACCTGGCCCCGGACGAGCTGATGGCCCGGCTGAGCGACACGGCGGCCCGCCTCGCCACGGAACGCGCCGCGCTGCCGGCGGGGGATCCGCTGCACCGCGAGCCGCTGACCGCGAGCTGTCTGATCGCCGTCTACGACCCGATCGACCTCACCTGCACCTTCGTGCGGGCGGGCCTCTCGGAACCCGTCGTGGTCCCGCCCGACGGCGTTCCGGCCGTCGTCCCGGTGCCCGCGGGACCGCTCCTCGCCGGCCCCGGCAACGCCCCGTTCCCGGCCGTCACCGTCGACCTGCCGGCCGGGAGCACGCTCGCGATCGGCACCCGCACCCTGGCGCGGGACGTCCTCGCCCCGTCCGGGACGCTGCGCGCCCTGTTCGACGAGCACGCCCACGGACCGCTGCCCGAGCTGTGCGACACCATCGCCTACGCCGTCAGGGACGGCCGGCTGTCGGAGGACGCGCTGCTGCTGTTCGCGCGCACCGCGGCGCTGCCCGCCGAGCGGGTCTTCGGCTGTGACCTGCCGCCGGGGCCCGAGGCCGCGCCGTTCGCGCGTGCGGAGGCCCGGCGCCGGCTGCGGGCCTGGGGCGTCGACCGGGAGGCCGCGTTCACCACCGAGCTGGTCGTCAGCGAACTCGTGGGCAACGCGGTCCGCTACGGCTCCCCGCCGATGCGGCTGCGCCTGATCTGCAACGGCACGCTGACGTGCGAGGTCAGCGACAGCGCGATGTCCGCTCCGCACCTCAAGCACGCCCGCACCAGTGACGAGACCGGGCGCGGGCTGTTCATCGTCGCCACCCTGGCCGACAACTGGGGCACCCGGTACCAGGCGGAGGGCAAGACCGTGTGGGCCCAGCAGACCCTCGACGGCTGCCCGTGAGACGGGGCCGCACCGGTCAGTACCTCGGGTGCGCCAGCGTGGACGCCGGCAGCCGCCCCACCCGGGTGGCGGCCGCCGCGCGCGCGTCGGCCGCCAGGTCGTCCCCGGTCAGGGTGCGGGGCGCGGGTGCCTCGCGGTCCAGGCGCAGCCGCGGTGCCGTACGGCCCGGGGCCGCCAGCAGGAACCCCCAGTCCTGCGGGGCCCGGGAGGCGTCGGCCGAGCGGTCGGGGCCGGCCGGGAAGCCGGCGTCCTGGCCGGGGACCCGGTAGGCGGCGGTGGCGAAGCCGGCCGCCCGGAGGGTCGACGCCACCGTCCAGAAGGCCCGGGGACGGGCGGTGACCGGGCCGGCGTGCACCACGAGCCGCCCGTCGGCGGCGAGGGCGCGGCGGGCCAGGCCGTAGAACTCCTGGGAGTACAGCTTGGTGCTGGCGGTGATGCCGGGGTCGGGGAGGTCCGCGATGACGACGTCGTACGTCCCGGCCGGCGCGCCGCGCAGCCAGGTGAGCGCGTCCGCCGTCGTCACGCGCAGGCGGGGGTCGTCGTAGGCGTGGCCGTTGAGGGCGGACAGGCCGGGGTCGCGGCGGGCCAGACGGATGAGGCCGGCGTCGAGTTCGACCAGGTCGACGCGGCGCACGTCGCGGTGGCGCAGGACCTCGCGGGCGGCCAGGCCGTCGCCGCCGCCGAGGATCAGCACGCGCGTGTGCGGGCCGCTCAGCGCGGGCTGGACGAGGGCCTCGTGGTAGCGGTGCTGGTCGCGGCCGCCGACCCTGAGCCGGCCGTCCAGGAAGAGGTCGAGGGGGCGGCCCCCGGTGCCGCCGGCGAGGACGACCTCCTGCACGCCGGTCCGCACGGCGACCCGTACGTCGTCGCCGTACACCGCGTGCCGGGCGGCGCGTTCGAAGTCGCCGGCGAGGGCGGCCGCGGCGGCGAGGACGCCGAGCACGGTGAGGCCGGCCAGCAGCAGGGTCCAGCGCGCCCGGCGGCTCAGGTCGCGGCGGAACAGGCCGAGCACCAGGGCGACCCCGGCGATCACGTTGACCGCGCCGGTGAGCAGCGCTCCCGTCAACTGGCCGAGGAACGGCAGCAGCAGGAACGGGAAGGCGAGGCCGCCGACCAGCGCGCCCACGTAGTCGGCGGCGAACAGGTCGGCGACCGCGCCCCCCGCGTCCTGGCGGCGGATGCGCTGGATCAGCTCCATCAGCAGCGGCACCTCGGCGCCCACGAGCAGCCCGATGGCGAGCGAGAAGGCGACCAGCAGACAGCGCGGGCCGTCGGCCCAGATCCCGCCCCAGCCGCCGGTCCAGGCGAAGACCGCGTACAGCGCCATCGCGCTGCAGCCGCCGACGAGGGCGAGTGCGATCTCGATCGCGCCGAACCCGGCGGCCGCGTGCCAGCGCAGCCGCTTGGCCGCGAGGGAGCCGATGCCCATCGCGAACACCATCACGGACAGCACGACGGAGGCCTGGGTGACCGAGTCGCCGATCAGGTACGAGGCGAAGGCGACGAGTTCGAGCTCGTACACGAGCCCGCAGGCCGCGCAGACGAAGACGCACACGAGGACCAGGAACCGCCCGGTGCCGGGCCGGACGGGCAGCCGTGCGGGAGCCGTCCAGGGCGGGGCACTCGGCGGAGCGGGCGCGTGCGGATCGATCACGCTGCGACGTTACGTCACGTACTGGGTACGCTTCGTCACCCACACGTGTGGAACTCCGGGCAGTTGACGCATTACTGGTTTATGCCGCGCGGAACGCGTGCGGCCCCGTCCGGCCGGCCGGGACGCGCGCCCCGACCCGGGTCCGGGTCGCCACCAGCTGCCCGTCCTGCGGGTAGGCGTGCCAGGTGCGCCAGTGGACCTGGCCCTCGTGCCACCGGGCCAGCAGCGCGGTGAAGGCGTGCGGACTGCCGGGGAAGACACCGGCGAGGCCGTGCGGATGGTCGGAGACGAGGGCCAGCAGCTCCTGGGCGCGGCCCTCGAACGAGCCCGGCGTGAGCATCTCGACGCGCGCCGCGAACTCGTACTCCCAGTCGTCGACCCGCTTGGCCACGCCCAGCGGGAGCGGGGTGCTGGAACCGGGGATGCACGCGACCGTCTCCGAACATCGCCCCCGCTCCTCCTCGAGCAGCACCTGGTGGGACGCGCCGAGGAGCCGCAACTGCAGCCTCGACCCACCCAGTTCGAGATCGAGCGTGGCCAGAGCGGGCAGCGGTTCGCGGCCGAGGGCCCAGGCGAGGTCGGCGGCACGGGTATCGGTGTAGGAGGTGTTCAGGGTCGTGAGCATGGGTCGGCTCCGCTAACGAACAAGGAGGGGGGAGTTCGGCCTTGTCAGCCCAGTCAGCCCGGCCGGTGGGGGCGACTGCGGGAGTCCGAGGGCTGTGTCGGTGAGTAGGACGGCCGCGTTGGTGAATTAGAGGGAATCATGAACAGTGGCGCCACCACAGCGTTTTTACCCAAGTTCGTGGGGTTTCCATCCCTCAGAGGGCTCCACAGCTCAACTGTTCAACCACGGCGTGCGCCGGGGGCGCGGCCCGGAAACACCCGGGCGCCCGCCGGATCCGTTCCTCCGGCGGGCGCCCGGGCCCCGGGAAGCCGGCTGCCCCGTGTCAGCCGCCTCCCCCGCTCGCGTTTCGTCAGCTGCCGCCCCCGCAGCCGCCGCCACCGCCGCACGAGGAGCCCCCGCCGCAGGACGAGGCTCCGCCGCACGAGGAGGAGGAGCCGCCGCACGACGAGTGCCCTCCGCCGCAGGAGTGGTGGCCGCCCGAGTGGTGGCCGCCGTGATGGCCGCCCGAGGACGATCCGGTGTCCGCCGCGCCCGCGGCCCACCAACTGGCGCCGCCGTCGTACGACGACGAGGACGACGAGGACCTCGTGCGGAACGAGCGGGTCCGGCCGGCCGGCCGGGTCCTGCCCCCGTTCGGGTTCAGGCCCCTGTTCCTGGCCCGCCTCCTGCGCGCCCGTCCCGCCGCCCCCGCGATGATCAGCAGCGCGAGCAGAGCCAGAGCGAATCCGATCTCCATGGCGCCGCCCTCCTTCCTTTCCCCCGAAGCGGCCCCCCGTGGGCGCCTCGCCGTCACCGCCTCTCGTGCGGTGACCGGGGGATGCCCGGTCGCCGGGCGCGCGAAAGCAGAGTTGAGGAAGTCCAGAGCTTGGGCGCAGGATGACCGGCATGACCTCCAGCGCGCGCCCGCACCTCAACCGCCGCCTGGCGGAGTTCGGTACGACGATCTTCGCCGAGATGTCCGCCCTCGCCGTGTCGACCGGGGCGATCAACCTGGGACAGGGCTTCCCCGACACCGACGGCCCCGAGGAGATCCGGGAGGCCGCCGTACGCGCCCTGCGCGACGGGCGCGGCAACCAGTACCCGCCGGGCCCGGGCGTCCCCGAACTGCGCACCGCGATCGCCGCGCACCAGCTCCGGCACTACGGGCTGTCGTACGACCCCGACACCGAGGTGCTGGTGACGGCCGGCGCCACGGAGGCCATCGCGGCCTCCCTGCTGGCGCTGCTGGAGCCCGGCGACGAGGTGGTGGCCCTGGAGCCGTACTACGACTCCTACGCGGCGAGCATCGCCATGGCGGGCGGCCGCCGGGTGCCGGTGACGCTCCGCCCGCACGACGGCGCCTTCCGCCTGGACCTGGACGAGCTGCGCGCGGCCGTCACGGACCGCACCCGTCTGCTGCTGATCAACACCCCGCACAACCCGACCGGCACGGTCCTCACCCGCGCGGAACTGGCGGCGGTCGCCGCACTGGCGGTGGAACGGGACCTGCTGGTGGTGACCGACGAGGTCTACGAGCACCTGGTCTTCGACGGCGCCGAGCACACGCCGCTGGCCGCGTTCCCCGGAATGCGCGAGCGCACGGTGACGATCGGCTCGGCCGGCAAGACGTACTCGTTCACCGGCTGGAAGGTCGGCTGGGTGACGGCCGCCCCGGCCCTGGTGACCGCCGTCCGCTCGGCCAAGCAGTTCCTGACCTACGTCTCCGCCGGCCCGTTCCAGTACGCGGTGGCCGAGGCCCTGGCCCTGCCGGACTCCTACTACGCGGACTTCCGCGCGGACATGCGCGTCCGCCGGGACATCCTCGCGGAGGGGCTCGCGCAGGCCGGTTTCGAGGTCTTCAGGCCCGCCGGCACCTACTTCATCACCACCGACATCCGGCCCCTCGGCGAGAAGGACGGCTTCGCCTTCTGCCGTGCGCTGCCGGAGCGGGCGGGGGTGGTGGCCATTCCCAACGCGGTGTTCTACGACGACCGCGAGGCGGGGGCGCCGTTCGTGCGGTTCGCCTTCTGCAAGCGCGCGGAGGTGCTGCGGGAGGCGGCGGAGCGGTTGCGGCGCATGTGAGGGCGGGGTCCGGGGGCCGGGGCCCCCGGACCGGCCGGGGCGGGGCTACTCCCCGTCTTCCTCGGGCTTCTCCGCTTCGTTCACTTCCTCTTCCAGGCCCAGCTGCTCCACCAGCCACTTGTCGAACTCGATCGCGGCCCGCACCCAGCTGACCGTGGAGGAGACGAAGTGGTTGAGGTCCACGCCGGTGCCGACCAGCATCTGCGCCTCGCCGATGAGGCGGACGGTGCCGTCGTCGTGGGTGTGGGTGTACACCTTGGGCCACAGCGTGCGGCGGTTCCAGTCGTCGACGGACTCCAGCAGCTGGGGCTTCTCGTCGATGTGGTGGGGGCGGTCGTAGAAGGTCCGCACCGAGAAGACCGCCTGCTCATCCTCCCCGCGGAACATGAAGTACGTGCGGAACTGCTCCCACGGCGCCGCGAGGTCTCCCTCCTCGTCGACGACGTACTTCAGCTCCATCTGGTCCAGGAGCTGCTTCACGAGATCCTGATCCGGGACGACGGGGCCCACCGGTCCCTGGGGCTGCGGTTCGGGCTGGCCCCCGAAGTTCGGAATCGAGGACGGGTCGATGCTCACCGTGAATTTCCCTTCATTGGATCCCGCCATCCTCCCCCATGCGGGGAGGGGGGTGGCAAGCCCCGACGCGGCCTGTCAGCCCAGGGCTGACATGATCCGCCGAACCGGGCGGGCCGGCCCGGCGGGGGCGGTGCGACCTGGGCGGCGGCGGCCCCGCCGCCCAGGTCGCACCGCCGCTCGCGTCAGAGCGTCTTGCCCGTCACCGGCCCCACGATCAGGCCCTCCTCGAAGCGGTCCACGCGGACCGTGTCGCCGTCCTTGACCTCGCCGGAGAGGATCTCCCTGGCGAGGCGGTCGCCGATCGTGGTCTGCACGAGCCGGCGCAGCGGACGGGCACCGTAGGCCGGGTCCAGGCCCTCCTCGGCGAGCCAGGCCAGTGCCCCGGGCGTGACGTCCAGCGTCAGCCGGCGCTCGGCCAGCCGCCTGGCCAGCCGGTCGATCTGGAGCCCCGCGATCAGCTCCAGCTCGGACTTGGTCAGCGCGGTGAAGACCACCAGGTCGTCGAGCCGGTTGAGGAACTCGGGCTTGAAGGAGGCCCGTACGACCTCCAGCACCTGCTCCCGCTTCTCCGCCTCGCTGCTCACCGGGTCGACCAGGAACTGGCTGCCCAGGTTGGAGGTGAGCACCAGGATGGTGTTGCGGAAGTCGACGGTCCGGCCCTGACCGTCGGTCAGGCGGCCGTCGTCCAGCACCTGCAGCAGGATGTCGAAGACCTCGGGGTGGGCCTTCTCCACCTCGTCCAGCAGCACCACGCTGTACGGCCGCCGCCGCACCGCCTCGGTGAGCTGGCCGCCCTCCTCGTAGCCGATGTAGCCGGGAGGCGCGCCGACCAGCCGGGCCACGCTGTGCTTCTCGCCGTACTCCGACATGTCGATGCGGACCATGGCCCGCTCGTCGTCGAAGAGGAAGTCGGCGAGCGCCTTCGCCAGTTCGGTCTTGCCGACGCCGGTCGGGCCCAGGAAGAGGAAGGAGCCGGTGGGGCGGTCGGGGTCGGCGATCCCGGCCCGGGAGCGCCGTACGGCGTCGCTCACCGCGCGCACGGCCTCGGCCTGGCCGATGAGGCGCCGGCCCAGCTCGTCCTCCATGCGCAGCAGCTTCTGCGTCTCGCCCTCCAGGAGGCGTCCGGCGGGGATACCGGTCCAGGCGGCGACGACGTCGGCGATGTCGTCGGAGCCGACCTCCTCCTTGACCATGGTGTCCCTGGCGACCTCCTCCTCGGCCTCGGAGGCGGCCTCCAGCTCCTTCTCCAGCTCCGGGATCCGGCCGTAGAGCAGCTTGGCCGCGGTGTCGAAGTCGCCGTCCCGCTGGGCACGTTCGGCCTGGCCGCGCAGGTCGTCCAGGCCCTCCTTCAGCTCACCGACCCGGTTGAGGGACTGCTTCTCCTTCTCCCAGCGGGCGGTGAGGCCGCGCAGCTCCTCCTCCTTGTCGGCGAGGTCGCGGCGGAGCTTCTCCAGGCGCTCCCGGGAGGCCGGGTCGGTCTCCTTGGCGATCGCCAGCTCCTCCATCTTCAGCCGGTCCACGGAGCGCTGGAGCTCGTCGATCTCCACCGGGGAGGAGTCGATCTCCATGCGCAGCCGGGAGGCCGCCTCGTCGACCAGGTCGATGGCCTTGTCGGGCAGGAAGCGGGAGGTGATGTACCGGTCGGACAGGGTGGCGGCGGCCACCAGCGCGCTGTCCGCGATCTGCACCTTGTGGTGGGCCTCGTAGCGGCCCTTGAGCCCGCGCAGGATGGCGATGGTGTCCTCGACGGTCGGCTCGGCGACCAGCACCTGCTGGAAGCGGCGCTCCAGGGCGGGGTCCTTCTCGATCCGCTCCCGGTACTCGTCCAGGGTCGTGGCGCCGACCATGCGCAGCTCGCCGCGGGCCAGCATCGGCTTGAGCATGTTGCCCGCGTCCATGGCGGAGTCGCCGCCGGCACCGGCGCCGACGACGGTGTGCAGCTCGTCGATGAAGGTGATGATCTGCCCGTCGGAGTCCCTGATCTCCGCGAGCACGGACTTCAGCCGCTCCTCGAACTCGCCGCGGTACTTGGCGCCGGCCACCATCGCGCCCAGGTCGAGCGCCACCAGCCGCTTGTCCTTCAGCGACTCGGGCACGTCGCCCTTCACGATCCGCTGGGCGAGCCCCTCCACGACGGCCGTCTTGCCGACGCCGGGCTCACCGATGAGGACGGGGTTGTTCTTGGTACGGCGGCTCAGCACCTGCACGACCCGCCGGATCTCCTGGTCCCGCCCGATGACCGGGTCGAGCCGGCCCTCGCGGGCGGCGGCGGTGAAGTCGGTGCCGAACTTCTCCAGGGCCTTGTACTGACCCTCGGGATCGGCGGTGGTCACGCGGCGTCCTCCCCTGGCCTTGGTGAAGGCCTCTTCGAGCTTCCTGGCGTCGGCACCCTGCTTCCGGAGCACCTCGCCGGCCGCGCCGCCCTTCGCGGCGATGCCGAGGAGCAGGTGCTCGGTGGACAGGTACTCGTCGCCGAGCGACTTCGCCCGCTCGGTGGCGTCGGCGATGACCGCGAGCAGCTCCCGGTCGGGCTGCGGCGGCGCGACGGTGGAGCCGGTCACGCTGGGCAGCCCGGCCAGCACGCGTTCGGCACCCGAGCGTACGGCGGCCTGGTCGGCCTCGACGGCGGCGAGCAGGTCGGTGATGTTCTCGTTGTCCTGGCCCTCGAGCAGAGCCAGCAGCAGGTGAGCGGGGGTGAGGTCCGGGTGCCCCCCGGTGACTGCGCGGTTGCCGGCCGCGTTGATCGCGTCCCGGCTCCTGTTGGTCAGCTCGGCGTCCACGTGTCCGTTCTCCTCCTCGGCGTCGGCTCGGCGGCCAGGTCCTTCCCAGTGCTGACTTGACCAGCGTACACAAAGTTGAGTCTATTCCACTCAAGGCACGGCATGCGGGGGGACGGGGGGAATTTGCGGCTAGGTTTCGGCCATGGCCAAGCACTTCGTAGACCCTGCTGCCCCGGACGAGCCCTATCTCGCCTTCTGGCGGGAACGGCATCTGTGCACCCTGACGACGCTGCGCCCGGACGGCAGCCCGCACGTGGTCCCGGTCGGGGTGACGTACGACCCCGAGGCGCGGCTGGCCCGGGTGATCACGAACGGAGGCAGCGCGAAGGCGGCCCACGTCCGCGCGGCCGGCGCCGACGGCGCGCGGGTCGCGGTGTGCCAGGTGGACGGCCGGCGCTGGGCGACGCTGGAGGGCCGGGCGCGGGTGCGCGAGGACCGGGAGCGGGTCGCGGAGGCGGAGCGGCGGTACGCCGAGCGCTACCACCGGGTGCCGGCGGAGAACCCCCGGCGGGTCGTGATCGAGATCGAGATCGAGCGGGCGCTCGGACACGGCTGACGCCGGCCGCCCCACCCGCGCCCGCCATCGGGTTTCGGCCAGTGTGAGAACGCGTCCATACCCGGAAATATCCCCGGAAACTGCAGCGGCGTCACCGTGTTCAGGTCACGGTGACGCCGCTGCGGGGGGAAGCACCTGAGCGATCTGTTACGACGGGGGAATCGCGTCAGGCACTGCGGGGGGTGGCTGAGATGGTCGTGAGTTCCGGGTCCTCCGGCTCCGCGAGGCGGTGGTCCCTCTGGTCCAGGTTCACAAAGATCATTCCGTAGCGGACGGCGCACCGCACCGGCTGCGGCGCCCCGCGCGGCTTGCGCAGGCACCGGTAGGCCCGTACGTCCTCGTCCTCGTCCCGGGTGACGACGACCGGCTCTCCGAACACGGTCACCATCAGCGAGTCACCACTGTGGGGGATGGCGGTGACCAGGTCGATGAAGTGCCAGCCGGAGCGGTAGGCGGTGGCCATCTCTCGCCGGAAGGACCGGTCGTCGGGCGGGGTGGTCATGCCCTCGCACCCGCCCTCACGACGTCCCAGCCGAGGTCCTGCCCGGACGCGGTCTGGCTCGTGCGGGGCGTGATGTCCCAGCCGAGATCCAGCGCGGAGACCGCGTGACCGGCCGGCCGTACGATGTCCCAGCCGAGGTCCAGCGTGCTCACCGTGCCGAAGACCAGTCCTGTGGAGAAGGCCACGGCAAGTACTGAGCGAAGCATTCTCTTGCACATGATGGGCTTCGTCCTCACTTCCCCTGTGTCTCTCCCCCGCCATCAAGACGATGGCTCATCAAGCCACGTCAAAGCCACAGAAGCGGTGCATCATGTTCCTGCATGTACAGGACCCTGGGGGGTGGAGATTTGCCTAATACTCACACAAACGAGACACATCATCCTCATGGGATGACGGATCTCTGTGAAGACGGCAAGCGCCTGTACGCCGACGCGCTGCGGCTGGGACGCGTCGCCCGCCCGGAGGTGGAAGTCGCCCCCTGCCTGCTGGAACTCGCGCTGCTGCATCCCGATCCGGACGATCCCAAATGGCTGCGTCCGGTACCGCCCGCCGCCGCGCTCGCGCAGCGTCTGCATCCGATCGAACGAGAGATCCAGGAGCGCAGGCACGTCGCGATCGAACTCACCGATTCCTTCGAGCCATTCATGGCCATCAGTGCCCAGAGTACGGGGGACACCAACGCGGTCACGGTGCACGAGGGCATCGAGCGGATCAACACGGCCATCGAACGGGCCACGGCGGACTGCCGGCACGAGGTGCTCACCGTGCAGCCCGGCGGCGGACGCAGCGAGAACGTCCTCGGCATCGCCCTGAAACGGGGTCAGGCCGTCATCGACCGCGGGATCTCGATGCGCACCCTGTACCAGCACACCGTGCGGCACAGTCAGGGCACGCTGGCGTACGCGGAGATCATGGCCAAGGGCAAGGTGGAGATCCGCACGCTCGAGGAGCTGATCGAGCGTCTGATGATCTTCGACCGCGAGGTGGCCTTCATCCCCGCCCGCGACGACCGCCAGGTGGCCCTCGAACTGCGGCACCCGGCGCTGGTCGACTACCTGGTCAAGGTCTTCGAGCAGCTCTGGCGGCGCGCGGTGCCCCTCCTGGAGGAGCCGGCCTACGCGCCCCCGGTCGACGGCGTCACGGGGGTGCAGCGCTCCATCGCCAAGCTTCTGGTCGAGGGCCACGTGGACGAGGCGATCGCCCGCCGGCTCGGCATGAACGTACGGACCTGCCGGGCCCACATCGCCAAGCTGGCCGCCGCCCTCGGCAGCGGCAGCCGCGCGCAGCTCGGGTATCTCATCGCCCGCTCCGGGCTGCTGGACCACGAACCGGACCAGGAGCCCGGGATACCGGCGCCGGGGCGGCACGACTGACGAGCGGGCGCGAGGGCGCCTCAGCGCACCCTCGGGGAGCCCTGGCCGGGCATCCCCAGCGCGGCGGGCGTCACCGGCGGTCCGCTGTGCGGAGGGCGGTCCAGGCCCACCTGCGCGATGCGCACGCCCAGTTGGGTACGGCTCGCCGCGCCGAGCGTGTCCGAGAGCCGGGCGATGTGCGCCCGGCAGGTCCGGACGCTGATGCCGAGCCGTTCGGCGATCACCGCGTCCTGGTGCCCCTCGGCGAGCAGCGTGGCGATGGACCGCTCGCGGTGCGAGATGCCCTCGATGCCGGTGTCGGGCAGCGGGGCCGTCAGCGGCAGCGCCAGGCGCCAGAGCCGCTCGAAGACGGTCACCAGGTACTCGACCAGGGCCGGGTGCCGCAGTTCGAGGGCCATCGTGCGCTCGGAGTTGGCGGGGATGAACGCGACCGTGCGGTCGAAGAGGATCAGCCGGTCGATGACCTCGTCCAGGGTGCGGGCCTCGACCGCGCCGCCCATCAGTTCCAGGTAGTTGAGCAGCCCCTGCCCGTGCCGGGCCACGTGCGTGTACAGGTCGCGCATGCGCACGCCCCGGCCGCGCAGCGCCAGCGCCCGGTGCAGTCCCTCGCTCAGCTCGCCCTCGCGCCGGATGCCGCCGGGCTGCACGGTGAGCACCTCCGCGGTGCACGCCGCGGTCGCCTCGTCCATCGCGGCCTGGATGCGGGAGAGCCCGTCCAGCACCCGGATGGCCGTGCCCTCACCGGCCGCCGAGAGCGCCTGGAGCTGCCGTCCCAGGCCCGCGTACCACTCGAAGGCGGCGACCGCCGAGCCCACCCGCCGCTGGCTCTCCCTGACCTCGTCGTGGACCCCGCGCAGCAGCCGCGTCATGACCTCCTGCGGCGAGGTCGGCACCAGCCAGTCCATGTCGTCCGGATCGGGGTGCAGCAGGGCCAGTTCGAGCAGGCAGGGCACCGGACCGGCGTCCGTGCGCGGCACCCGCCCCCGGCGCACGGCCCGGGAGTACACGCGATCCCCGGCCTCGCACAGGCGGTCGGCACCGTGAGGATGCTCCTCCGTCCCGTGCCCGGCCATCGCGCATTCCACCCCCGGTTGCTGCCACTTCCGCAGCGCAACTATGCGCGGCCGGGACCGGGTCCGCAACACGGCTCCGGCCGCCCCGGCCGGGGAAAACGGCCGGTATGCGCCGTTGCGTACGGGCTTTCGCCCGCCGCGACCGCAACAAGCTGGGGGGGGTGGGACGCGGGCTACTTCAGGCCGATCGACGCGCAGGCCGCCTTGTACTTGGCCGTGCAGATGTCGCCCGTCGTGTAGATCCCGTCGGCGATGACGGTGTCCTTGATCTTGGCGCGGGTCAGGGCGCTCACCTGGACGAGACGGGACGGGATGTCCTTGTCGGTGGGGCTGTCGGCCCGGTCCTGGGTCAGGGCGTCGAACTGGATGTCCTTGCCCTGCACCTTGGTGACGGCCATCTGGGCGGCGGCCTCGGCCTCGTCCGGGTAGGACTTGTAGACGCTCATGTACTGCTCGCCGGCGACGATCCGCTGCACGGCGTCCAGTTCGGCGTCCTGGCCGGTGATCGGGGGCAGCTTGGTGACGCCGGCCGCCGTCAGGGCCTTGATGACACCGCTCGCCATGCCGTCGTTGGCCGCGTAGACCGCGGCGATGTTGTCCTTGCCGATCTCGGCGATCACCTTGGTCATGTAGGCCTGGGCGTTCTCCGGCTTCCAGTCGGGGGTGTCGTAGCTCTTCGCGATGTCGACCTTGCCGTTCAGCTCGGACATCGCGCCCTGCTTGAACTGCTTGGCGTTGGGGTCGGTCGGCGAGCCGTTCACCATGACGACCTTGTCGGAGGTGTCCACCCCCGAGCCCAGGGCCTCGAGCAGCGTGCGGCCCTGCACCTCGCCGACCAGCTCGTTGTCGAAGGAGATGTAGGCGTCGATCGGGCCCTCGGCGAGACGGTCGTAGGCGATGACGGGGATGCCCGCCTCCTTGGCCTTCTTCACCTCGCCGGCGATGCCGTGCGAGTCGACCGCGTCGAGCAGGATGACGTCGACCTTCTCGTCGATCATCGTCTGCATCTGGCCCGCCTGACGGGCGGCGTCCGCGTCCGCGTTGGCGTACCGGACGGTGCCCTTCTTGTGGGTCAGTTCGGTGACCTTGCTCTTGATGATCGGGTAGTCGAACTTGTCGTAGCGGGTGTTCGCCTTCTCCGGCAGCAGCAGCCCGATGGTGACGTCGTCACCCTTCGTCGGGCTCGCGCTCGCACCGTCCCCCGTCGCGTCCAGCACGCCGCACCCGGCGAGCGAAAGGATCATCGTGGACGCTGCCACGGATATGGCGATACGACGCATTCGAGGGCTCACTTCAGGTGCGATCCGGACGTGGGTGCTGCTTTACGACCCAGGTGTCTGAAAAGACAACGCGGAGCGGCCACCCGGCGTCAAGCGGAACTACTTAACGAGTGCGCAACAGCACGCTCCGCTGCACCTGTGAAGGCGGAGCGGAATCACCTCCAAACGCTCTTTACGGACCCTCCACGTAAAGGAAGTTCACGACAGGGCAAAGATCCGGGCAACCGGCGCCGTCCGCCGCGCACGCGGAAGGGGCCGGGAACGGTCACCCGTTCCCGGCCCCTTCCGGTGCCGTTGGCCGCCGGCGGTCAGTCCGCCTGCTGCTGCCGCTTGGGCCGCCAGACCACCAGCGCGCTGGTCTGCTGCACCTCCTGATACGGCACCAGGTCGCGCCGGTAGGAGGCGTGCACGGCGGCCTCGCGCTGCTGCATCGCGGCCGCAGCGCCGTCCAGGGCCGACTGCAGCTCCACGACGCGGGACTGGAGCGCGGCGACCTGGTTCTCCAGTTCGATGATGCGCTTGATACCGGCCAGGTTGATGCCCTCGTCCTGGGACAGCGCCTGCACCTGGCGGAGCAGTTCGATGTCACGGGCCGAGTAGCGGCGGCCCCGCCCGGCCGTGCGGTCCGGGGAGACCAGACCTAGACGGTCGTACTGACGCAGCGTCTGCGGATGGAGTCCGGAGAGCTGGGCCGCCACCGAGATGACGTAGACCGGGGTCTCCTCGGTCAGTTCATACGGGTTACGCCGACGGCCGGGTGTGTCCATGGGGCCCTCAATCTCCCTTCGCGGCCTCGAACAGCTCCGCCCGCGGGTCCTCCCCCGCGGTCGCCTCGCGATACGCCTCGAGCGCGTCACGAGCCTTCCCCGACAGGTCCTTCGGGACACTCACCTCGACGGTGACCAGAAGGTCGCCGCGGGTGCCGTCCTTGCGGACCGCGCCCTTGCCCCGGGCGCGCATGGTGCGGCCGTTCGGGGTGCCGGGCGGCAGTTTCAGGGTGACCGGCGGGCCGCCGAGGGTCGGGACCCGCACCTCGCCGCCCAGGGCCGCCTCGGGGTACGTCACCGGTACGGTGACGGTGAGGTTGTCGTCCTTGCGCCCGAACACCGGGTGCGCGCCGACATGCACGACCACGTAGAGGTCGCCCGCCGGTCCGCCCCGTTCACCGGGCGCCCCCTTGCCGCGCAGCCGGATCCGCTGCCCGTCCGTCACTCCGGCCGGGATGCGGACCTGCATGGTGCGCGAGGACTTGGCGCGGCCGCTGCCCTTGCACTCCAGGCAGGGGTGCTCGGCGATCAGGCCGCGGCCCTTGCAGTCGGGGCACGGGTCGGTGAGCGAGAACCCGCCGCCCGAGCCCCGGGCGACCTGCCCGGTGCCGACGCAGGTCGGGCACACGCGCGGTGTGCCGTTCTTGTCGCCGGTGCCCGAACAGGCCTTGCAGGGCGCCTGGGAGGACATCCGCAGCGGCACCGTGGCGCCTTCGATGGCCTCCGTGAAGCTCAGCGTGACCTCGGTGTCGATGTCCTGGCCGCGCCGCGGCTGGGTACGGGTGGTGCCCGTACCGCCGCGGTTGAACAGGCCGCCGAAGACGTCGCCGAGCCCGCCGCCGAAGCCGCCCGAGCTCTGCGGGTTGCCCCCGAAGAGGTCACCGAGGTCGAAGTTGAAGTTGCCGCCGCCGGCGCCCGGACCGGGGCGGAAGCCCCCGTTGCCGAACAGGGCGCGCGCCTCGTCGTACTCCTTGCGCTTCTTCGGGTCGCCGAGGACGTCGTTCGCCTCGGAGATCTCCTTGAAGCGCTCCTCGGCCCTGGCGTTGCCCTTGTTGGCGTCCGGGTGGAACTCGCGGGCGAGCTTCCGGTACGCCTTCTTGATCTCTGCCTCGGTGGCGTCCTTGGGGACGCCGAGGACCTTGTAGTAGTCCTTCTCGATGAAGTCCTTGGTACTCATCCCCGACGTCCCTCCTTCCTGTCCCCGGTGATTACGTCAGCCCTCCTCCGGGCCACCGTTCTCCTTGTCGTCGGCCGCGTCCGCCTCGGTGTTCTCCTCGGCGCCCTCGCCCTTGACGGTCTGCGCGCCGGGCTGCGGTTCGGCGACGGCCACCCGCGCGGGGCGGATGGTGCGCTCGCCGATGCGGTACCCGGGCTGCAGGATGGCCACGCAGGTCGTCTCGGTGACGTCCGGCGCGTAGCTGTGCATCAGCGCCTCGTGGATCGTCGGGTCGAAGGGCTCGCCCTCCTTGCCGAACTGCTGCAGACCCATCTTGGCCGCGACGGTCTCCAGCGACTCGGCCACCGACTTGAAGCCGCCGACCAGTTCGCCGTGTTCCCGTGCCCGGCCGATGTCGTCGAGCACGGGCAGGAGCTCGGTCAGGAGGTTCGCCACGGCGATCTCCCGGACCGCGACCCGGTCGCGCTCGACGCGGCGGCGGTAGTTCTGGTACTCGGCCTGCAGGCGCTGGAGGTCCAGCGTGCGCTCGTTCAGTGCCGTGCGCACCTGGTCCAGCTGTGCCACCAGGCCGGCGTCTGCGGTTGCGTCCCCGGCCGGGGCCGCCCCCTCCTCGGGGGCGGCCTTCGGCTCGGCGTCGTCAGGGGTGGCGCCGGAGGGGACGTCGGGCTTCTCCTCGAAGCCCGGGGTCTCCTCCGTCACGCGGCACCGTCCTTGCGCTCGTCGTCGACGATCTCGGCGTCCACGACGTCGTCGTCCGCCTTGGCCTCACCCTCGGGCGCGCCACCGGCGGCCTGGGCGGCCTGGGCGTCGGCGTACATGGCCTGACCCAGCTTCTGCGAGACGGCCGCGACCTTCTCGGTGGCCGTACGGATCTCGGTGGTGTCCTCGCCCTTGAGCTTCTCCTTCAGCTCGGCGACGGCCTCCTCGACCTCGGTCCTGACCTCGCCCGGGACCTTGTCCTCGTTGTCCTTGAGGAACTTCTCGGTCTGGTAGACGAGCTGCTCGCCCTGGTTGCGGGTCTCGGCGGCCTCGCGGCGGGCGTGGTCCTCCTCCGCGTACTTCTCGGCCTCCTGGCGCATGCGGTCGACCTCGTCCTTCGGCAGCGAGGAGCCGCCGGTGACGGTCATCTTCTGCTCCTTGCCCGTGCCGAGGTCCTTCGCGGTCACGTGCATGATGCCGTTGGCGTCGATGTCGAAGGCGACCTCGATCTGCGGGACACCGCGCGGGGCCGGCGGCAGACCGGTCAGCTCGAACATCCCGAGCTTCTTGTTGTACGCCGCGATCTCGCGCTCGCCCTGGTAGACCTGGATCTGCACGGAGGGCTGGTTGTCCTCGGCGGTGGTGAAGATCTCGGACCGCTTGGTCGGGATCGTCGTGTTCCGCTCGATGAGCTTCGTCATGATGCCGCCCTTGGTCTCGATGCCGAGGGACAGCGGGGTCACGTCGAGGAGCAGGACGTCCTTGACCTCACCCTTGAGGACACCGGCCTGGAGGGCGGCGCCGATGGCGACGACCTCGTCCGGGTTCACGCCCTTGTTGGCCTCGTTGCCGCCGGTCAGCTCCTTGACGAGCTCGGCGACGGCGGGCATGCGGGTGGAGCCGCCGACGAGGACGACGTGGTCGATCTCGCCGAGCTGGATGCCCGCGTCCTTGATGACGTTGTGGAACGGCGTCTTGCAGCGCTCCAGCAGGTCCGCGGTGAGCTGCTGGAACTGGGCGCGCGTGAGCTTCTCGTCCAGGTGCAGCGGGCCCTCGGCGGACGCCGTGATGTAGGGCAGGTTGATCGAGGTCTCGGTGGACGAGGACAGCTCGATCTTCGCCTTCTCGGCGGCCTCGCGCAGACGCTGCAGCGCCATCTTGTCCTTGGCGAGGTCCACGCCGTGGCCGGCCTTGAACTGCTGCACCAGGTAGTCGACGACGCGCTGGTCCCAGTCGTCACCACCGAGGTGGTTGTCACCGTTGGTGGCCTTCACCTCGACGACGCCGTCGCCGATCTCCAGGAGGGACACGTCGAAGGTGCCGCCACCGAGGTCGAAGACGAGGATCGTCTGGTCGTCCTTGTCGAGGCCGTAGGCGAGCGCCGCCGCGGTGGGCTCGTTGACGATGCGCAGGACGTTCAGACCCGCGATCTCACCGGCCTCCTTCGTCGCCTGGCGCTCGGAGTCGTTGAAGTAGGCCGGGACGGTGATGACCGCGTCCGTGACCTTCTCGCCCAGGTAGGACTCGGCGTCCCGCTTCAGCTTCTGCAGGATGAAGGCGGAGATCTGCTGCGGGTTGAAGTCCTTCCCGTCGAGCTGGATCTTCCAGTCGGTGCCCATGTGGCGCTTGACGGAGCGGATGGTCCGGTCCACGTTCGTGACCGCCTGGCGCTTGGCCACCTCGCCGACGAGCACTTCACCGTTCTTCGCGAAGGCGACGACGGACGGCGTGGTCCTGGCACCCTCGGCGTTGGTGATGACGGTGGGCTCGCCGCCCTCCAGAACGCTGACGACGGAGTTAGTCGTGCCCAGGTCGATGCCGACCGCACGTGCCATGGTTGATTCCTCCAGCTGACTTGAGTGGAACAGGCTCAAGTGTGCATCAGAGGGCCCGTGCGGTCAACAGACCTGAGTCAACAGGACTCAACTCTTATCCGTTCCTTACACGCAAGTGCCCGCTGACCTGCGTCGATACCGTGCGCCGGGGCCGCTGGACAGGGATGCGAAGGAGTACGAGAACGGCGAAGACCACCCCGCCGACCACCCACAGCACCGCCTTGTCCCCGGTCCACCCCGAGTGCACGAGCACCCCCACCAGCACGGAGGAGAAGGACCCGGCGCCCAGCAGCACGACCGCCCCCGGCGGGGTCGGCCCGAGCCGCCGCAGCCGGTGCGCCAGATGGTCCGGGCCCCGCCTGAGCAGCGGGCGGCGGGAGGTGAGGCGCGCGAGGACGACCAGCAGGAAGTCGGCCGCGGCCACGGCGCTCAGGCTGAACACCACACCCGCGCTCTGCTCGAGCCCGTACCCCGCGCGGGTGAAGACAACGGCCGCGGACAGCAGGAATCCGGTGAAGAGCGATCCGCAGGCCCCGAGCCCCACGCGCGCGGGATGCCAGTTGTGCATCAGGAAGCCGGTCAGCGCGGCGGCGAACACGCTGAGCAGCACGGCGAGGCCGTCCATCAGCTCCGCGGCCGCGCAGACCCCCGCCCCGAAGGCGGTGACCACCCCGACGGTGCCGGCCAGCCCGTCGGCGTGGTCGAGCCCCTTGAAGGCGAGCGTGGCGAAGACGATCCAGGCCACGGCCAGGAGGCCGCCCCAGGCGCCCGTCTCGTCGTACGGCACCACACAGGCCGCCGCCACGGCGGTGCCGGTGACCAGCACCCGCGCCCGCAGCCGCCACACGTCGGCGACCAGCCCCAGTAAGGCGATACCGGCGGCGACGGCGAGCAGCCGGCCGACGCCGTCCCCGAAGGGCGCGACCCCGATCCACTCCCCCGCCCAGGCGACCAGGCAGGTGACGGCCACGACGGCCACTCCGCCGAGCACCGGGAGGGGCCGCTGCCGCCGCCGGTCCACGATTCCCGCGCGCAGCGCGGGCAGCCGGAGCAGCGCCGCGAGCACGGCGGTGAGGAGTAGGGCGGCACAGGCCGCGGCGATCCCGTAGAGCACGGCTCTAAGTTAGGCGCGAAAGTAGCAATTCGGTACGAATAACACGATCGGATTGCCATTCGGCTCAGGCACACCTCAGCGATCCAGATCACCTCGCGCCTGGCTACAGTGCGAGTAAAGATGCGGGTAGTCTCGAACGGACTGCATAAGTTACCGCTTAGTAATTTCCCTCGCAGGCCCGAGGAGCCCCGAAATGCAACTCGCCGCGATCATCGTGTCGCTGGTTCTGATCGTGGTCGGCGTGGCCCTGTTCGCCCGCGCCCTCCTGCAGATCTACAACTTCATGCGGCTCGGCCAGAACGTGCCCGCGGGCACCCGAACCGACGAGCCCGGCCGGCGCACCGTCACCGTGGTCAGGGAGTTCCTCGGCCACACCCGGATGAACCGCTGGGGCATCGTCGGTGTCGCGCACTGGTTCGTGGCGGTCGGCTTCTTCTCGCTGCTGCTGACCATCGTCAACGCCATCGGCCAGCTGTTCCAGGCCGACTGGATCCTGCCGGTCATCGGCGACTGGGCGCCGTACAACGTCTTCGTCGAGTTCATCGGCACGATGACGGTGCTCGGCATCCTCGCCCTGATCGTCATCCGGCAGCTCAGCCACCCGCGCAAGCCGGGCCGCAAGTCCCGCTTCGCCGGCTCGAACTTCGGCCAGGCGTACTTCGTCGAGGCCGTCATCCTCATCGTCGGCGTCTGCATCTTCATGCTGCACGCGCTGGAGGGCGCCCAGCACCACGTGGACGGCTACGAGGCCTCGTTCTTCATCTCGTACCCGGTCGTCCACTGGCTCGAGGGCATGGACGTCTCCACGCTCCAGAACCTCACCTACTTCTTCGCGGGCCTGAAGATCGCGACGTCCTTCATCTGGATGATCACGGTCGCCCTGAAGACCGACATGGGTGTGGCCTGGCACCGCTTCCTCGCCTTCCCGAACATCTGGTTCAAGCGCAACGCCGACGGCGGGACCTCCCTCGGCGCCCTGCTCCCGATGACCTCCGGCGGCGAGCCGATCGACTTCGAGGACCCGGGCGACGACGACGTCTTCGGCGTCTCCCAGGTCGAGCAGTTCTCCTGGAAGGGCCTGCTGGACTTCTCCACCTGCACCGAGTGCGGCCGCTGCCAGTCGCAGTGCCCCGCCTGGAACACCGGCAAGCCGCTGTCCCCGAAGCTGCTGATCATGTCGCTGCGGGACCACGCCCACGCCAAGGCGCCGTACCTGCTGGCCGGCGGCGGCAAGACCATGGAGGGCGAGGAGAAGGCCTCCGAGGAGCAGCTCAAGGACGTGCCCGCCGCCGCCCTCGCGGAGGCCGAGCGCCCGCTCATCGGCACCGCCGAGGAGAACGGCGTCATCGACCCGGACGTCCTGTGGTCCTGCACCACCTGCGGCGCCTGCGTCGAGCAGTGCCCCGTCGACATCGAGCACGTCGACCACATCGTCGACATGCGCCGCTACCAGGTCATGATCGAGTCCGCGTTCCCGTCCGAGGCGGGCACGATGCTCAAGAACCTGGAGAAGAAGGGCAACCCCTGGGGCCTGGCCAAGAAGCAGCGCCTGGAGTGGCTCAAGGAGGTCGAATTCGAGGTCCCGGTCGTCGGCAGGGACATCGAGGACCTCACCGAGGTCGAGTACCTGTACTGGGTCGGCTGCGCCGGCGCCCTCGAGGACCGCGCCAAGAAGACCACCAAGGCCTTCGCCGAGCTGCTGCACATCGCGGGCGTGAAGTTCGCGATCATGGGCGGCGACGAGAAGTGCACCGGTGACTCCGCCCGCCGTCTCGGCAACGAGCCCCTGTTCCAGGAGCTCGGCATGGAGAACGTCATGGCCCTGAACACGGCGTTCGGCGAGGAGCTGGACGACGACGGCAAGGTCACGGCGGAGTCCAGGAAGCCGAAGTCGGCCAAGAAGATCGTCGCCACCTGCCCGCACTGCCTCAACACGCTCGGCAACGAGTACCCGCAGCTCGGCGGCGACTACGAGGTCATCCACCACACCCAGCTGCTCCAGCACCTGGTGGACGAGGGCAAGCTGGTCCCCGTCACCCCGGTCGAGGGCATCATCACCTACCACGACCCGTGCTACCTGGGCCGCCACAACAAGATCTACACGCCTCCGCGCGAGATCATCGGCAAGGTCCCGGGCCTGCGCAACGAGGAGATGCACCGCCACAAGGAGCGCGGCTTCTGCTGCGGCGCCGGCGGCGCCCGGATGTGGATGGAGGAGCGGATCGGCAAGCGCATCAACAACGAGCGCGTCGACGAGGCCCTCTCCCTCAACCCGGACATCGTCTCGACCGCCTGCCCGTTCTGCCTGGTCATGCTGACCGACTCGGTCAACGGCAAGAAGAACGACGGCAAGGCCAAGGAGTCCATCCAGGTCGTGGACGTCGCCCAGCTGCTGCTCGACTCCGTCAGGACGCCGGTCGACCCGGCGGGCGAGGCGGAGGCGGAGAGCGAGCCGGAGCCCGAGCCGGTGAAGTGACCGCCCGCTGAACAGCACACGGCGCCCCCCGGACCGCACCGCGGACCGGGGGGCGCCGTGGTGTCCGCGGACCGGCCGTGACCGATCCGCCACCCCCGCCCCTTACCCCGTCTCTCGAACGCGTGCATGATTGCGAGGTTGTCGTCCGAGAGCCGGGAGAGGTGCGCGGTGCCGTTGCGCAGACGTGGGATCAGTACCGCGACCACCGCCGTCCTCTGCGGCACCCTGCTCCTCACCGCCTGCGGCCCGGACGGCGCGGACGGCGGGGCCGGGCCCACGCCCGCCCGCATCGCCGACGCCCCCGCGGAGATCCCCGTGCCGCGCGGCGGGGGGAGCGACGTCCCCGACGACTTCAACGGCGACGGCCACCGCGACCTCGTCCTCGACGACCTCGTCAAGGAGGACAGCCACGCCGACGACGCGGGCATCGGGATCGTCTACGGCGGACCGCGCGGACTGACACCCGGCGCGCGGCAACTGCTCACCCCGGGGAAGCGGGCCGCCCCCACCAAGGGCCGGCTCCCCGCCGTCTTCGACGCGGAAGCCGGCTGCGACCTCGACGGCGACGGCTTCACCGACCTGATCGTCTCCACCGACCCGCCGTACGACGGCCAGGGTCGGCCCCCGGTGCCGCTGCAGGTGCTGTTCGGCTCACCCGCCGGGCTGGCCGGCCGCGCCGTCAAGCTCTCCGTCCCGGACCGCGCCCGCTTCGGCAACGACTGGCCGGACCAGCCGGTCTGCGGCGACTTCGACGGGGACGGCGAGGAGGACCTGGTGCTGCACGCCTCCGGCGGCAGGCTGTCGTACCTGCGCGGACCGTTCAGCCGGACCGGCGCCCCGCGCGCGGCGGGCGCGCCGCTGACCTCCCCGGGCGAGGTGCCCGCCGGGCCCGCGGCCGACGTCGACGGCGACGGGGCCGACGACCTCGTGGTCCGCGCCACGGAGGGCACCGGAACGGCCGCCCTCGTCCTCGGCGGCCCGGCCGGCCCCACCCGCACCGGCACCCGCCTGCCCGCCGGCGTCGACGTGGCCCTCGGCCGCTTCGGCCGCGGCAAGGCGCTGGACGCGGCGGTCGGCGGCACGGCGGAAACGTCCCTGCGCTACGACCTGCCGGCCCCCGCGGCGCCGGCGGCGCTCGCCGTGCCCGGCTCGACGCTGGACGCCGCCGACTTCGACGGCGACGGCCGCGACGAACTCGTCTCCAGCGGCTCCCGGCTGCGCGTCCTGCGGGCGGGGCCGGCCGGGCTCACGGGGAAGGACGCGGTCACCCTCGCGCCGCCGGGGCCCGGCACCACGCGGGTCCTCACGGCCGGCGACTTCGACGGGGACGGGCGGGCCGACCTGGTCGTGCGGACGCACCGGGGCGACACGAAGGACACCGTCGCCGTGTACCGGGGATCGGCGAAGGACCTGCTCGACGACAGGCCGGCGGTGACGTTCTCCAGCTCGGAGTTCCTGGCGATGTGATCCGGGCCGGTCCGGTTCCCGGCGGCTCCGGAAAGTGACCGGCGTCACGTACAACCCTTGCGTCCCCGCGCGGGTCTCCTCTGCGCCGAACGCTCCGTGAACCGCGGGGCAACCCGCGGCGAACCCGGACGGTCCGCACCCCATCGACTGCGGATGCCCGCCAGGCATCCCCGCATGCAGCAGGAGAACCCGCATGCACAAGCCTCTGCGACTCGCCCTCGCGACGGCCACCGCCGCCGCTCTGACGGGCGGGCTGCTCACGTTCTCGGCCGTGACCGCCACGGCCGCGGACTCCACCGTCGTCCCGCAGGCCGACTTCAACAACGACGGGATCGGCGACACGGCCTTCTCCGCCGACGGCGCCTACGTCGGCGGCAGCAAGGCCGCCGGCCAGCTGGTCGTCCTCTACGGCGGCCAGAGCGGCATCTCGTCCGCCAAGCGCTCCACGATCAGCCAGAACACCGCAGGCAACCCCGGCTCCGCCGAGAGCGGCGACCACTTCGGCGCCGAGACCGCGTACGCCGACTTCAACGACGACGGCTACGACGACCTCGCCGTCGGCGCCCCCGGCGAGGACGTCGGCGGTGACACCGACGGAGGCGGCGTCGTCATCCTGTGGGGCTCCGCCTCCGGAATCACCGGCAAGGGGTCCACGGTCGCGGACCCGGCTCCCTCCGCGCACGACTACTGGGGCAAGAACCTCGCCGCCGGCGACTTCGACGGCGACGGCCGGGCCGACCTGGCCGTGGGCAGCTCCACCGCCACCATCTACGTCCTCAAGGGCGGCTTCAGCTCCGCCGGCACCCCGGGCGGCAAGTACACGGTCAAGCCCCCGATCATGGGCACCGACGCGGGCGGACCGCTCAACCTGACCGCCGGCGACATCAACAACAGCGGGCAGACCGACCTGGTCGTCGACGGCTTCGAGACCGACACCGCCGAAGGCTGGAACCGCAACTACTACATCCCGGGCGGGGCGAGCGGCCTCCACATGTCCGAGGCCGTGCCCCTGAAGCCCGGCGTGATCACCGCGATCGGCGACATCAACGGCGACCACTACGGAGACATCGTCAGCGGCGCCTACTGGAACACCACCACCGACGACGGCACGGCCATCCCGGACTCCGGCAAGGGCGGCAAGGTCTGGGTGACCTACGGCTCCGACGGCGGCCCCTCCAACGCCACCGGCATCACCCAGGACACGGGCAACGTCCCCGGCACCGCCGAGGGCAACGACTTCTTCGGCTACGAGCTCGACCTCGGCGACGTCAACGGCGACGGCTTCCTCGACCTCGCGATCGGCGTGGCCGGCGAGAACATCGGCAGCGCCGCCAACACGGGTACGGTCACCGTCCTCTACGGCACCCCGGCAGGCCTGGACACCGCCTCCGGCGCCCAGTCCTTCGCCCAGTCGACGGCGGGCGTGCCCGGCAGCGACGAGGACGACGACTACTTCGGGCAGGACGTCAAGCTCGACGACGTCACCGGCGACGGCAGGGCCGACCTGATCGTGGGCTCCCGGGAGAACGCCGACAACGGCGCGGTGACCTACCTGCCCTCCAACGGCACGAGGATCACCACGACCGGCTCCCGCGCCATGTCCCCGAGCACCTCGGGCGTCTCGACGACGGGCACGCCGTTCTTCGGTGCCAACTTCGCCGACTGACCGACCCTGACGGTCCCTTAGGGGATGTCACAGGTCGGCCGCAAAGCCGGGCCCGGACGTCCGGGTCCGGCACGTCGGCCGCCGGGACCAGGTACGTTCGATGACGTGGCTGGATTCAGGATCGGACGCGGGGGCCGGGACAACCGCACCCCCCAAGGACAGCAGGCGCCGCAGGGACCGTCGTACGGACAGGGGCGGCCCGGCGGGCCCTCGCAGGGACGGCAGGGACAGCCGTACGGACGGCCCGCGGGCCCCTCGTACGGCTACCCGTCGGCGCCGCAGCCGCCGTACCCGCAGCAGGGGGCGCCGTACGGGTACCCGGGGCGGGCCGACGACGGCCCGGAGTACTTCGACGGCGGCCACCAGGGCGCGGGACCCGGCGGGTACGACCCGTACGCGGCGAACAACCCGGGCCACACCCAGGCGTTCTCGGTCGACGAGGCCGCCGGCTACACCCAGGGCTCGACCTACCACGCCGGCGCGGCCGCGCCGTCCGGCCCGATCGGCCCGCCCCTGCACTGGAAGGAACTGCTGAAGGGCGTCGTGCTCGCCCCGAACCAGACGTTCCTGCGGATGCGGGACTACACGATGTGGGCCCCGGCCCTGATCGTCACCTTCCTCTACGGCCTGCTCGCCGTCTTCGGCTTCGACGGGGCCCGCGCGGACGCGATCAACGCGACGCTGTCCAACGCGGTCCCGATCGTCCTGGTCACCGCCGTGGCGATGGTGCTGAGCGCCTTCGTCCTGGGCGTGGTGACCCACACCCTGGCCCGTCAGCTCGGCGGCAACGGCGCCTGGCAGCCCACGGTCGGCCTGTCCATGCTGATCACGTCCCTCACGGACGCCCCCCGCCTGGTCTTCGCCATGTTCTTCGGCGGCGACGCGGGATTCGTCCAGCTGCTCGGCTGGGCCACCTGGATCGGCGCGGGCGCCCTGCTCACCCTGATGGTGTCCCGTTCGCACGACCTGCCCTGGCCGAAGGCGCTGGGCGCGTCGGCCATCCAGCTCATCGCGCTGCTGTCGATCGTGAAGCTGGGCACGTTCTAGCCCGGTCCTTCACCGTCACGGAAAAGGCCCCCGCGCGATCACCCGCCGGGGGTCTTTCGCATCCGCTCGGCGCATTTCCCCGGTGAGGCTGTACGGGGGAAAAGGAAGGCACCGCAGCGTGCCCAGTGATCCTTCGCCGCCCGCCGTGACCATTCTGTCCCCCGAAGCAAGGCATTCGGCATCAGGGACGACGAAAGGTTGGTCGAGTGAAGTTCGCCAAGCGATGTGCCACGGTCAGCGCCGCTGTGACGGCCGCGGTTCTCCTCAGCGCCGGCGGTGCCCAGGCACAAGGTGTCGGGGACTCCCTTCCGCTGCTGGGCAACATGACGCTCCTGCAGATCTCCTACCCCTCGATGGACCAGGTCCGCACGGGCGACACCGCCACCCGGGCCCTGAAGGCCGCCAAGGACGACGAGGGCACCATCACGGTCAACTGCAACCAGCAGCAGCAACAGCAGCAGCAGGCCGCTGCGGACCCCGTCGCCGAGGCCCTGAAGACGGCCAAGGCGCTGAAGACCGCCAAGGCCGCCAAGGCTCTGAAGACGGTCACGAGGGACGGGGACAAGGTCACCATCAACTGCACCCAGCAGCAGCAACAGCAGCAGGCCGCGCAGTGACGACGCTCTGACGGCACGGTCCGGCGCACCGGCGGCACGAGCCCCGGCCGCCGGACCCCGCCGGTCCTAGAGGGCGTCCTTGGACGGCGTGACCGGCGTACCGGCCTTGCGGACCGGAGGGAGCACGGACCACGGGAAGTTGATCCAGTCCTCGGTCCGTTTCCAGACGTACTCGCACTTCACCAGGGAGTGGGACTTCTCATAGATCACCGCGGAGCGCACCTCGGCGACGGTGTCGAGGCAGAAGTCGCGCACCAGCTTGAGCGTCTTGCCGGTGTCCGCGACGTCGTCGGTGATCAGCACCTTCTTGTCGGAGAAGTCGATCACGTTCGGCACCGGCGCGAGCATGACGGGCATCTCGAGGGTGGTGCCGACACCGGTGTAGAACTCGACGTTGACCAGGTGGATGTTCTTGCAGTCGAGGGCGTAGGCCAGCCCGCCCGCCACGAACACGCCGCCCCGCGCGATGCTCAGCACGACGTCGGGCTGGTACCCGTCGTCCGCGATGGTCTGGGCCAGCTCGCGGACCGCGGTGCCGAACCGCTCGTAGGTCAGGTTCTCGCGTGCCGCGCTCATGCCGCCGCCCTCACACCTGGGTCCGGTGGAAGTTCAGGAACGACCGTGAGGCGGTCGGCCCGCGCTGCCCCTGGTAGCGGGAGCCGTAGCGCTCGCTGCCGTACGGGTGCTCCGCCGGCGAGGTCAGCCGGAACATGCAGAGCTGGCCGATCTTCATACCGGGCCAGAGCTTGATCGGCAGGGTGGCGAGGTTGGACAGCTCCAGCGTCACGTGCCCGCTGAACCCGGGGTCGATGAACCCGGCGGTGGAGTGCGTGACGAGACCGAGCCGGCCGAGGGAGCTCTTCCCCTCCAGACGCGAGGCGAGGTCGTCGGGAAGCGTGATCACCTCGTACGTCGAGGCGAGCACGAACTCCCCGGGGTGCAGGATGAACGGCTCGTCGCCCTCGGGCTCGACCAGCCGGGTCAGATCGGCCTGCTCGATCGAGGGGTCGATGTGCGGGTACCGGTGGTTCTCGAACACCCGGAAGTAGCGGTCCAGCCGGACGTCGATGCTCGACGGCTGAACCATGGTTTCGTCATAGGGATCGATCCGTACCCGCCCGGCATCGATCTCGGCCCGGATGTCCTTGTCTGAGAGAAGCACGCCCCGAGGATACGCAAGGCGCGCGGAGCCCCGGCAATCGTGACGGCTCCGCGCGCCTGTGTCCGTGTGCGGTCGGTTCCGGTTACCGCTTCTCCAGGGCCACCTGCACCACACTGCGGAGCCGGGCACACCGCGGACACCTCACGAGCCGGCCGGGGCCCAGCCGCTCGGCCTTCTGCATCGGGAACGAAGTGGCGCTGAAGACGTGTCCGTCCGCGCAACGAACGACGGTGCGATCCATCAAATCCCTCAAGTCCCTTCCCCAAGAGCCTCGTCGCCCTGCTGCCCTGGCGACGAAAGCCACATTACGGGATCAAAGAGACGACTCTCCAGGCGGCACTCCGGCCTCGCCCGGCCCCTCTCCCACCCCGCCACGGTACGCCCCAACTCCGTTCCCCCGCAGCGGTATCCCATGCCCCGGACGCACGAGGACCCCCGGGTCCGGGCACCGGGGGTCCTCGATGGGGTACAGTGAGCGAGCGTTCGGGCCTCGACTCCGCGGAGGCGGTCAGCCCGTAATCACGCGGGTGTAGTTTAATGGTAGAACATCAGCTTCCCAAGCTGAGAGCGCGAGTTCGATTCTCGTCACCCGCTCCATGCGGAACCCCCAGGTCGGAGACCAGGGGGTTCTTTGTTGTCTAGACCATTTTCGGGCGTCACGCCCTCTGCGTGCGGTGCCCTAAGGCCGGGGCGGAAGGTAATCCCTGGTGCCGTCTACTCCCACGGCACGGAAAGCTGACCCGACCTGGCGGAAACGGCGCCCTTCGCGATCGGCACGGTGGACGAGATCGGCGACTCGTATGCGATGACGTCGACCCCGCAGCCACGTTCCTGGTCAAGCCGCCGCAATGACCAAATGAAGGAGACTGCTGCACGGGTAGGGGGCACCTGGCCTGGTTGCAGGCGCCAGCGCGGGCCCATGGCGTCGGCCAGGTCCGGTCAGTCCTCGATGACCGGACGGCACGGGGACAGGAACGGGTCCAGCCGGTCCTGTACCTCTCCCCTGGCCATGACGCGAACCCGGAAGGCTCCCGGCCCCGGCGGATGGTCCATGTCGGCGGAGCGCTCGTAAAGCAGCCCCCAGGAACCGGGGAAGCGGCGCGCAATGAAGCGGATAAGAGCGTCCAGTTCCTCAGCCTCGTCACGGCGCCGGTTGACCAGACCGTCGGTCCGCACGAAGTACTCCCCGCTGTGCAGCTTCAGCGTCACCTCGCCAGTTGCCCAATCGATGCGATCGATGGCCGCCCGCAGTTCGGCCACGCCCTCTTCGAGCGATCCCGCGTCCGCCTCTTCGGGGGACTCGGCAATGCCGAACCAACCATGAAACTCGTACATATGCCTCTCACAGCGGTTTCGTGTCGATCACCGGCTGGATACCGTACCGCCTGCCGTATTCCTGGAGCTTGGCGATCACTCCGGGACCCGGCTCGCCGTCGAAGTGGAAGTAAGGGGTGCGGCCGGACTGGATCGCGTACTCGAATGTGGCCTTCGCCTGGTTTCTGAGGGCGCTTCCCATCTGCATGCCTCCGGGTTTCGACTGCGCCACGTAGTCGTCGCTGATCGCGTCGATCTCCCGCCCCTTCGGGTCGTGCTCGAACTTCACCCGGGACTCCCCGCCGAGCCGCTCGGCCAGGGCGTCGGCGGCGGGGTCGGGGAATACCGTCGGCGCGCGCCTCCGGCGCCCACTCCTTGCCATCGCGTTGTGCCCACCGCGTGCCCTCCAGAGCGGCCAACCACGGTCGACAACGGGCGTCGCCAGCGCACCCACGGCCGCCAGGAGGCCGGAAGTGCCCCGCTGCCCGTGTTCCGTGGACGAGGCTCAGCCGCGCATGAATATCTGTATCCGCGAAATGAGAAACAAGTGCGGCCCTCGTCGAGTATTTCTCGACCATCAACCCGAACGGAATTACGCAACAGGCAGGGGCGGTCGCGCCGTGCTACTGTCGATACCAGTTGCAGGTGTGGTTGCCAGAAGGTTCATTTCCCGACGGGCTAATCAGCACGGCGACGCGGAATCCGTACAGAGCGAATTCCGACCATCGTCTCCGAAGGAGAAATGACATGGCTACCGGTACTGTGAAGTGGTTCAACGCGGAAAAGGGCTTCGGCTTCATCGAGCAGGACGGCGGCGGCGCCGACGTCTTCGCCCACTACTCGAACATCGCCGCCCAGGGCTTCCGCGAGCTGCTGGAAGGCCAGAAGGTGTCGTTCGACATCGCGCAGGGCCAGAAGGGCCCGACGGCCGAGAACATCGTCCCCGCCTGACCGGACGGCGACGCGTACTTCGCAGCTGGGGCCCGCACCTTGGGGTGCGGGCCCCAGCTCGCCGCATTTCAGGGCGCGCGACACGAAGGGCCCACCACCTTTCCGAGCGGTGAAGAATTCCCCCGCCGATCCGACTCGGCGCTCATCATCTCAGGCTCGTTCTCGCGATTCTCTGTGCCATTCATCCGGCTGCGGAAATTCCTTGCCACGTGCCTACGCACCCATATCGAGGAAGGTTCCACTTTGAATCGCGCACGCACTGCCCGCACGTCCCGCTCCGATGACCGCTCCCGGGGTTCTTCCGCCAGAAGAGCTCCCGGGTCCAAGGGCTACACACGTCGACAGGCCGTTTCCCGTGGCGAGTTCGCCCTGCCGGTGACGATCACGCCGGCGCTGCCCGCCGTCGAGTCGTTCGCCGACCTCGCCCTGCCGGCGCCGTTGCTGGCCGCGCTCGGCCACGAGGGCGTGACCGTACCGTTCCCCATCCAGGGAGCGACCCTGCCGAACTCCCTCGCGGGACGTGACGTGCTCGGCCGCGGCCGCACCGGTTCGGGCAAGACCCTCGCCTTCGGCCTGGCGGTGCTGGCCCGTACAGCGGGCCGGCGCGCGGAGCCGCGGCAGCCGCTCGCCCTGGTCCTCGTCCCCACCCGCGAGCTGGCCCAGCAGGTGACCGACGCGCTCACCCCGTACGCCCGCTCCGTGAGGCTGCGGCTGGCCACCGTGGTCGGCGGAATGCCGATCGGCAGGCAGGCCGGTGCGCTGCGGGCCGGCGCGGAGGTCGTCGTCGCGACGCCCGGGCGGCTGAAGGACCTCATCGACCGGGGCGACTGCCGACTGCACGACGTCGCCGTCACCGTCCTCGACGAGGCCGACCAGATGGCAGACATGGGCTTCATGCCCCAGGTCACCGCCCTGCTCGACCAGGTGCGCCCCGCGGGGCAGCGGATGCTCTTCTCCGCCACCCTGGACCGCAACGTCGACCTGCTCGTCCGCCGCTACCTGACCGACCCGGTGGTCCACTCCGTCGACCCCTCCGCGGGAGCGGTCACCACGATGGAACACCACGTACTCCACGTGCACGTAGCGGACAAGCACCGGACGACCACCGAGATCGCGGCGAGAGACGGCCGGGTGATCATGTTCCTGGACACCAAGCACGCCGTGGACCGGCTGACCGAGCACCTGCTGAACAGCGGCGTCCGCGCCGCGGCCCTGCACGGCGGCAAGTCCCAGCCCCAGCGCACCCGGACCCTCGCCCGGTTCAAGACCGGACACGTGACGGTGCTGGTGGCGACGAACGTCGCGGCCCGCGGCATCCACGTCGACAACCTCGACCTGGTCGTCAACGTGGATCCCCCCGGCGACCACAAGGACTACCTGCACCGCGGCGGCCGCACCGCCCGCGCCGGCGAGTCCGGCAGCGTCGTCACCCTCGTGACACCGGCCCAACGCCGCGGCATGGAACGGCTGATGTCCTCGGCTGGCATCACCCCCCGGATCACCCCGGTACGTTCGGGTGAAGCGGAACTGAGCCGCATCACCGGCGCCCAGGCGCCTTCCGGTGTCCCTGTCGTCGTCACCGGGCCGGCCGTGGCACGTGCCCGCCGTGCCGAGTCCGCCGCGGCTCCCTCACCCCGAGGTGAGCGCGGCCGCCCCGCCCAGGGGCGCGCCGCCGGACGAGCGGGGCGGCGCAGGGCGCGGCGGACCGCCTTCGACCCGGCGGCCTGACCGCGTCGGCCAGCAGCTCACCCATCCTCGAGGAGACGGCTTTGACACCGGTTCAGACACAGCACCAACAGGCCACGGCCTCCCCCGTGACCGTGGTCGGCGACGGGGACGCGTCCGGCCCCCGGGTCCGGGACGACATGACGGTCGAGGTCGCGCTGTCCGTCATGACCGGTGCCCGTGTCGAGTACCTCCTGCTGTGCGACGGGGACGACCAGTGCACGGGCTCGGTCACCCGGGCCGAACTCGAGGTCCACCGCGCCGACTCCACGTACACGGACCGGATCCGTCTACGGGACGTCCTCGGCGGACCGTTCACCTCGCCCGGCACTCGCGCCGTCGCCGTCGGTGCGCACGGCAGGGCCGAAGGACTCCTCACCCTCTCCGGCTGACCCACCGCGCCCCGGTCAGACGGTTCCCCCTCTCCCTGTGAGGCAACATGCGCTGTGTCATCGCCCGATACCCGTTCTGCCTGACCAAGAGCGGGGTTCTGGCCTCGATGAAGGGCATCACGCCCGAACTCGTCACCGCCGAATCCGTGACGGTCGGCCGCCGCCGCTACCCCGTCAAGCAGGTGGGCCAGGTCATCACCCGACAGGACCGCCGCGACTTCACCAGCGCCGAGGTCGTCCGGGCCATGACCCGCCTCGGCTTCACCTGCCACACCCGCCCCGACGCGGCTCCGGCGCGAGTCCCCACTCCGCTCCAGACCGCGTCGGCACTGCTCGGCGGCGCCGAACCGGAGGCATGAGGGCGGGCGGAAGACCGCCCACGGGAGCCCGGTGAGGGCCCTGCCGACGCGCGTCGGCAGGGCCCTCACCGTCGTCGCGCCACCGGTTCTCCGCCCGGCGCGGGGGCCCGAGGCCGTCCTGCTTCACCCGTTGTCGCAGGTGGCAGGCTATCTGTTCCCCCACAGGGCTGAAATCTACTGTCGACACAGTAGACATTGGGCTCTGCCATGGGTAGCATTTTTCCCGTAGACACCGGTCGAGAAAAGCCCGGCAGACACGAACTGGCGGGCGCCGACAGCAGTACCGCAGTACCAGTTCAGCGAGTGACCGTTCAGAGGAAGGACGGAGGAGCAGACGCCATCAGGATCGCCCGGCCCGAGGAGCACTCGGCCCGGGTACCGCAAGACCCCGGATTGGAAGGTGGTCCCCGGTCAGGCAACCGCGATCCCCGCACCGCCCCTCGGCGAGGGCCGGCGGCGGAAACAGAAGGTCGGCACAGCAGTAGGGCCGACAGATGGTGTTGAATTTCCTTCGGGGCCCTGGTGCCGTACGGCACCAGGGCCCCTCGACGCGTTGCAGAACGAGGTGACATGACAGCAGACAACCCGCTCAGTGATCGTCTGGACGACGACGACTACCCCGCGTACACGATGGGGCGGGCAGCCGAGATGCTCGGCACCACCCCGGCTTTCCTGCGAGCCATCGGTGAGGCTCGTCTGATCACTCCGCTGCGCTCGGAGGGCGGACACCGCCGGTACTCCCGCTACCAGCTGCGGATCGCGGCGCGCGCCCGCGAGCTCGTCGACAGGGGCACCCCGATCGAGGCCGCCTGCCGCATCGTCATCCTCGAGGACCAGCTCGAGGAGGCGCAGCGCATCAACGCCGAGTACCGCCGTCGTGCCGGGCACGAGGCACCCGGCAGTTCCGTTCCCGGTGCCGGCTGATCATGCGGGCGCGCGCCGGTCGGACACTCCCGTGACTGCCGCCGCACGAAACATCCGCCCGGGTCGGCAGCCGTAAGGCCCCTCAAGTGCCGTCGCCCGGCCCGCCCGTAGCCGGCGTATGGGGCCCCAAAAGGGTCCCGTCGCTTCCTTCTCGGCGCACCGCATCAGGCCCCGGCACGGGTCCATGGTGCAGGTCAGGTCGACCTCGACCGTGCCGCGGCGGCGACGCGGAGTAGCGTGGGAGCGAGGATCGCGAGGAGGCCGTGATTCCGCTGCGGCAGCCGCTCCGTCACCGCCATCCGCGGTCGGTGGCCTGCCGGAACCCACAGGCAGGTGATGTCGATGGCCGTCTCCGACCCCCCTCCCCCGGCAGGACTCCTGGCGGACGGCGCGTACGAGTCGCTGCGCCCCGGAACGGCGCTCCTGCGGCTCGCGACCACCCATGACCGCGAGGGCGTCCTCGACGGTGCGTGGTGGCCCCGTTCCAGGGATCCCGCCACCGAACTGCCCGGTCTGATCGCCGCGCTGTCCGAGCGGCTCGGGCCCGTCACCCGCGTCGGCCTGGACCGCGACGCCTGGGACGAACTGCCGACGCGGATCACCGTCGAAGGCCGCCTCGTGCACGTCGACGCCTCCGTCGTGAGGGACGACACCGCCCTCGTGACCCGTGGCGACCGCGACCACTTCTCGCTGCTCGTGATCCCACCGGACACACCCTTGCCCGCGGCGAGAGCCGCCATGGCCGACGCGGTACGAGCCGGCAACCTCCGGCAGGCCGGCCAGATCCTGGTCGACACCGCCCGTGATCAGACCCGACCCACCGGCCCCCGCGGGCAGCGGTAGACGCCGCTCGCCCCCCGGCGGTCGTGGCAACCGGGCAGCCCGGCCCTCGCGCGGGATCATCGGGGCGCCGGAGTTCCTGTGACCCCGGGGGACCAGGACCCGGCGGCGGAGTGTCGTAAGGCGGTGGGCGGTGTGGTGGAAGGTGTGGGGCGTGACGGGGAGGAAGAGCGTCGGGTGCCGACGGCGGACCCGGGCCTGTGGCAGCGGGTGGTGGAGCAGGTGGGCACGGCCGTGGCCGTGGTGGACCCGGCAGGGCGGATCGTCGTCGTCAACCCCGCGGCCGAGCGGCTGCTGGGACGCCCGGAGGCGGCGATGTACGGCCAGGACCTGCACGACCTGTGCCACCGCGATCCGGGAGGCGCCCGGATCCCGCGCGAGCGCTGCCCGCTGCTGCGAGCACTGGCCGAAGGGCGCGCGGCGTGCGGGGACGACGACAGGTGCCTGCGGGGCGACGGACGGCTGATCCCTGTCTCCTGGTCGGCCACGCCGCTGACGGAGGGCGGCCTCCCCTCGGGCATGGTCGTACTGATCGTCGAAGCCGGGACGGAGCGCCGAGCCGGTCGGGAACGCGCGGAGCGTGCAGAGCGGGCGGAACGGGGCGAACAAGCGGAGCGAGCCGCCCGTACGAGTGCTCTGGAGGACCTCACCGAGCGGCTGACGCTCGTCGCGGAGATCACCGACGTGCTCGGGCAGACCCTGGAGGTGGACGAGGCCCTCGCCCGGTTGAGCCGGCTCCTGGTCCCCCGTCTCGCCGACTGGGCGGCGGTGGACCTGCGGGTCGGCTCCCGCCAGGTGTACCGGGTGGCGGTGACCGGCCCCGGGGGCCGTGACGCCGGACAGGAGGACTGGCGCGGTCACCTTCCGCCGGCCGGGGAGGGGGACCGCTCACCCCTGGTCCAGGTGCTGAGCGGGGGCGACCCCGTCCTGCGGGACCGGTCGTGCGTGGACGTACCCCCGGACTCCCCCCTGGCCGCCGTCCACAGTGCCTTCCTCCGGGCGACCGGCGCGGCATCCGTCATCACGGTGCCCCTGGGCACCCGGGAGCATGTCACCGGAGCCCTCACCCTGGTGCGCACCGACCCGGCGCGTCCCTTCGACGACGGCGACGTGGAGGTGGTGGGCGACATCGGCCGCCGGGTCGGCCCGGTCATCGACAACGCCCGCCGGTTCGGCCGCCAGCGCGCCGTCGCCGAGGCCATGCAACGCAACCTCCTTCCCCCGCTGCCCCCTCACGGGCGGGTGCAGCTGGCCGCCCGGTACCAGCCCGCCCCGGCCGGCTCGCAGGTCGGTGGTGACTGGTACGACGCGTTCACCCTGAGGGACGGCACGCTCGCACTGGTCATCGGGGACGTCCTGGGCCACGACCTGACCGCGGCGGCCGGCATGGCGCAGTTGCAGGGCATTCTCCGCGCCCTCGCCTGGGACCGCGCCGGGCCGACGGGTGCCGTCGTGGACCGGCTCGACGACGCGATGCAGGCCATCACCAGCGTGCCGATGGCCAGCCTCGTCCTCGCCCGGCTGGAGGGCCCCGACGCCCCCGGCACCGGCCCGTGGACGCTTCACTGGACCAGTGCCGGGCACCCGCCGCCCCTGCTGCTGACCCCCGGCGGGAACGCGCAGTACCTCGAAGCCGGGCAGGGACTGGTCCTCGGGACCCACCTGGGCGTCGGCGGTCATCGGCCGAGCGCCACCCGCGCCCTGCCGCCGGGCTCCACGCTCCTCCTCTACACCGACGGGTTGGTCGAGGTGCCCGGGAGCGACCTGGGCACCGAGCTCGCCCGACTGCGCAGACACGCCCTCGCCCTCGCCCACGAGCCGCTGGACACCCTGTGCGACCGGCTGTCAGCGCGGATGCCCCCGGGCACCACCGACGACATCGCCCTGCTCGCCCTGCGCCTGCCCGGCACCCGGACCGCGGGCGAACCGTGAGCGACGACGGGGTGATCGTTCGCGGTGGCGCCGGCGCCCTGCCGCCCGGACCACCGGCCGTGGTGCGCACGGGTGCGCCTGCCCGGCATACCCTTCAGAAGAGGGCGCTGTTCCGGCTCCATCTCACCTGCGACACCGCGCAGGGTGCGCAACCCGCACGGTCCTCGCTCGCCACCGGCAAGGCGGCGGAGCCCACACCGACGAGGTGTGACCGGGCCCTGATGCCGCGGGATCGCGGACCCGGGGCCGTGGTGCCGCGGGAGCGCACCGTGTCCGTCCCGGCGCGGCCGTCGACACCTCGGAGAGCGACAGCCATGACGAAACTCAGCGAACGCAAGAACAACCGGAAGGCAGTCCTGCGATCCCTGTACGAGGCCGTCGAGGTCAACCGCCCCGCGGTCAGCGGATCGGCGCTCCGCACGGAGCTGGGCCTGCCCGACGAGGACCTCTCCGCCGCTTGCTCCTATCTGGCCGACGACGGCCTGATCAGCGTCGAATGGACCTCGCACCGAACCCCCGCCACCGTCTCGCTGACCCATGAAGGCATCCGTCTGATGGAGGAGCAGGAGGAGGAACACGAGGTCGAGCGGACGGCGCGGAGGGCACGGCCGGACGAGTGACCCGCACGTTTCTCCCCGGCCGGGAGTAGCCTGATCGGACCGAGAGCTTTCGCGCAGCGCGGCCGGCGGTGCCGTTCCCGGCGAGTGACGAAACGGGCGGTCGTCCGACGACTCCCGGGACGGGACCGCACGATGGAACCCAGCGACACGCCCCCCGAAGACCCGACCTCGGCCTCCGCGCACACGTACCGCATGCCCCGGCCCCGGCTGACCCTCACCACGGACGCCAGCCATGGCCCCCTGGACGGAGCCTGGTGGCCGCGCTGCGACGCACTGGAACTCGAACTTCCTTCTCTCGTGGAGTCGTTGGAGCCCGATCCGGACACCACTGTGCGGGTCACCGTGGACCCCGCCGAATGGCCCGACGCCCCGCGCACGGTCATGGCGCCCGGCGGGGTGATCGCCGTGGAGCCGGCCGGACCCGGAAGCGAAGCACACGTCATCACCCTGGAATGCGGCACCGTGGGACGCTGGGTGCTGATGATCGTCCCGCCCGAGGAGCCCTCCGGAACGGCCGCCCGGCTGCTCGCCGCCGCGGCCGACCCCGAGAACCCGCTGACCGCCGCCCGGATGCTGGCACTCGCCGAGACCGGACGGCTCGGGAGCGCGACGAAGGGGGCCGACTGAGGAGGCGCCTGGCCGCCGCCCGGGGCTGACACCACCGGTCACCCGGGAATGACGCACTCGCGGGGATGCGTGCGGCATCTCCACGAGCGCGAGTCCGCCGAGCTGCGGTCCCAACCGGACGTTCCACCCGCTGAGTACCCGGCCGACGAGCAGGAAACCCGCTCTGCGAGGACGGAGCCACCGATGCGGGGCCCGCGGGCGCCCGGACGGTCAGCGGTCGAGGACCAGGACGCGGCAGGGAGCGTGCCGAGGCGTCGCACGGGTGCCCGGTACGGGTGACCGCCATCCCCAGGACCGCAGCGCCCGCAGGGTCTGCACGTCGCCGCGGGCCACCAGCGTGACGCCGAGCACCGCGTCGTGGTCGGCCAGGAGCCGTCGCTGCAGGCGCCGGGCGAGATTCCAGTCACGGCCCGGGTACTGGGCGCGTACCGAGGGCCGGACGACGATCGCGGAGACGGCGAAGAGACTCCCGGACACGGCGATCCGGCGCAGGGCGGCCGGAAGGCACCGGTCGAGACCGGGCCACCGGGGTCCGTCGTCACGCACGGGGAAGCCGTAGGCGTATCCCGTCATGGAGGCGGCCTCCGCGATCAGCAGGGCGAAGCCCGGCCGGCGCAGATCCGTCGCGAGTCGGCGGAGGAACAGGCAGCGTCCCTCGTTCCACTGCCACGGGCCCCCTCCGGCACACTCCGCGTACAGGTCGCCGAGTCCCGCCAGCCGGTCCGCGACCTGGCAACGGGTCAAGGGGCGGAGGCACTCCACGACCCGGGGCGACGCGCCCTTGCCCCTGGTGCGCGGCCGCTCGCCCCGCTCGCGGTGCGGTGTGGCGTCTGCGGTCACCGGCCCGGACCGGTCCGGCGCGTACTCAAACATGGAATGGACCCAGCCCCGGGGGGCGGACGAAACCGCAGCCCGGCGTCGTCGAGCGCCGAGAACGGCAACGACCCGAAGCCGGTGCGCGGAAAGCCCTCGGTGGGTCCACCGTACTCCGGTGGTACAGGCGCACGACGGCGGTGGCCGGGGGAACGACGCGTCGACCGGCGACGGCGGTTTCCTTGCCCGTTTCAGGCGGAGTGTGCGGTGGACAGAGCGACGTCCAGTGCTCGCCGGATCTCGTCGGGCAGACTCTCGCCATTCGTGCAGTCCACGATCTGTTCGGCGACCCGGCGCAGCTTGATGTTGGTGGTCTGCGAGACGTGCCGCAGGATTTCGAAGCCCTGGTCGGGGCGGAGGCCACCGACGGCGATGACCACGCCGATCGCCTGGTCGACCACGGCGTGCGAGACGACGGCGTCGTGCAGCTGGCCGATCTCGTTCTGCAGCTCACTGATCTTGTGAAGGAGATCCTCCCGTCCGGGGAGCGGGCGCGCTCCGACCCGGACGGCGGGGTCGTGCTGCGGATGGAGCATCGTGATCACATCCCTGACTGCGGATGTTCCGCTCGGGAGGCTGCCGCACGAGCGAAGGACGAGTACGCCATCTCCATTCCTACCCCGACATCCCGTCGGGTGCAGCACGCTGGGCAGCAAGGTCTCCGGCACCGGATGGCCCACCAGCGCCAGGTTCGTGCCGTTCGGCGACCTCAACGGCGACGGCGTCGGCGACCTGCTCGTCCAGGACAGGTCGAACAACCTGTACCGGTACGACGGCCCCGGCAGGGGCACGTTCAGGCCCCGCGTGAAGGTGTTCTCGAACTGGGGCGCCTCCTACGACGCGGTGGTCGCGGCCGGCGGCCTCACCGGCGACGGCAGGACGGACCTCGTCTCGCGCGACAGCAGCGGCAACCTCTGGCGCAACAGCGGTGACGGCAGGGGATCCTTCGGCGGCCGCGCGAAGATCGCGACGGGCCGGCAGACGTACCGGGCGGTCGTGCAGGACCGTTCCCGCTTCGGAAAACTGCCACGGCGGGGCCACATGTCCATGTATCGCGGCGCTAGGGTTGCCTTACGAGGCGGCGGAGCGCCGAGTCCGCGCGGCGCGGGGTGCCGAGCGGACCGGTGGACCGCCGCGCCCCCGAGACGAAGGTGCCATGCCCGCCGATATCGCCCCCGTCGCAGGCAACCTCGACGACGACGACTATCCCGCCTTCACCATGGGGCGGGCCGCGGACGTCCTCGGGACCACGCCCGCCTTCCTCCGGGCCGTCGGCGAGGCCGGGCTCATCACCCCCCTGCGTTCGGTGGGCGGTCACCGCCGCTACTCCCGCCGCCAGCTGCGCGTCGCCGCCAGGGCCCGTGAGCTGGTCGGCCAGGGCACTCCCGTCGAGGCCGCCTGCCGCATCGTCTCCCTGGAGGACCAGCTCGACGACGCCCTCCGACTGAACCGGGAAATGCGCCGGAAGCTGGACGGGCGCGCCAAGGATAGCTAGTCCCGCCGGTACAGAATTACCGACGACGGCCGGGCGAGAACTAGCCGACGCTCCGGAAAATGCTCAGTTGCCGTGACCGCGACCTGTGTTAGCTTGCTACTGGTTGCAGTTCTGATTGCCAGAGATTTTTTCTTTGCACGGCTTTCCGGATCTTTCCGGAGGGGTGATCATCGCGGCCACTCGGTTCCGTAAAGTGCGGATCCGGCACTGCCCCTCAAGGGAGATTCAATATGGCATCTGGCACCGTGAAGTGGTTCAACGCGGAAAAGGGCTTCGGCTTCATCGAGCAGGACGGTGGCGGCGCCGACGTGTTCGCCCACTACTCGAACATCGCCACCACCGGCTTCCGCGAGCTTCAGGAAGGCCAGAAGGTGACCTTCGACGTCACGCAGGGCCAGAAGGGCCCGCAGGCGGAGAACATCGTTCCCGCCTGACGCTGACGCGAGATCGTCGCGAGCCGGTGGTTCGCGCACCCTGTGGCCGGGGCCCGCACCCTTGAGGTGCGGGCCCCGGCTCGTTTTCTCGCGTCACCAGTTCAGGGCGTCGTCCATCGTCGACTGCCAGTACGACACCCGGACCGAGTCGTCGACGTACACGCCCTTCGCGGGCAGCGACGGCCGGGCGGCGGCGTTCGCGCCCGTGTCGAAGTAGACCTCGAGGGACTTGGCCGTGTAGCCGTGGGAGCCGCTGCCGTCGCCGGCCGAGAGACGGATGCTCGCGTAGCCCGACTCGCCGGGCGCCAGCGTGACCACCGCCTGCGGCTTGGAGTCCTCGTAGGCCGCCGGGACGGACTGGGCCTCGCCGAAGCGGACCGCCGGGTAGTAGAGAAGGTCGCAGTTCTTCGAACCGGTGTTGGTGACGGTGAGGAGCATGTGGTTCAGGGGGCGGGAGACCACCGTGGCGGTCGTCCGGGTGGCGGAGAGGGAGCAGCGGGCGGAGGTGGCCCCCGAACCCTTCGAGCCCGAAGAACCCTTCGAGCCGGCGGACCCCTTGGAGCCCTTCGAGCCCGTGGTCCCGGACGAGCCCTCGGAGCCGGACGCGCCCTGGGCACCCGTGGTACCGCTCGAAGCGGCCGCACCGCCGGCCGAGCCGTCCGCCGAGCCGGCGGCGCCTCCCGCGCTCGCCCCGGGCGAGTGCGTGGCGGAGGCCGTGGGCGCGGGCGTGGCGGCGGAGCCCGCCGGCGCGCCCTCGTCGCGAACGTCCCCTCCGTCGTCGCACGCCGTCAGCGTCAGCGCTGCGGCGGCGAGTGCGGAAGCGAACAGCAGACGGCTGCGGCGGGTGCGTGTGGACATGGGATCCCCCTTGTGCGGTACGGGTGTTGGCCTGGACCGCTCCTCCGTCGTCCGGGAGCGGCGTGCTTGGATGGTCCAAGCCTGGGCGGTGATCCGTCCCGGCTGCCAGGACTGCCGGCACTTCCGGGACGCTGGAATGACTGCAACAGCGCTGACCTGCTGAAATGACCTTCCCCTGGAACGGGGGCACGGGACGTCTGGAGGGGACGAACGGTGACGGGGGACGATTTCCCGGAGCTGCTGGGCCGGTTGAAGGAACGGTCCGGGCTCAGTTACGGGGTGCTCGGCAAGCGGCTGCACACGAGTGCGTCCACGCTCCACCGGTACGTCAACGGGGACGCCGTACCGACGGACTACGCGCCCGTGGAACGGTTCGCCCGGCTGTGCCGGGCGACGCCCGAGGAGCTGGTGGAACTGCACCGGCGGTGGGTTCTCGCGGACGCCCGGCGCCGGCAGAGGGCGAGCGGGGCGGCGGAGGCCGGGGCCGGGGCGGTGACGGCCGAAGCGCCGTCGGCGTCCGGGGCCGGGGAGACGGAAGCGCCGTCCGCTCCCGGGACGCAGGGGCCGGGGGCACGGGCGGAGGCGCCGTCCGGGTCCGCGCCCGCGGAGTCCGCGGCGCCGGACGCGGCCCGGACGGACAGGTCCGGGGAGCCGGTGGATTCCGTGACCGGGGCCGCGGCTGAACCGGGGCGTTCGGCCGGGGGGCCCTGGGCGCGGCGGCGTACCGTCGTCCTCGCCGGGGCCGGCGTGGCCGCCGCCCTGGTGTCGGCCGTGCTCGTGGCGAACCTTCTGTCCGGCGGCGGCGAAGAGCGCCGGGCCGGGAACCCGGGTACGGGTACGGCGGTCTCTCAGCCCGCCCCGGAGAGTGCGGGCGGCTCGGAGCCGGCCGGTGCGAGGAGCGGTTCGCCCGCGCCGTCCGCCTCGCGCGGCGCGAGTCCCCCGGCGTCCGCCTCCGCGTCCCCCTCCCGTGACGGTGGCGGCGGGTCGGCGCAGGGCGGCGGTGCCCGGGACGGGGCCACCGCGCCCGCGGTCGCCGTCAACCCGTACAAGTGGGACGACCCCTGCAGCCAGCACTATCTGATCGACCGGCAACCGGAGCAGGTGCCTCCGCCGCCCGGTGAGCCGGACGCGCGCGGGTGGGTCACCGCGCTGGGCGGGGTCGCCGGCGGACAGCAGATGCTCGCGCTGACCGTGCAGGGGACCGGCAGGGCCACCGTCGTCCTGGAGGACCTGCACGTGCGGGTGGTGGAGAAGAGCCCGCCGCTCGCCTGGAACGACTTCGCGATGGGCGTCGGGTGCGGTGGCGGCGTGGGGACGGCGGCGTTCGGGACGGACCTCGACGCCGGGCGGCCCGCACTCAGCCCGAAGGCCGGCCGGCGCGACTTCCCGTACAAGGTGAGCGAGTCCGACCCCGAGGTCTTCTACGTCTTCGCGGACGCCCGGGCGCACAACGTGAGCTGGTACCTGGAGCTGGACTGGTCCAGCGGTGACCGGCACGGCACCGTGCGCGTCGACGACAACGGCAGGCCCTTCCGGACCAGCGGGAACGTGGGCCGCCCCGCGTACAGCCACCCGCTCGGCTCCTCCGAGTGGGGTCCCGCCCAGCCGGGGTGACGGCGGGGCGCCGACCGGGCGTCGGGCCGCCCTTTCGGGGTATCCGCGCTCTCTTACCGCCGGGACCAATCCGCCGCCTCTCCGGGACCGGATTACGTCCGGAGATGTCGCAACCGCGGAGGCCCCTTGTGAGAGAAGCCGTGTACATCGGCGCCCATCCCTCGTCGGAACCCGATCTGGAGGAGCTGATGGGCCGCGTCGCCCTGGGCGACGAGGACGCGTTCGCCTCCGTCTACGACGCCGTGGCCGGTCCCGTCCTCGGGGTCGTACAGGCCGTGCTGCGGGATCCGGCCCAGTCGGAGGAGGTGGCGCAGGAGGTGCTGGTGGAGGTGTGGCGCACCGCGCCCCGCTACCGGCCCGAGATCGGGACCGCCCGCAACTGGGTCCTCACGCTCGCGCACCGCCGTGCGGTGGACCGGGTGCGCTCGGTGGAGGCCGCCGCGGTCAGGGACCACAAGGCGGCCCTGCTGGCGCGGACGCCCGAGTTCGACCACGTGACCGAACAGGTCGAGGCCAGACTGGAGCGCGAGCAGGTGCGACGGTGCCTGCGCACGCTGACCGAGATCCAGCGGCAGGCCGTCACGCTCGCCTACTACCGCGGGCTGACCTACCGCCAGGTCGCGGAGGCGCTCACCCTTCCCCTCGGCACCGCCAAGACCCGGCTGCGGGACGGTCTCATCCGGCTGCGCGACTGCCTGGGGGTGACCGCGTGACCACGACCGCCGACCTGCACCGGATGACCGGCGCCTACGCGCTGCACGCCCTGCTCGACGAGGAACGCACCGCGTTCGAGCGCCATCTGGCGGACTGCGAGCCGTGCGCGCAGGAGACCGCCGAGCTGTCCGCCACCGCGGCCCGGCTGGGGCTCGCCGCCACCATGACGCCCTCGCCGGCCCTGCGCGGGAAGGTCCTGCGGCAGATCTCCTCCGTCCGGCAGGTGTCGCCCGGCACGACCGGGATGCGCGCGGGCCGGGCCGGCAAGCGGGCGCGGCTGCTGTCCCGGTGGGCGCTGGCCGCCTGTCTCGCGGCGGCCGCCACCCTCGGCGGTACGACGGTGTGGCAGCACCAGCGGGCCGAGGACGCCCTGCGCCAGGCGCGCGGCGCCCGGCAGGGCACCGCCGAGATCGCCGCCGTGCTCGCGGCGCCGGACGCGCGGACCCGGACCGCCGCCCTGGGCCACGGAGCCACCGGCAGCGTCGTCGTCTCCCGGGAACGGGACAAGGCCGTCTTCGTCGCCTCCGGGATGGCCCGGCCCGCGGGAGGCAAGGTCTACCAGCTCTGGTTCGACGACGACGGCACGATGCGGTCGGCCGGCCTCATGGATCCCGGCCGCACCGACCAGGCCGTGCTGCTGCGCGGCGGGGTGGACGGCGCCTCGGGCATGGGGGTCACCGTGGAGCCGGCGGGCGGCTCCACGAAGCCGACGTCCGCGCCGGTCGCCCTGCTGGGCCTGCCCGCCTGAGGGCCGCTCCGGGACGGAGCGAGGGGCGGGCACCCGGGCGGCGGGGCGCCGGGTGCCGCTCCGGATCAGACCAGGCCGGTCACGGTCACGGTCACCTGTGCCGCCGGGCGGTCCGGGGACAGCGTGGCCAGGTGTGCCTGGACGGCGGTGCGGACGGCGCGGGCCACGTCCAACGACCGGTCCCGGCGCGACGTCACCACCTGGACGTCGACCCGCCAGCCGTCGGGCCCGGGCGTCAGACGGACCCCGGCGGCCTGCGGACGTCCGGCGCCGGGCCCGGATCCCGGGCCGCCCCACGCCGAGCGGAGCCGGGCCGCCAGGCCCGGCTTGAGGAAGGCCACACCGGGCACGCCCTCCACGACCCTGGCGACGTCCTCGACGAGCGTGTCGTGCGTGATGTGCGCGGTCATGCGGTTCGCCCTTCCTGATCGCCGACGGGGGCGTCGACGAGGTCGGTGACACGGATGTCCACGGCCGCTATGTCCATGCCCAGGTGCCGGTCCGCGGTGTCCCGCACCCGTTGCCGTACCCGCTCCGCCAGCTCCGGCAGGTCGGCGCCGGCCGGGGCGTGGATGTCGAGACGGAGCGCGACGGCGCCGGTGTCCGGGCCGTCGGCGGGCGCGAGACGGCAGGAGCCCGCGCGTACGCCGTCGACCGTCTCGGCGGCCTCGCGCAGCGTGCGGGCCGCGACCGTCTCCATGATCCACAGGTCCTCGGCGGGGCCGCCCAGGGGCAGCGGGCGGCCGGGCCGCAGCTCCAGCCGGACGAGGTCCATGACCCGCCGGGTCAGTGGCCCGGCGTCGTACGCGGACGTGTCCGGGCTCTCCTCGCGCAGGCCGCGTACGGCCGTCTCCAGCGCGTCGAGCTCCCGGACGGCGTGCCGGCAGTGCGGGCAGGCGGCCCGGTGGGGGTCGTCCGTCTGCCGTTCCCAGTCGTCCCAGACCTGGGACAACGGCCGCCCGCACGGCAGGAGTTCGTCGTCGCCGAGGGCGCGGGCGTCGTCGGGCGGGTCGGTGTGGGTGGTCATCGCCAGGCCCCCAGTGCTCGTGTCAGGCAGCGGCGTGCGCGGAAGACGCGGGCCCGGACGGCCTCCTGGCTGAGGCCGACCGCGTCCGCGATGAACTCGTAGGACCGGCCGTCCAGTTCTCTCAGTACCCAGCAGGTGCGCTGTTCCGCCGAGAGCAGGTCCAGGGCCTCGCGCAGCTCGCGGACGGCGTCGCGGGACTCGGCGAGGCGCTCGGGGGACGTGGTGTGCTCGGCCGCCGCCAGCTGCCCGGCCGCCTCCAGGGGCGCCACCGGTCTGCGGGACCGCAGCAGGTTCAGGCAGCGGTTGGTGACGATGCGGTACATCCACGTCCCGAAGGACGCCCGGCCCTGGAACTCCGGCAGCCGGCGCCAGGCGCTCAGGAAGGCGTCCTGCACCGCGTCCTCCGCCTCCGCCGGGGTGCCCAGCAGGCGCGTGGCCAGCCGGATCAGCGCCGGCGCGTGGCGCTGCACGAGCACCGCGAAGGCGTCCTCGTCGCCCTCCGCGGCCCGGACCGTCAGCAGGGCGTCGTCGGTGACGCCCCCGACGTCCGGTGATGCGGTCGGTGTGCGGGCCCCCGCCACTGGGCGGCTCCTCTCGTCCGGTCTCTCCCACTTGGACACCGTCGAGCCGTGCCCGTTACGCACGACTTCTTCGGCGGCGGGGCACCGGCGGATGCACGACCGGCGGGGCGAGCGGGGTTCGCGGAGTTCCGGCCTTCGATTTCTTCTTCTCTTCCGTAGCGGAACGGCCCGTGGATTGGTGCGGAAAAAAGATTCACTCGATCGAGGCAACGGCCAATCCGGAACCCCCGCGGAACCGGATTCCCCACGTGACCGACGACGAGAAGGAACCGCGCAGGCCCTCGGGGCCGCTCCGGGTGACGGCGGGCGCGCTCGCCGGCGCCGTCGCGGGCTTCGCCTCGCTCGCCCTGGCCGAGCTGGTGTCGGTGGCGGTCCGCCCGCAGGCGGGGCCCGTCGTCGCGGTGGGCGGGGCGGCGATCGACCGCACGCCCGCCGCCGTGAAGGACTGGGCCGTCCGGAATTTCGGGACCGACGACAAACTGGTTCTGGAACTCGGAATTCTGGCGGTGCTGACGCTTTTCGCCTGCGCCCTCGGAATCGCCGCGCTGCGCCACCGGCGGGCCGCCCCGGCGGGGGTCGTGCTGTTCGGCGTGGTCGGCGCGCTCGCGGCCGTCGGCCGGCCCGACTCGCGCGGACTGTCCGACACCCTGCCCTCGCTCGTGGGCGCGGGCGCCGGAGCGGCCGTTCTCTTCCTCCTCGCGGGCCGGCTCGCGTGGCGGGACCCGGCCCGCGAGGGCGAGGGTCCCGATGCGGAAGCCGGGGCTGCTTCCGGCGACGGATGGGACCGGCGCGGGTTCGTGATCGCCGCCTCGGCCGCCGCCGCCGCCTCCGCCGGGGCCGGGGCGCTGGGCCGGTCGCTGAACGGCGCGAGCGGCCGGGACGCGGTCGCCGCCCGCGACGCACTGGTGCTGCCGGCGCCCGGCTCGCCGGCGCAGGCGGTCCCGCGGGGAGCCGGTCTGCGGATTCCCGGCGTGAGCCCGTTCGTCACCCCCAACGGTTCCTTCTACCGGGTCGACACCGCGCTGGTGGTCCCGAAGGTGGACGTCACGACGTGGCGGCTGCGCGTCCACGGCAAGGGCGTCACCCGGCCGGTCGTGCTCTCCTTCGACGACCTCCTCCGCCGCGACCTGGTCGAACGCGACATCACCCTCACCTGTGTGTCCAACGAGGTCGGCGGCCCCTACGTGGGCACCGCGCGCTGGACCGGCGCCCGGCTGGCCGACCTGCTGGCCGAGTGCGGGGTGCGGCCGCCGTCGCGCGGCGGCCCGGCCGACCAGCTGGTGGCCCGCTCGGTGGACGGCATGACCATCGGCAGCCCGGTCGAGGACGTCATGGACGGCCGGGACGCGCTGCTCGCCGTCGGCATGAACGGGGAGCCGCTGCCGTTCGACCACGGCTTCCCCGTACGGATGGTGGTGCCGGGGCTCTACGGGTACGTCTCCGCCTGCAAGTGGATCACGGACCTCGAGCTGACCACCTTCGACGCCTACGACCCCTACTGGGTGAAGCGCGGCTGGGCCCGCAGGGCGCCCGTGAAGACGCAGTCCCGGATCGACACCCCGAAGCCCTTCGCCCGGCCCGCGGCCGGCCCGGTCATGGTCGCCGGGGTCGCCTGGGCCCAGCACCGCGGCATCGGCAGGGTCGAGGTCCGGGTCGACGACGGCCCCTGGCAGGAGGCCCGGCTGGCCACCGAGGACAGCCGCGACACCTGGCGCCAGTGGTCCTTCCCCTGGCGGGCCACCAAGGGCGGTCACACGCTCACCGTGCGCGCCACCGACCGCTCCGGCCGGGTGCAGACCGACAGACGCACCCGGACCGTTCCCGACGGAGCCAGTGGACGGCACTCCGTCGTGGTCACCGTCGAGTGACCTCCCGAACCATCTCTTTCCCCCCGATAAAGGCAGCTCGGGCTGCCGCTACCAACAGGAGATCCGCATGAACACCCGTTTCCGCCGTACCGCCCTGACCGTGGCCGCCGCGGCCGTCCTGCCGCTCGCCCTCAGCGCCTGTTCCGACGGCGGCAGCGACTCCGACAAGTCCGACTCCGCCTCGAAGGCGTCGGCGACGGCGACGGCCGGCACCTCGGACGACGGCATGGGCAGCTCCGCGTCGGCCATGGACGAGCCGTTCGGGCCCGCCTGCTCCTCGGTTCCCAAGGACGGCGCCGGTTCCTTCGACGGCATGGCCAAGGACCCGGTGGCCACCGCCGCCTCCAACAACCCGGCCCTGTCCACCCTGGTTACCGCCGTGAAGAAGGCCGGTCTGGTCGACACGCTCAACAACGCGAAGGACATCACCGTGTTCGCGCCGACCAACGACGCCTTCAAGAAGATCCCCAAGGCCACCCTGGACAAGGTCCTCGCCGACAAGGCGCAGCTGACGAAGATCCTGACCTACCACGTCGTCGGCCAGAAGCTCGCGCCCAAGGACCTGGAGAACGGGTCCTTCCCCACCCTGGAGAAGTCGAAGCTCGCCACGTCCGGCTCCGGTGAGTCCTACACCGTCAACGACTCCTCGAAGGTCGTCTGCGGCAACGTCAAGACGGCCAACGCCAACGTCTACATCGTCGACACGGTGCTGATGCCTTCCTGACGCCGTGCCTGACGGGGGCCCGGACCACGTGGTCCGGGCCCCCGTCCGCGTTCCGCCGGAAGCTTCCGGAAAACGTGCGTCACAGAGGCGGCCCGGGCGGGTCCGAATACATACAGGCGCAACAGGAACGAGCAGAAGCGGGAAGGACACCACCATGACCACGCAGAGCACGGTCACCGTCAAGGACACCCACGCCGCCGGGACCGGCGGCAGGACAGAGGGCACCACGGCCCTCGCCGGCGGCACGGCCGGCGTGGACCAGCCCGCCGCGGACCGGGGCCGGACTTCGATCGCCGACCTGGTCGTCGTGAAGGTGGCGGGCATCGCGGCCCGGGAGATCCCGGGCGTCCACGACATGGGCGGCGGGCTGTCGCGCACCATCGGCGCCGTCCGCGACCGGGTACCGGGCGGCCGGCCCAACGTGGGGCGCGGCGTCAAGGTCGAGGTCGGCGAGCGGCAGACGGCGGTGGACCTCGACCTGGTCGTCGAGTACGGCGTCCCCATCACCGACGTGGCCCGGGACGTGCGCGAGAACGTCATCTCGGCGGTGGAGCGCATCACCGGGCTGGAGGTCGTCGAGGTGAACATCACCGTCAACGACGTCCGGCTGCCGGACGAGGAGGAGCCCTCCTCCGGTGCCGAGGCACGCGTGGAGTAGCGGACCGGGGGCATGAGCGGTCGGCAGCGGATCCAGTCGGGAGGTGGACGGGCGTGAACGCTCCGTTCGTAGGGATGATCGCGGGGATGGCCCTGGCGTTCGCCGGGTACTTCGGCGGCTTCGGCGCGTTCCTGCTGGTGGCCGCGCTCGGCGGGGCCGGCTGGGCGGCGGGCCGCTGGGTCGCGGGCGGCGGAGGTGCCCAGGAACTGCGGGACATGTTCGAGCGGAGCCGCCGATGAGCGCCCCCGCCCAGCGGGGCACCACGACGGTCGGCGACCGGGCCGTGCGCAGGATCGCCGAACGGGCCGCCGGCGAGGCGCTGGGGGGCCGGGCGGGCGCGCGGACCACGAGGAGCGCGGCGTCCGTGCGCGGGCGCCGGGCGAGGATCGCCCTCGGCGTGACGCTCCCCTACCCCGCGCCGCTGGCCGAGACGGTCCGGAGCGTGCAGGAGCACGTGGCGTCCCGTACCCGGGAGTTGAGCGGGCTCGACGTGCCCGCGGCCCGGATCGAGGTCACCGCGCTCAGCCCCGCGACGGACGGCGGGCCGGCGGCGGCCCCGGGCGGCGGGGACGCGGCGGACACCGCTCCCCCGGCCCGCACGCCCCGGCGGCTGTGGTCCGGGCGCAGGCTGCCGGCGGCCGGGACGGCCGCGGTGGCGGCCCTGGTCTGCGGCGCCCTGGCCGCCGACCTGGTCCGGGTGCGCGGCACGCACCGGCCGGCCTCCGCGTGGCGGGTCTCCGCCGTGCACTGGCTGTCGGGGCACGGGCCGGGCGACGCGCCCGTGGTGGCCGCGGGCGCGCTGACCGCCCTGCTCGGGCTGTGGATGGCCGTGCTCGCCGTCACGCCGGGGCTGCGCCGCCGGGCGACGGTGCGCGCCCGGGCGCCGCGGTTCGTGACAGTGGTGGACCGCTCGGCCGTCGAGTCGCTGGTCCGTGACGCGGTGACCGAGGTGGCCGGCGTCGGGCCGGTACGGGTCCGGGTGCGGCGCCGCCGGGTGACGGTCCGGGCCGGGCTGCTGTTCGGGGAGCACGCCGGTGCGCGGGCCGCCGTCACGGCCGCGGCCGGCGGGGCGCTGGCGTCCTGCGGGCTGCGCCGGTCGCCGCGGCTGCGGGTGAGGGTCACTCAGGAGGCCGTGTGGCAGCCGCCGGCACCGGACCTGGAGAAGCCCTCCGCCGGTGCTCCCGTCCTCGGCGGCGCCGTGGAAGGGAGAGTGTGATGCGCCGGACCCGTACCGTCGTCAACCGGGCGGCCCTCGGCGTCGCCGGTCTCGTCCTCCTGCCGGTGGGCGCGTGGCTCTCGGTCACCGGCACCTCCCTCGCGCGGCGGCTGCCGTCGTGGTGGCCCGAGCCGTCCGGCGGCGTCCTGGCGGCCCCGGACCGGCTGGACCGGCTGCGCGGCGAGGACTGGTGGCCGCCCTCCGTCCTCGGTGCCGCGCTGGTCCTGACCGCGGTCCTTACCTGGTGGTTCCTCGCCCAGTTCCGCTCGGGCCCGGCCCGGTCGCTGCCGCTGGCCGCCCCGGGCGGCACGATGCGTGCCGGGGCCCTGGCGGAGGCGCTGGCGCAGCGCGCGGCGGCGGTACCCGGAGTCGCCCGCGGCCGCGCCCGTGTCGTGTCCCGGTCCCGGCGCCGCCTCGACGTGCGGCTGCGTGTCTGGCTGGGCCCGGGCACCGCCCCGGCCGACGTGCTCGACGCCCTCGCGGCCGTGACGGCTGAGGCGGAGCGGTCGGCCGCGCCGTACACCGCGTACACCCGCCTGCGCATCAGCGCCGTCCCGCACCGGATGCCACGTGTCCGCTGACCCGTACCCCGACGACGCGGACCGCCGTGCCGTGCGCGCCCGGCCGGCCGCCGCGTGGTGGCCGGCGCTGCGGCGCACACCCGTGTCCCTGTGGAACGACGACATCTCGGACTACGCGGCGGCGCTGACGTACTACTCGATCCTGGCCCTGCTGCCCGCCATGCTCGTCACCGTGGCGGCGTTCGGCCTGATCAGTCCGGACACCGCGAAGGACTTCGTCACCCACGTCACCGCGTACGCGCCCGCCGAGTCCGCGGCGGAGCTGCACCGCGCGCTCTCCCGCATGCTGGGCACCGACAGCAGCGCGTGGCCGCTGCTGGTGGCCGGCACCGCGAGCGCGCTGTGGTCCGCCTCCAGCTACCTGGCCGTCTTCCGCCGCGCCCTGCACCTCATGCACCGGGTGGAAGACGGGCGTTCCCCCTGGCGCAGGGCGCACCGCATCGTGCTCACCGCCCTCGGGCTGCTCGCCCTGCTGCTGACCGGCTCCCTGGCGCTGCTGCTCACCGGCCCGCTGGCCGAGGCGGCGGGCCGGTTACTGGGTCTGGGCTCCACCGCGGCCTGGGCGTGGAGCGTGCTGCGCTGGCCGCTGCTGCTGTGCCTGGTGGTGCTGCTCGTCGTGCTCGTCTTCCACACCGGCCCCGCGACCGCTCGCCGGCGCGGACACACCCTGCCCGGGGGTGCCCTGGCGGCCGTGCTGTGGCTCACCGTCTCGGCGGGGTTCGCCCTCTACGCCTCCACCCTGGGCACGTACAGCAGGCTCTACGGCTCCCTCGCCGGCATCGTGGTCTTCCTCGTCTGGCTGTGGCTGTCCAACCTGGCCCTGCTCACCGGCGCGCAGTTCACCGCGGAACTCGGCAGGGACACCGCCGCCCGACACAGCACCGGGGGGGCTCCCGGAGGCGTAGCAGCGCGCCGGCAGCGGGCCCCGTCGGCCCCGCCCGTCGAGACCGCAACCCCTCGCACGGTCCGACGGTGAGGCCGGCTCGGGGGTTCTCGCGCGTCCGCCGAGCCGGTCGCCGGCCTCGTGGGGAGTGCCGGTCCGTCGGAGGGGCCGCGTCCGCTCCGGCGGATCTCCTCCGCGCCGTGTGAGCGGGCTCGCGCGGGTGATGATCCGGAGCGGGCCGGAGGACGGATCGCCCGAAGGGGCCTTCCGGTTCGCCGCCCGGCCCGGGAGAGGCCGGCTACGCCCGGGCCGTGAACCGCCGGCGCACCAGGGCGACGGCGATCCAGCCGGTCAGCATCACGGCGCCGCCCAGCGGGGGCCACGGGCCGCCCGCCAGGACGCCGAAGGCCGCCAGGGAGGCGCCGGACAGGACGACGGCGGCCGCCGCCGACTCGGCGCGGAGCCGGCGAGCCGGGCGCGTGCTCGCCGAGGGCCTGACGAGGCGGCGGCCGAGGAGGGCCTGCGCGACGTTGATCACGGCCAGCAGGGCCGCCAGGACGCCGAGGGAACCGAAGGCTGGGGACACGGCGTGAAGCTACACCGGCCGGGTGGCACGCCGGGCCACGAGGGTGCCCGCGGTGCCGTGGGCCGGGAGCGGGGCGCCGTCGCGGCGATCCGAGGACTGGCGCCGTCCCGGCGATCCGGGGACTGCCGGCGCCGCTGCCGCTCGCAGGTGCGGGCGGCCACCGCTACTGAGCCGTCCGGCACCGAGCACCGGGCGTCCGCGGGGCGCATCGGGCCGGGGTGCTCATCGCCGACCTCGCCCGCGTTCCCGCCGGGCAGACGACCGGTCCGGGCTCCATCGGGGCACTCGCGAGGCTTTCCGCGCCCCGGAGCGCGGGCACCGGGAAGAACGCCACGAGGGCGGATCGGTACGGCACTCGGGCCCCCTGAGGACGTGTCGGCCCGCGTCGTGCGCGGCCGGGGGCGTCCCCCGCCCCCCGTGCAACCGGTCCGATCGGTCAACCGCCCGACGGACGGGGCCCGGAGGAGGTGCCGCGGGTGTCGGCCGAGGGCGTCATCCGGCGGCGGTCCCGGCGGATCAGCACGGCCGTGCCGAGCGCCGTGAGGAGCGCGGCGGCGGCCGGCGGGATCAGGAACGACGTCATCATCGGGCCTCCCGGGTAAGGACGTTCGCGGCCTGCCGCACCGAGCGGGCGACGGGGGCGGCACGGTCGGCGGCGCCGGTCTCCGGCCCGGTGCCGGGCACCTGCCGGTGTCCGGCACCGGAGCCGTCCGTGGTGCTCCCCGCACGCCATGCTGCCCGACCGCCCCCGCTCGGCGCATTGCCGGTTTCCGGCAATGTTCACTAGGGTCTGCGTGCCGGAGGGCCGCTGAGATGCCGTCACCGGAGCTTCGTGACGCGGGGGTACGGCATGGCGGAACGGGAGATACCCGGGCACTTCCTCGACGGGTACGCCCGGATCCTGGCCGAGGTGGCGGCCACCGGGCGGCGCCTGACCCGCCCCGAGCTGGAGTCCCGGCGCGTTCTCGGGGAACAGGCCGCCGAGGCCGGGTACGGGCTGCGCGCCCTGATCGGCGCCCACCTCGCCGCCGCCCGGCTCGCGTGGCCGCGGTCGCCCGGCTCCGCCGACGGCGCCCTGGCCGCCGTGCAGCAGGTGACGGACGCCTTCGCTGAGGGGTACGAGCGGGCCCAGCGACTCGCCGTGCGCCAGGAGGAGGCGGCGCGGCGGGAGTTCATCGACGACCTGCTGTCCGGCCGCAGCGACCTGGGCAGGCTCGCCGAGCGCGCCGAACGGTTCGGCCTGCGGCTGTCCCACGCCCACGCCGTGGCCGTCGCCGAGGGCCCCACCCGCTACGACGAGGGCGGCTCGGTGCCCCGGCGGGTGGAGCGGGCGCTGATGGCCCGCTTCGGCCACCGGGACGTCCTGCTGACCACCAAGGACGGCCGGCTGCTGTGCGTCGCCCCCGGCCACGAGGACGAGGTCCTGCCCTACTTCGCCGAGCAGGCGCACGCCGCCACCGACGGCGGCCGGGTCGCCGTCGGCCGCTCGCGGCCCGGCCCGGGCGGGGTCGTGCAGTCGTACGAAGAGGCCCTGAACGCCCTGGAGATGGCCGAGCGCCTCGGTCTGGGCGCTCCCGTGCTGTACGCGGCCGACCTGCTCGTCTATCCGGTCCTCGCCCGGGACCGCCAGGCCCTGGCCGATCTGGTCCTGGGCGCCCTCGGGCCGCTCACGGCCGCCCGCGGCGGCGCCCAGCCGCTGCTGGACACCCTCACCGCGTACTTCGACTCCGGCTGCGTCGCCGCCGAGGCGGCCCGCCGGCTGTCGCTGAGCGTGCGGGCGATGACCTACCGCCTGGACCGTATCCGCAGGCTCACCGGCGCCGACCTCTCGGACCCGGCCCACCGCTTCACGCTGCAGACCGCCACGATCGGCGCCCGCCTGCTGGACTGGCCCGCCACGGAGCTGTGACGGACGGCCCTGGACAGCGGGACGGGCGACCGCACCGTGCGGACGCCCGTCCCGCGCCCCGGTCAGGCGACCGCCTCGGCCGCCTGGTCCGCCAGGTCCGGCCGCCGCACGACGGGGCGGCGCCGGCTCGGGACGCCGAGCGTCGGGTTGGCGACGCCCCAGGCCGCGCCCTTGCAGACCAGTTCCTTGTAGAAGGCCGCGAGCCGGCCGGTCAGGGCGCCCCGGACGGCCCGGTCGTCGCCGGTGACGTACTGGATCAGCCCCTCCCGGCGGCCGAGCGAGACGCACTGGTTGAAGTAGCGCAGCGGCACGGCCGGCGGTGTGCCGCCGGTCAGGCGGGCCGCGATGGCGTCGGCGGCCTGCCAGGCCATGGGCACCCCCGAGGCGCAGGACATCCGCAGCGGCTTGCCGGCGACGCCCGTCGCCATGGCCGCGTCGCCGACGGCGTACACGTCCGGGTGGGACACCGAGCGCATGGTGCCGTCGACCACGATCCGGCCGGTGTCGGTGACCTCCAGGGTGGTGGCCCGCGCGATCGGGTGGACGGCGAAGCCGGTGGTCCACACGGTGACCGCGGCCGGGACGGACCCGCCCTCGGCGGTCACGACCCGGTCGGCCTCGACGGCGGTGACGGAGGTGTGCTCGTGCGCGGTGATGCCGAGCCGGCCGAAGACCTTCCGCAGGTGCCGGCGGCCCTTGGGCGAGAGCCAGTCGCCGAGACCGCCATGGGCGGCGAGGGCGACGTCGAGGTCCGGGCGGGCCTCCGCGATCTCGGTCGCGGCCTCCACGCCGGTGAGGCCGCCGCCGACCACGACCACGGACCGGCCAGCCTCCAGGCCGGCCAGCCGCTCGCGCAGCCGGAGCGCGCCGGCCCGGCCGGCGATCTCGTGGGCGTGCTCGGCGGTGCCGGGGACGCCCTGGTCGTTCCAGCCGCTGCCGAGGGCGTACACGAGGGTGTCGTACGCCAGTTCCTCGGAACCGGCCGCGGTCTCGACGGCCACCGTCCGGCGGTCCGCGTCGACACCGGTGACCTTCGCGAGGCGCAGTTCCACGCCGGTGCCCGCGAACATCTCGGCGAGGGGCCGGGGCCGCAGGTCCTGGCCGGCGGCGAGCTGGTGCATCCGGACGCGCTCGACGAAGTCGGGCTCGGCGTTGACGAGGGTGATGGCGACGTCTTCGGGGCGCAGCCGCCTGGCGAGGCGTCCGGCGGCGATGGCCCCGGCGTATCCGGCTCCGAGGACGACGATGCGGTGCTGCATGTCCCTGCTCCTGTCTTCAGCGGATTCGCCCCTTGAACCGGGCGGCCCGCCGTTTCCTGACAGGTTCGGGATGTGAAGCAGGTCACATCCGACTCAGAAGATGGTGAGCAGGGGTTCCCCGTGGTCGGTGGCCGCCCAGTGCTCGGTCGCGCGTTCGAGCTTGTCGGGGTTGGCCTGACTGCGGAACGCGGCGATGCCGTCGGTGGTGACCTCCAGGCACAGCACGCCGATGACCCGGCCGTCGAGGACCACCACGACGGCGGGGCCGCCGTTGGCCGTCGCCACGTGGATCTCGGGCGAGCCGCCGACCAGGTCCCGCTTGGCCTTGCCGGGCTTGAACAGACCGCGCATGAACTTCGCGACCGCGAGGGCGCCCTCGAACGCCTTGGTGCGGGCCGGGACCTTGCCGCCGCCGTCGCCGATCGCGACGGCGTCCTGGGTGAGCAGCCGCACCAGGGGCTCGGTACGGCCGCTGGTGGCCGCCGCCAGGAACTCCTCCACGATCCGCCGGGCGGCGGACCCGTCGATCTCGGTGCGGGCCCTGCCCTCCGCGACGTGCTTCTTGGCGCGGTGGAAGATCTGCTGGCTGGCCGCCTCGGTCAGGTCGAGGATCTCGGCGATCTCCCGGTGCGGGTAGTCGAACGCCTCCCGCAGCACGTACACCGCGCGCTCGTTGGGGGACAGCCGCTCCAGCAGGGTGAGAACCGCGTACGACACCGACTCGCGCTGCTCGGCGGTGTCGGCCGGGCCGAGCATCGGGTCCCCGGCGAGCAGCGGTTCGGGCAGCCACTGGCCCACGTACGTCTCGCGCCGCGCGCGGGCCGAGGTGAGCTGGTTGAGGCACAGGTTGGTGAGCACCTTCGTCAGCCAGGCCTCGGGCACCTCGACACGGCCGGTGTCGGCGGCCTGCCAGCGCAGGAACGTCTCCTGCACGGCGTCCTCCGCCTCGGCCGCCGAGCCGAGCAGGCGGTAGGCGATGGCCTCGAGGCGCGGCCTGGACGCCTCGAACCGGTCCACGTCGTGCACGGTCAGCGCCATGGTCACGGATCCTAGCCCGCGCGGGGCGGGCGCGGGAGCGCCGGCGGCGCCACGGCTCCGGTCCGCCCCGCACGGGGCCCGCGGGTGCCGATCGTCCGGGTGGCCTCGGCCACCCGGACGTCGGTCAGCGCTCCGGTGCGGACCGTCAGCCGGCCGTCGCAGGACCTTTCCCGGGTCGCGCCGTGGCGGCTGCGCGGGCCCCCTGCGCCGCCGCTCCGACCTGTTCCAGGCGTGGCTCGGCATCGGCATGACGGCGGCCGTGCTCATGGCCGCCCCCGTCGTCGCCCCGCTGACCGGCGACACCGCCCGGCGGCACTACGCCCGCACCGCCCGGCACCAGGCCGAGACCCGGCGGCCGGGCACCGGGAGACCGCCCAACGGGTGATTCCGGGGGCGCGGCGGAAGGCGGCCCGGGCCGCGACGGGAAGCCCCCTTGTGCGTAACCGGTTCACCGACGCGCAGGGAGCGCCATGCCGAAGTTCCTGATCCAGGCCACCTACACCGCCGAGGGCACGAAGGGATTGCTCGACGAGGGCGGGAGCGGCCGCCGCGCCGCCGTCGAGCAGGTCGTCACCGGCCTCGGCGGAGGCGTGGAGGCCATGTACTTCGCCTTCGGGGCGGACGACGTCGTGATCGTCGTCGACTTCCCCGACGCGGTGTCCATGGCCGCCGTCAGCCTCGCCGTCAAGGCCAGCGGCGCCCTGCTCACCCGGGCCACCCCGCTGCTCACCGTCGAGGAGATCGACGAGGCGGCCCGCCGGCAGGTGGCCTTCCGCGCTCCCGGCGGATGAGCCCGGACCCGCCGCCGGTACCTACGCCGCCGGCGTGATCTCCTTCAGCTTCTGACCGGTGATCAGCTCCGGGACGGTCTTGCCCGTCACGTACTGCCGCCCGAGTCCCGGCTGGCCGAACCAGGGCCTGATGGGACCGGCCTGCACCGTGAAGTCCTCCAGGACGCGGTAGAGGTGGTAGTTGAACGGCGGGGCGGCCGGGTCGTACTCGTCCAGGTTGGTCGGCGGGATGGCCCGTTTGGCGTACGGCGTGCCGGCCGGTGCCAGGAAGTTGCCGCGGCCGCTGCCGAAGAGGTCGACGAGCTGCCCCTTGCGGAGCGTCTCCGTCTGCTGCACCGGGCGGCCGTCGCGCAGCACGAACCCGTTGTTGTCCGGGTACCACCAGCCGGACGCGTTCTGCTGGTCGGTCTGCCAGTAGCAGCCCAGGAACCAGTAGGCGGACGTGCTGTCCTGCGGTTTCCAGCCCTTGAGCATCCTCGCGACGGGACCGGTGGCCGGGAGGTGGCTGGGGCCCAGCCGCCAGTCGTCGCGGTAGTAGTTCTCCAGCCCCGCGGGCGGCGCCTTGGTCAGGCCCGCCGTGCGGTGGGTGACCGGGCAGGCGCGGCTGTCGTGGCGGAGGTGGGCTCCGGCGGCCTGGGCGGGGGCCGGCGTGACCCCGAACAGCAGGAGCGTCGAGGCGAGCGCGCCCCACAGGTAACGGCGCAGTACGCGCATCCGAGTCCCTTCTCCTCCGGTGCCCGCGGGGCACCGGGTACGCGGGCATGTTCGTGGACGCGCGAAGGGACGGCACGGAGCGGATGCCCCTCACGCGGCACGGTGCATTCAATGCGCGGCGCGGCCACGGAGCGGCGAACTGCGGCCGGAGGGGCACCGGAACGGCGTAACAGAACACCCCGGGCAGCCGACGGCCGGTGCGCCCGGCGGCGGACGCCTCAGCCCTGGCGCGGGTTCGGCCGCAGGACGGCGAACACCGACTGGTCGGGGGCGCTCAGCCAGGCGATGGTGCCGACGTCGGGGACGTCCACCGCGGGCATGAGCACGGTCGCGCCGTTGTCCCGGCCGGCGGCGACGACGGCCTCCGGGTCGGACACGGCGAAGTACGGAACCCAGCGCGGGTCCCCCTGGCCCCCCTGGAGCGGGGCCACACCGCCGAAGGCGCCCTCCTGCTGGTCGCCGTCGGCGATGCTGAGCACCTGGTACGCCATGCCGGGTGCCGTCATCTGCGCCGAGCGCCAGCCGAACACCCCGGCATAGAACCGGATCGCCGACTCCGGCTCGGTGGTGTGCAGTTCGACCCACACCAGCGCGTCGTCCTCGGAGGTCCGCTGCAGCCCCATCGGGGCCCGCAGCACCGCGAAGCGGGCGCCCTGGGGATCGGTGAACTGGGCCATCGATCCCTCGCCCACGCTCATCGGCTCGACCCGCACCGTTCCGCCGCCCGCGACCACGTCACGGGCCGTCGCCTGGATGTCGTCGCTGTGGAAGTACGTCGTCCAGGCCGGGGCGGCGCCCGGTTCGGTGAGCCGGCCGAGGGCGGCGACGGTCCTGCCGTCCTTCAGGAAGAACCCGTAACCGCCCGCCTCCGGACCGGCGGAGGCGAACTGCCAGCCGAAGACAGCACCGTAGAAGGCGGCGCTCGCGTCGGTGTCCGGGCTTCCGAGATCGAGCCAGACGGGCGATCCGGTACGGAAGTCGGTGCCGAGCATGCGTTTCCTCCTGGGGCCGGTGCCGGGACGCCCGCCACTATGCCGTAAACCGGGTGAAGAAGTGACACACGGAAATGAAAGTATTGATAGGAAAATAAGCGGCGATTCATCGCTTTACTGACATAGTGCGGCCATGAAAATCACGAGGGCCTCCAGCCGTGCCCGCACCGCACGTCCGCGCGGCCGCCGGACGGCCCTCGCCCTGGCCGGCACCGCCCTCCTGGCCGGCGCGCTCTCCTGCCAGGGCGGTCGCACCGCGCCCCATCCGGCCGGCCACGCCCCCGGCGCGGGCGCCTCCGGCGCGGCCCCCTCCCCCGGCGCCCGCGGCATCGGCGACCCGCTGCTGCCGCTCGACGGCAACGGCGGCTACACGGTGCGCCGTTACGCCCTCGACTTCGACTGGCGGGCGCCGGGCACGCCGTTCGAGGCCGGCGCCACCATCACGGCCACCGCCACCCAGGCCCTGTCCCGCTTCGACCTCGACTTCGCGGGCAACACGCTGCACCGGGTCACCGTCGACGGCCGGACCGCGCGGGCCGAGCGCGACGGGGACGAGCTCGTCGTCACCCCGGCGCGGCCGGTCCCGGACGGCGCCGCCTTCACCGTGCGGGTCACCTACACCGCCGACCCCGCCCAGCGCCGCCACCGCCGCGACGCGATCGGCGAGTACGGCTGGGTGCCGACCCCCGACGGCACCGTGCTGTACCCGCAGCCCGACGGCGCCAAGATGATCTTCCCGGCCGACGACCACCCCAGCCTGCGGGCGCCGTTCACCTTCCGCATCACCACCCCGGCGGACCGCCGGGCGGTGGCCAACGGCCGGCTCGTCGAGCGGGCGCCGCGGCCCGGCGGACGCGTCCGGTGGACGTACAACTCCGAGGAGCCGATCGCGGCCCAGCTGGTCCAGGTGGCGATCGGCGGCTTCGAGTTCGCCGACGGCACCGGACCCCGCGGACTGCCGGTGCGGGACGTGGTGCCGGAGGACCTCGTCGCGGACACCGAGGAGTACCGGTCCCTCACCCCGGAACACCTGGCCTGGCTGGAACAACGCCTGGGCCCCTACCCGTTCCGCCGCTACGGCGTGCTGGTCGCCGACACCGACCTGCCGGTCGCGCTGGAGACCCAGTCGCTGTCCGTCGTGCCGAGGGACAGCCTGCTTGGCGACCGGGTGCACGCCGAGCGCGACCTGGTGCACGAGCTGACGCACCAGTGGACGGGCGACAGCGTCGCCCTGCGGCGGTGGTCGGACCTGTGGCTGAGCGAGGGTCACGCCCGTTTCTACGAACGCCTCTACTCCGGCTCGCACGGCGGGGTGTCCCTGGAGGACGCGATGCGGGACGCCTACGAACAGCACGACCAGTGGCGGCACGACGACGGGGCCCCCGCCGAACCCACCGAACCGTCCCTCTTCCGGAACATCCGCTACGACGGCTCCGCGCTGGTGCTCTACGCGCTGCGGGAGGAGGTCGGCGAGGAGACCTTCGAGCGGATCGAACGCACCTGGGTGACCCGGTACCGGGGCCGCGCCGCCGGCACCGCGGACTTCGTCGCGCTCGCCTCCGGGGTCGCCGGCCGGGATCTGAAGCCGTTTCTGACGCCCTGGCTGTACGGGCCGCACACCCCGCCGATGCCCGGGCACCCCGACTGGCGGGTGGACCCGGTCGAGGACTGAGCGGCGACGCCGCCGACCGGGTGGCCTGGGCGGGGTCACTGGTCCACGCCGGTGACCCTTGGCGCGACGTGGCGCGGTGGGCACGGCAGCGTACAAGGGGTGGCGGTGGAGCACCCGCTCCCCCCTGGGCAGTACGAGCGCGGTCGGAGGCCCTTGCGTATGTGGAGTCGTGTCATGTCCCGTGTCCCCGGCGCCGTACGCGGACGCAACGGGCTGATCTGCGCCACCGCCTCGGCGGCGCTCCTGCTGCCACTGCTCGCCTGGCCGCCGTCCGACGACGGCGAGACGGAGGACCGCCGGCTCCAGGACGACTTCGCGACCGCCGCGCAGGACTACCACGTGCCGGTGAGCGTCCTCATGGGTGTGTCCTACCTGCAGTCGCGCTGGGACTCCCACCCGGGCGTCCCGAGCACCGGCGGCGGCTACGGGCCGATGCACCTGGTGGACACCGGCGTCACGGGGGCGGCGGGCCCGTCGCCCCGGCCCGCGGCCCGGCCCGCGCGCGGCCGTCCCGAACAGCAGGCGGCGGACCTGCGCCGGGCCGCCCGCCTGACCGGAGAGGCGACGGACCGGCTGCGGCTGGACGCCGCCGCCAACGTGCGCGGCGGCGCCGCCCTGCTGGCGGCGACCCAGAAGGCGCTCGGCAAGCCGCTGAGCAAGAACCCGGCGGACTGGTGGGACGCGGTGACCCGCTTCTCCGGCTCCAGCGACAAGGCGGAGGCGGCGACGTACGCGCACGACGTCTTCGAGGTGATCCGGCAGGGCGCGCACCGCACCACCGACGTGGGCCAGCAGGTCAGCCTGGCCGCCCGCCCCGAGGTGCGCTGGAACCCCGCCGGCCACTCGGGCCCGCAGCGGGCGCAGGACCCCGAGTGCCCGCCGGAGCTGTCCTGTTCCTGGCTGAGCGCGTCCTACGACACCACCGACGACGACGGCGGCTACGGCAACCACGACCTGGCCGACCGGCCCCGGGACCAGAAGATCGACTACATCGTCATCCACGACACCGAGGCGATCCTGCCGAACATGTTCAAGACCGTGCAGGACCCGACGGAGGCCTCCTGGCACTACTCCATCAGCTCCCGCGACGGGCACGTCACCCAGCACATCAAGACCAAGGACGAGGCCTGGCACTCGGGCAGCCAGTTCGTCAACGCCCGCTCGATCGGCATCGAGCACGAGGGCTTCCTCACCCAGCCGGACGCCTGGTTCTCCGAGACGATGTACCGGACGTCGGCCCGCCTGGTGCGCTACCTGGCGCGGAAGTACGGCGTCCCGCTGGACCGGCAGCACATCTTCGGCCACGACAACGTGCCCGCCCCGACCGCCGACTCCATCCCCGACATGCACGACGACCCCGGTCCGTTCTGGGACTGGCGGCACTACTTCGACCTGCTCGGCGCCCCGCTGAAGGCGACGGCCGGACCGGACAGCCCGATGGTGACCGTGCTTCCCGACTACGCCACCCACAAGCCCCGGTTCACCGGGTGCACGGGCAAGGGCGACCCGTGCGCGCCGCACGGCTCCAGCGCGGTCCGCCTGCACACCGAGCCGTCCGACGGCGCGCCGCTGATCCAGGACATGGGCCGGCACCCGGACGGCGACGACTCCACGGAGGACGTCAACGACCTCGGCTCGCGGGTCTCGGCCGGCCAGACCTTCGCGGTCGCCGGGCGCAGCGGCGACTGGACGGCCATCTGGTTCCAGGGCAACAAGGCCTGGTTCAAGAACCCGAAGGACCACCCGACGGCGGTCGGCGCGGCCGGCCGGATGGTGACGCCGAAGGAGGGCCTGAGCGAGATCCCGGTGTACGGGCGCGCGCTGCCGGACGAGGACGCCTACCCGGACGGCGTGGACGAACAGCCGGAGTCACCGCTGCCGTACGACCTCCGCGCGGGCCAGCGGTACGTGACCCGGTCCAGCGTCCTCGGCACCTGGGCCGGCAAGTCCTACGGCAGCGCGCCCAGCCCGGTGGTGAAGGGCCGCGAGCGCTACTACGAGATCCAGTTCGGGCACCGGCTCGCCTACGTCCGGGAGCAGGACGTGGACCTGGTGCGGGCGCCGTCCGCGAAGGCCCCGAAGTCCGGTGCGGCGGCCGGCCCTTCGCACTGACGCAGCCCCTCTCCCCGGCGGGTCACCGGGCCGGCGAGCACGCGGTGCGCGAGCCCGGTGCAGGCGTGCGGACGGAGACCGTCCGCACGGTGGGCGCGTCCCGCCCCGTCCGCCGGTGACGGGGTCCTTACGGACCCGTGACGCGCCGTCCGGCGCACGGGGCCGGCACCGGGACCGGGCCTAGCGTGGGCGTATGCGCGTACTGGTCACCGGCGGTGCCGGGTTCATCGGGTCCCATGTCGTCGACGCCCTGCGGGCGCGCGGGCACGAGCCGGTCGTGTACGACGTCCGGGCCGATCCCGGAGCCGACGTGCGCGACCCGGCGGCGGTCGCCCGGGCGCTCGCCGGGGTGGACGCCGTCTGCCACCAGGCGGCCATGGTGGGCCTCGGCGACGGCGTCGCGGACGCGGCCGAGTACGTCTCCAGGAACGACCTGGGCACCGCCGTCCTGCTCGCCGCGATGGCCGGGGCCGGCGTGGGGCGGCTGGTGCTGGCGGGCTCGATGGTGGTCTACGGGGAGGGCCGCTACGAGTGCCCCGAGCACGGCGTCGTACGTCCCGGCCCGCGCGCCGAGGCCGGACTGGCGGCGGGCCGCTTCGAACCGGACTGCCCGCTCTGCGGCGCCGAGCTGGCCCCGGGACTGGTCGCCGAGGACGCCCCGGCCGACCCCCGCAACGTGTACGCCACCACCAAGCTCGCCCAGGAGCACCTGTCCGCGGCCTGGGCGCGCTGCACCGGCGGTACGGCCGTCTCGCTGCGCTACCACAACGTGTACGGCCCCCGGATGCCCCGCGACACGCCCTACGCCGGGGTCGCCTCCTTCTTCCGCTCGGCCCTCGAACGCGGCGAGCCGCCGCGGGTGTTCGAGGACGGGCGGCAGCGCCGGGACTTCGTCCACGTGCGCGACGTGGCCGCCGCCAACGTGACCGCGCTGGAGGCCGGGGCCCGCCCCGGGACGCTCACCGCCTACAACACCGGCAGCGGTGAGCCGCACACGGTCGGCGACCTGGCCCGCGCCCTGGCCGCCGCCCACGGCGGCCCCGAGCCGGTGGTCACCGGCGAGTACCGGCTGGGCGACGTCCGCCACATCACCGCGGACTCCGCCCGCCTGCGCGCGGAACTCGGCTGGCGGCCGGAGATCGGCTTCGCCGAGGGGATGCGGGAGTTCGCGCGGGTGCGGTGAGCACGGCGCCCGGCCGGGGCGCCCGCCGCGTGCCCGCCTACGCCTCGGCGGCCGGGAGGGTCACCTCGAAGCGGCAGCCGCCCGGGATGTTGCGCACCGAGGCGTGGCCCCGATGCGCCTCCACGATCCCCCGCACGATCGCGAGGCCGAGGCCCGCGCCCGCCGGGGGCGTCCGGGCGTCCGTGCCGCGCCAGCCGGTGTCGAAGACGCGGGGCAGGTCCTCCTCGGGGATGCCGCCGCAGCCGTCGGTCACCGACAGCACCACGCCGCCGGGGGCGCGCTCGGCGGCGACGGCGACCGTGCCGTCGGCGGGGGTGCGGCGGATGGCGTTCACCAGGAGGTTGGCCAGCACCCGGCTCATCTCCTTGCCGTCGACCTCCACCGGCACCGGCTCCACCCCGTCCCCGACCAGCCGTACGCCGTGCTCGCGGGCGAGCGCGCCGACGCCCGCGAGGGCGTCGCCGACCAGGTCGTACAGGGAGACGCGGACCGGGCTGAGGGGGAGTGTGCCGGCGTGGATGCGGGAGAGCTCGAAGAGGTCGCCGACCATGTCGTTGAGGCGTTCCACCTCGGTGCGGATCTGCTTGAGGTAGCGGTCCGGATCGGTGGCCACCCCGTCCTCCAGCGCCTCCGACATCGCGCGCAGCCCGGCGAGCGGGGTGCGCAGGTCGTGCGAGATCCAGGCGACCAGCTCGCGCCGGGAGGTCTCCAGCGCCCGCTCGCGGTCCCGGGAGGCGGCCAGCCGGGCGCTCGTCGCCGCCAGCTCCCGGCTCAGCGCGTCCAGTTCGGCGGTGGCCGGGACGGCGGGCGCCGCGAAGGCGCCGCCGTCCCCGAAGTTCCGTGCGGCGTCGGTGAGTTCCCGGCTGCGGGCGACGACCCAGCGGCCCAGCAGCAGCGCGGTGGCCAGCGAGACGACCGCCGCCATGGCCACGACGGCGGTGACGACCCGCAGGTCGTGGGCGGACAGGAACATCGCCCGGGCCACGGCCATGGTCCCGGCGAGCATGGCCACCACCCCGACGGCCGCCACCACGGCGAGCGAGACGGTGAGGGAGCGCCGGCGGATCAGGCGCAGCAGGGCCGCGCCGGCGAGGCCGGTGGCGGCGGCGCCGAGGAAGGCGTAGAGGGCGATGAGGAGGTTGTCGCGCACGTCAGACCGTCTCCTTCCCCGTGGCGTCGAAGCGGTAGCCGACACCCCACACGGTCTGGATGAGGCGGGGCCGGGCCGGATCGTCCTCGACCTTCCCGCGCAGCCGGCGGACGTGCACGGTGACGGTCGACAGGTCGCCGAAGTCCCAGCCCCACACCTCCCGCATCAGCTCCTCCCGGCCGAAGGCCCGGCCCGGGTGCCGCAGGAAGAAGACGAGCAGGTCGAACTCCCGCAGGGTGAGCAGCAGTTCGCCGCCGTCCTTGGTGGCGCGGCGGGCCCGCGGGTCCACGGTCAGACCCGCCGCGGCGAGCCGGCCGCCCGGTGCGGCGGGCCGGGCGCGGCGCAGCACCGACTCCACCCGCAGCACCAGTTCGCGCGGGCTGAACGGCTTGGTGACGTAGTCGTCGGCGCCGACCTCCAGGCCGAGGATGCGGTCGTCCTCGTCGCCGCGCGCGGTGAGCATGACGACCGGCACCGAGCCCCGCTCGCGCAGCCGGCGGCACACCTCCAGGCCGTCCATGCCGGGCAGCATCAGATCGAGCACCACCAGGTCCGGCCGGTGCTCGGCGGCCCGTTCGAGGGCGGCCGGCCCGTCACCGGCCCGGTCCACGGCGAACCCGGCGCGGTCCAGGTAACCCGCGACGACCTCGGCGACGGTCGGGTCGTCGTCCACGACGAGGATCCGGCCCCGGGCGTCCGGCCGCCCTCCGGTGTCCGGTGACGCGTATGGCTGCTGCATGTCTCCACCCTGGCACCGCGCCGCCGCCCCGACCCGGTCCCGGCGCCGACGTCCGGGTTTCGTAAGGAGCGGATGTCCGGTTCGTCATGGTTCGGCTTCGTAGGGTGAACGCCGTGACCACCTCACCGTGCCCCACCGGCGTGGACGTCGTCCTGCCCTGTCTGAACGAGGCCGGGGCCCTGCCCTGGGTGCTGGAGCGCGTTCCGCCCGGCTGGCGCGCCCTCGTCGTCGACAACGGCTCCACCGACGGCTCCGCCGGTCTCGCCCGCGCCCTCGGCGCCACCGTCGTCACCGAGGAACGGCGGGGCTTCGGCGCCGCCTGCCACGCGGGGCTGCTGGCCGCCACCGCCGACGTGGTGTGCTTCTGCGACTGCGACGCCTCCCTCGACCCCGCGCACCTGGTCCCCTTCGTCCGCGAGGTCCAGGGCGGACACGCCGATCTGGTGCTCGGCCGGCGCCGGCCGCGCACCCGGGGCGCCTGGCCGGTCCACGCCCGGGCCGGCAACCTGGCGCTGGCCCGGCTGCTGCGCCGCCGCACGGGGCTGCGCCTGCACGACCTCGGCCCCCTGCGCGCCGCCCGCCGGGAGGCCCTGCTCGGCCTCGGCCTCACCGACCGGCGCAGCGGCTACCCCCTGGAGATGGTGGTCCGCGCCGCCGACGCCGGCTGGCGCGTCACCGAGCACGACGTCCCCTACCTTCCCCGCACCGGCGCCTCCAAGGTCACCGGCACGTGGCGCGGCACCTGGCACGCCGTGCGGGACATGAGCGCGGTCCTGAAGGAGCCGCCCCGTTAGCCGCCGGGCGCGCGTGGCCGCGGGCGACACGTCCCGGCCCGGCCCCGCCTCCGGTCACGAGCCAAGGAAGCCGAGCATGACCACCCTCCTCGTCATCGCCAAGGAACCCCGCCCCGGCAGGGTCAAGACCCGCCTCACCCCGCCCTTCACCCCCGCCCAGGCCGCCGGCCTCGCCGAGGCCTCGCTGACCGACACCCTGCGCGCCGTGGCCGGGGCGCCCGCCACCCGCAGGATCCTCGTCCTGGACGGCCGGCCCGGCTCCTGGCTCCCGCCCGGCTTCGACGTCGTCCCCCAGTGCGCGGGCGGCCTCGACGACCGTCTCGCCGACGCCTTCGCCCGCTGCGCCGGACCGGCCCTGCTGATCGGCATGGACACCCCGCAGGTCACCCCCGCCCTGCTCACCGTGGACTTCGCGGACTGCGACGCCTGGTTCGGCCCGGCCGAGGACGGCGGCTTCTGGGCGCTGGGCCTGGCCCGACCCGAGCCCGCGCTGCTGCGCGGAGTGCCCATGTCGACGCCGGAGACCGGGGCCGTCCAGCGGGAGCGGCTGGTGGCCGCCGGGCTGCGGGTGCGGGACCTGCCCAGGCTGCGGGACGTCGACACCGCGGCCGACGCCCGCGCCGTCGCCGCCCTCGCCCCGCACGGCGCCTTCGCCGCGCGGCTCGCCGACTGCGCGGCCGGCCGGTGAGCACCGCCGGCGCCCCGCCCGCCTGGGCGGCCTGCGACCCGTACGCCGCCGCGCTGCGCAGCGGCCGGGGCCCGCTGTTCCTGCGTCGCGCCGACGGCCGGCTGCTCCCCCTGGAGGTGGAGCGCTGGTGCGCCGACGCGGACGCCGTGGACCGGGCGGTGCTGGCCCGCTGCGAGGGCGCCGTCCTGGACGTCGGCTGCGGGCCGGGCCGGCTGGTCGCGGAACTCGCCGCGCAGGGCCGCACCGTGCTCGGTGTCGACGTCTCCGGGGCCGCCGTCGCCCGCACCATCACCGTGGGCGGCCAGGCGCTGCGCCGCTCCGTCTTCGGCCCGCTGCCCGGCGAGGGGCGCTGGGGGACCGTGCTGCTCATGGACGGCAACATCGGCATCGGCGGCGACCCGGGCGCCCTGCTGCACCGGATGGCACAACTGCTGCGCCCCGGTGGCCTGCTGATGACCGAGACGGATCCGGCGGACATCGACGAGCGCGCCGAGGTGCGGGTCGTCCGCCACGGCCGGGACACCGTAGGCGACCCGTTCCCGTGGGCCCGGATCGGCACCCCGGCCCTGCTCCGGATCGCGGACCGGGCCGGATGGCGGACGGCCGCTCAGTGGGCGGCCGGCGGGCGCCGCTTCGTCGCCCTGCGCACGCCCGGCATCCGCAGCACCAGCAGCAGCGCCGAGCCGCCGAAGAGCACGGCCGTGATCAGCAGCCAGCGGCCGAGGTAGACGTCGGCGGACATGCCGGTGGCCGCCCGGTAGCGCCGGTCCACCAGGTTCAGGATCAGCGGGAACCAGACCAGCAGCAGCAGTCCCGAGAGCACGGTGGGCACCCGCACGTACGGCGTCCACGCACGGTGCCCGGCCGCGCCGAGCCCGCGGACCAGCGCCCGGTCGGCCGCCGAGTACAACGGCAGCAGCACCAGGTCGTGCAGCAGCGCGGCGCCCACGATCCACAGCGCGATGCCGCGCCAGTCACCGGCCAGCAGCCGTACCCCCGCGTACCCGGCGAGCGCGAACGAGCAGGCGAGCAGCAGCAGCTGGAACGGGCTTCCGACCGCAGGACGGCGCCGCATCACAGGTCTCCGAACGTCAGCCGGGCCACCCATTTGGTGTTGAGCACACCGGGCGCCGCGGGCACGATGACCCGCGCCGGGTGGCCGTGGTCCATGGACAGGTCCTCGCCGTTGACGGACAGGGCGAGCAGGGAGCGGCCGTCGGCCACCTGGTTGGCGCGCAGGGCCGCACGCCGGAAGGCGCCGTGCCGCTGCAGGGACTCCACGAACACGTCCGGCACCTCGCCGTCGTACCCGACGAGCGCCGCGAGGTCGCGCAGCCGCACCCCGCGCCACCACTGGTCGGCGGTCGACCAGCCCTCCACGCAGGCGATGGGCAGCGACGAGCTGTGCTGGGGCAGGCGCAGCAGCTCGGCACGGCTGAGGCGCACCGTGCCGGTCCGCCCGGTGACGACGAGCCGCCACGCCTCCTCGCCGGTCTCCGCCGTGTCGATCCCGGCGTACGCGGCCGTCTTGTTGATCTGGAAGCCGTTCGGGCCGCCGCCCGGGTCGGGCCCGCCGTGCGGCGCGAGCAGCGCGGTGCGCCGGAACGGGCCGCCCAGGCTCTGCCCCACCGTGGTCAGGAACAGCAGCAGCGAGCCGCCGCCGACCAGCCACAGCGCCCCGCGCCGGGAGACGGTGGGCGGGTCGGGGCGCGGAGCGACGAGGTCGCTCTCCGGCTCCCTTCGCAGGCGCCGCCGTACGGTGCGCACGGCGGCCGGCGCCTTCAGCACGGCGTGCGCCACGAACGCGGCGAAGAACACCCAGGCGCCGTAGAAGTGCAGCGGGTAGAAGGAGCCCGGGAAGACGTAGGCGAGCTGGATGTTGAGCACCCCGGTGGTGAACTCGAACAGGCCGCCGCCGACGAGCAGCAGCAGGGAGACCCGCTCCAGCGCGTGCGCGAGGGAACGGGCCGGCGGCAGGGTGAACAGCCGCGGCACCACCGACCACAGCTTGGCCAGCAGGACCGGGACGAGGGTGATGCCGAGGGTGACGTGGAGGCCCTGGGTGAACCGGTACAGCCACACCGGCCCGGCCGGCCAGGCGAAGAGGTAGAAACCGAGGACGCCCTTGTCCGGCGTGGTGTCGTTCACCGGGGACAGGTCCGGGTTGTAGGCGGCGTAGGACACCAGGCCGGTCACGAACAGCACCGTGATGCCGGCGAGCAGCACGAGGCCGAGCACCGAGGTGAACCCGGGCCCGCGCAGGGGGCTGCGCCAGAAACCGGGGGCGGTGGGAAGCCGGGGATGGTCGCGCATGTGCCGACGGTAGGCCGGGAGGGGCCCGGAGAAGGGCCCGCGACCGGTGACGAAACGCTGACGTCCGCCCGGTGCGACGGCTTTGGCACGTCCGTGCGGCCTAACGTGCCGACGTGACCCGCTCCCTCCGCCGCGCCGCCGGCCGCGATCCCGGGCCGGCCGGCCATGACGCCCGGCGCGGCCTCCGCCGTGACCTGTACGCCGCCGGGGCCGCCGCCCTGCTGGTGACGGCCGCCGTGCTGACCGGCCGCCACATCCAGTCCACCCGCCACACCCTGTTCGTGCACTGGCCGCCCCTGCTGGCCGAGTGGGACCCGCACCTGGGCCCCGGTACCCCGGCCGCCGTGCTGCTCGCCGCGGCCGGGGTGGCGTACGGGCCGTCGCTCGCCGGCCGCCTGCCCTGGCGGGCCCTGCTCGCGGCGGCCTGGGCGGCGGCGACGGCCTGGATCCTCTCCCTCGCCCTCGTCGACGGCTGGCACCGGGGCGTCGCGGGCCGCCTGACCACCCGCGAGGAGTACCTCCGGGTCATCGGCCGCTTCCACGACGTCCCGGCCGCCCTGAGCGACTTCACCCACCACATCGTGGCCGGGACACCCGCCCCCTGGCCGGCCCATGTCGCCGGCCACCCGCCCGGCGCCACGCTCACCTTCGTGCTCCTCGACCGGGCCGGGCTGCGCGGGGGCGGCTGGGCCGGGCTGTGGTGCGTGCTCACCGGCGCCACGGCCTGCGTGGCCGTCCTGGTCGCCGTACGGGCGCTGGCCGGGGAGACGTTCGCCCGGCGTGCGGCGCCCTTCCTGGTGCTGGCCCCGGCCGCGGTCTGGACCGGCACCTCGGCGGACGGCTGGTTCGCGGCGGTCGCGGCCTGGGCGGTGGCCCTGCTGGCCCTGGCCGTCACCCGGCGCTCCCTGCCCTGGGCCGCCGCCTCCGGCCTGCTGTTCGGCCTGACCTGCTACCTGTCGTACGGGCTCACGCTCATCGCCCTGCCCGGCGCGGCGGTGCTGTGGACGGCCCGCGACGGGGTCCGCCGGCGTCCCGCCCTGCTCGCGGCCCTGCTCGCCGGACTGGCCGTCGTACCGCTGGTGTTCACGCTCGCCGGGTTCGACTGGTGGACGGCGTACCGGCTGCTGGTGACCCGTTACCACCAGGGCGTCGGCGGCACCCGGCCCTACGGCTACTGGGTGTGGGCCAACCTGGCCTGCACCGTGCTGATCGCGGGCCTCGCGACGGCGGCGGGCCTGCGCCGGACCGCCGCCGCCCTCACCCGCCGTGCGTCCCCCGCCGCCGTCCGCCCGGCGGTCCTCGTCGGCGCCGCTCTCCTCGCCCTGCTGGCCGCCGACCTGTCGGGGATGAGCAAGGCCGAGACCGAGCGGATCTGGCTGCCGTTCGCGGTGTGGCTGCTCCCGGCGTGCGCGTACCTCCCGTGTCCCCGGGCCTGGCTCGCCGCGCAGACGGCGCTCGCCCTGCTCCTGAACCACCTGCTGCTGACCGGGTGGTGAGGGACGAGGGCGGGCGCAGGTCCACAGCCTGTGGACGGGGCTGCGCCTAGAAGTCCTCCTCGCGCACGGGCCGGCCGCGGCCCGGCTCGGGCAGCTCGCCCAACTCGCCGCGCACCACCAGCACGTCGCCGATGAACAGGTCGTAGACCAGGATGCCGATCACGGCGCCGACCAGCGGCCCGACGATCGGGATCCACCAGTACGCACTGAACGAGCCGGCCACACTGCCGGGGAAGGCCAGACTGTCCCAGCCCGCCGCCCAGGTGAACAGCCGTGGCCCGAAGTCGCGGGCCGGGTTGATGGCGTAGCCCGCGTTCGCGCCGTAGGACATGCCGATCGCGGCGACGACGAAACCCACGACCAGCGGTGCGAGGTTGGCCTTCACGGCCTGGTTGCGGACGTCCAGGACGGCGGCGATCAGCATCAGCAGGAAGGCCGTGCCCACGATCTGGTCGATCAGCGGCCCCCAGATGCCGCCGTGGAAGTACGGGGCCGGGAAGGTCGCGAAGATCGAGAACGTGGCGTTGGTGTGCCCGTTCACCTTCGGTCCCGGCACCGCCGCGTCGAAGGCGTTGATCGCCTGGTGGTAGACGAGGTAGACCAGGGCCGCGCCCGCGAACGCGCCCACGATCTGCGAGAACCAGTACGGCAGCACCTTGACCCAGGGGAACCCGCGGCGCACGGCCATGGCCAGCGTCACCGCCGGGTTGATGTGGGCGCCGCTGACGCCGCCGGCGACGTAGACGCCGAAGACGACGGCCATCGCCCAGCCCCAGGTGATCAGCAGCCAGTCGCCGGCCGCCAGGAAGATCGTCGTCGGGGTGGCGGCACGGCCCGATCCGGGCAGTGCGGCGACCGCCATCGCGACCACACCGCAGCCGAAGGAGATGAGGACGAAGGTCCCCAGGAACTCCGCCAGGCACTCGCCCAGCAGCCCTCCCCGGCTTCGGAGCCGGGACGGCTTGATGAGCGAAGGGATTTCCACAGCCATTGAGGCCCCCTCGAAGAGAGCAATGCGGCCAACATCACCATATTGGCCCACAAATGCTCTTCATGCAGGGCAGCACCCGGGACCCCCGCCCGCCTGCGGTTTCAGGCGTCGAGGTCGTCGGCGTAGTGCCGGAATCCGCGCCGGTCGCGGTGCATGGCCCACAGGGTGTCCGCCAGCACGGCCGGGTCCTTGCGCACGTGCCCGGGCGTGATGGACCCCGGGATGACGAGCTGGGCCACGTGGATGCCCTCGCCGGCCAGCCGGTCGTGCAGCAGATGCCCGTACGCGCTCTCCGCGGCGAACGCGATGGAGGTGCCGGCCCGCTCGGGATGGGGCACGGCGGCGGTACCGCCGTTGACGAAGAGGATGGTCCCGCGGCCCAGCTCCCGCATGCCCGGCAGCACCTGCTGCACCGCCGCGACCGGCCCGTACACCGAGAACTCGATCGGCCCGAGCAGATCCCGGTGCCGGGTCTCCAGCACCGGCCGCATGAAGTCCCGGTGCGGCACCGGGCTGTACTGGAGCACCTCCACAGTGCCGAGGGCGCCGCCCGCGTCCCTCAGCGCCGCCGCCAGCTCCTCCGGCCGGCGCACGTCGGCGGCGAAGCCGCGGGCGGTGACCGCGTCGGCGGCCAGCTCACGGACCAGGTCGTCCAGCCGCCCCGGATCCCGCGCGACGAGCGCGACGGCGTAGCCCTCCCGCCCGAACCGGCGAGCGACGGCGGCCCCGAGCCCGGGGCCGGCCCCGACGATGGCGATGACACTCACACGGGAAATCCTCCCCGCCCCACCGCAACCTCACCACCCGCACGGCGGCACGGGGTCCGGGGCCCGCGGAGCGGGTGCCCCGTCATCCGCCGGCGACGCCCACGGATTCCGCCGACGCCCCCGGGCCGCGGACCCCGCGGATCCGCTCCACCTGGGCGGCGGTGACGGCGCGTACGGCGAACGCCCCGGCCACGGCGGCCCCCACCACGGCGGCGTCGGCGCCGAGCAGCGGCCACACCTCCTCGTAGGCCCGCGCGATGATCTCGTCCGTGGAGTCGCGCGACACCAGCCCGACCCCGCCGAACATGCCGATCAGCCAGAGCACCCACCACACGTTCACCGAGACGGGCAGCTTCCGCTCCGGGGCGGTGGCCCGGAAGGCGTCCGCGACGATCCCGCGCGGGAACCAGAGGTTCACGACGGGCACGATCCACCCGAGGTACACCCAGATCCCGAGGTACTTCGGCGCCCGTCCCGACAGCACTCGCGCGTTGTCCCGCACCCGCCACAGCCAGGCCAGGAACAGCAGCGCGCACACGAAGGCGACGCCACCGCCCAGCGAGGTCACGAGGTGGTACGAGTCCTCGAGACCGTTGAGCGGCCGGTGCACCCCCTCCCCCTGGTCCGGCGGCCCCGAAGCGGGCTCCCCCGCCACGGCCAGCCTGATCTCCCACGCCCCCCGCACCGTCCAGGCGGCCCCGGCCGCCAGCAACGCCCCGCCGGCCAGCCGCCCGGCCGTCCGGACGGACCGGTCCCCGAGCCGCTCGCGGACGGCTCCCTCCCCCATGAGTTCTTCCACGGGCCCATCCTCGCGCACCGGCCCGTCAGTCCGCGAAGAAGCCCTCGTCGAGCGCGATCTCCTGCAGCCGGTCCAGGCTCAGTTCCGGCCGGGGGCGCGTCACCGGGGTGCTCTCGGCGTAGGAGTTGACCTCGCGCACCGCCACCCGGCGGCCGTCCGGGCGCAGGGTGTCGACCAGCCAGACCTGAGCGGGACCGCCCTTCTCCGAACGGGTCCTGACCCGCTTGATCCGGGTGCCGTCGGACAGGGTCCTGGCCTCGCAGTCGCCGGAGTCTCCGGCACAGCCCATGTGGCCGGAGAGCAGGGCGGTCGCGTCGTACTGGACGTCGACCTCCACCATGTTCCGGCCGTGACCGTCGTCGTGGACCAACTGGACCAGGCCGGCGCCGCTGTTCACGTGGGAGACGGTGCCGTGGGGCAGGTGCGACTCGAGAACCCTGGTCAGGCGGGCTCCGGAGGCACGACCGGTGCGGGCCGGCCCGCCCGGAGCGGTCTCCGGGACCGGCAGGGCGTCGATCGCCTCCTTCCAGGCCGGGCTGCGCACGATCGCCGTGAGCTGCGCGGTGGAGAGCAGGGGGTCGGCTCCGCCGCCGGCTCCCTTCTCGCCGCCACCGCCGAACTCCTGGACCGTGAGCTGCGCCCCGTCGGCGGTCGTCAGGACCACGTACCAGCGCTTCTGCCCGGTGTCGCTGCTCGGATAGGTGAAGGACTTCGTGGTGTCGAGCACGGCACCGCCGGGGAGCCTGCGGGTGGTGCACTCGTCGTACGGGCGCGCCTCCACCGGCAGGCACCCGCCCGAGCCCTGATCGTCGGCGGGAAGGCCGGACGCGAGCCGCGCGACGGTGAGGTCGATGCCGGAGGATCCGGCGGCGGTGGAGTAGGTGAGCCGGGCGCTCGGCCAGACGTCGGAGCCGTCCGACCGGGAACCCCGGCCGGAGGCCTCGGAGACCGTACCGCCGGGTGGCAGCAGGCTCTTCAGCGTGCGGAGCATGTCGTCGCCGCTGACCGGTGGGTGACCGCCGGAGGGGGACCGGCCGGAGGACGCGGGGCCGCTCGCCGGGACGCCGCCGAGCCGGCCGTCCGTGGCGCTCCTGGTGCCGAAGGCGTCCGTGGCCATCAGGGTGCCGCCCACGGCGGCCACCGCGACGGCCGCGGCGGCGACGCGGGCGACGCCGAACAGGCGCATCCTGCGGCCCCGGGCGATGGAGCGGGTCACCAGGTCGGCCGAGTGCGGCGGGAACCCGTCGGTCGCGCCGCTCATGGCGCGGGCCACCCGTTCCTCGAACTCGTCGGTGCGGTGCTCGTCGCGTGGCATGGGAAGAGGCTCTCCGTTCGTCGGGGAGGGTGGTCGGGGGCGGCGCCCGGCCCGTCAGGCGGTCAGGTCGGCCAACTGGTCGCCGAGGAGGGTGCGCAGCCGTTGCAGGGCGCGCATGCTGTGCGCCCGGACGGCTCCGGGGGTCGTCCGCAGGACCTGCGCGGTGTCGTCCACCGAGCGGTCCTCCCAGTAGCGCAGCACCAGCACGGCCCGGTCCCTGGCCGTCATCCGGGCCAGGCCGTCCAGCAGGGCCATCCGCAGTTCGTCGTCCCGCGCCGGACCGGCGGCGTCCGGCAGCCGGTCGCTGGGACGCTCGGTGGAGCTGCGACGCCGGCGCTGGGAGAGGAAGGTCCGCACCAGCACGGTGTCGGCATAGGCGACCGGCGAGCCCGCGCGGCTGACCCGCCGCCAGGAACGGAACATCTTGGCGAGGGTCTCCTGCACCAGGTCCTCGGCGAGGTGCCAGTCGCCCGTGAGCAGGCACGCGGTCCGGAACAGCGGACCGCTGCGGGCGATTGCGAACTCCAGGTAGTCCGCGGGTGCTTCCCTCACCGTGTGTCCCTTCGTGGTCGGACGTCACCCTTTACACGCGATGGGGGTAGGACCGCGTTACGCACTCGTGCCGGCCGTCGTGAGCCGGCGGGAGGCCGGCGCCCGCACCGGCCGTCCGGCGGCACCGCCCGGCGCCGGGCGGCTCAGCTCCGCAGCCCGCGCAGTTTGTCCGGGTTCAGCTGCACACGGAGGGTCTCGATGCGGTCGTCGACCAGGTCGTAGGTCACGGCGCCCACCGGCTCCTCGCCGTGGGTGAGCAGGATGCCGAGTTCGCCGTTGACTGGCACGAGGCGTACGGCCACGCCCGCCATCCTGGGCTTGCGCAGCACGCCCAGGACGAACCGGCCCACGTGGTCCGCCCCGTGCAGCGGCCGCCGGGCCGCGGAGACCTTGCCGCCGCCGTCGGACCAGCAGGTGACGTCCGGGGCGAGGAGCTCCAGCACCGCGTTCAGGTCGCCGCCCGCGCACGCCTCGATGAACCGGGCGGTGACCGTGGCCCGCCGCTCGGGGTCGGTGTCGTACCGGGCGCGGCGGGACCGGACGTGCTCGCGGGCCCGGCGGGCGATCTGGCGGACCGTGGGTTCGGGGCGGTCCAGGAACCCCGCGATCTCCGCGTGCGCGAAGCCGAAGACCTCGCGCAGGACGAACACCGCGCGCTCCACCGGGGTCAGTGTCTCCAGGACCACCAGCACGGCCGTCGAGACGCTGTCCGCGAGTTCCGCCTCCTCCTGCACGTCGGGGGAGGTCAGCAGGGGCTCGGGCAGCCAGGGGCCGACGTACCGCTCGCGGCGCGCCCGGGCCGAGGTGAGCCGGTTCAGGCAGTGGTTGGTGACGGTGCGGACCAGGTAGGCGCGGGGGTCCCGGACCTCCGAGCGGTCCGCGCGGTGCCAGCTCAGCCAGGTGTCCTGCAGGACGTCCTCCGCGTCCGCCACACTGCCCAGCATCCGGTACGCCGTCGCGAACAGCGTCCGCCGGTGCTCGAGGTAGGGGTCGGGGCCGTGGCCGGTGTCCGTCTCCGAGTGCGCCATGGGACCAACGCTGCCAGAGCGCGCCGGCCCCGCCCCCGCCGGGTGGCCGGCGCGTCACCCGGCGGACGACCGGCTCAGGCCATCCAGAAGAAGACCGCCGTCATCCGCTTCTCCGCCTGCTCCCGGCCGGTGTAACCCGTCGCGCTGTGCACCAGGTTGGCGTTGTAGAGGAGGAGCCGGTTGTACCGGTGCGGGACGCGGACGTCCTCCGCGAAGGCGTCGGCGGCGACGAAGCGGGTGCCGAGCGCCTCCACGAGGTTGTCGTGCGGAGCCTGGACCACGTTGCCGCCGAGCCGGCCGCCGGGCAGGGACTGGCGGTAGAAGCTGGTGCCGCAGTCCGCGGGCACACCCGGGTTGAGGTACAGCACGGCCGCGTACCGGCACAGCGCGCGCGAGTCGGTGTGCGGGCGCGGCTCGCTCTCGCCCTCGCCGACGACCTGTACGCAGTTGTGGTTCAGGGTGCCGCCGCCGGGCGCCCGCTGCACCCACAGCTTCCCGGCCCCGGTCGCCTTCCTCACCACCCGCTCGACGCAGGCGAGTTCCCCGGGTTCGAGGCCGGGCATGGCGCGCAGTCCGGGCCAGGTCTCCGCGGTGTACGGGTGACCCCGGGTCCAGTCGTCCTTCGCCAGGCACCGCTCCCGTACGGCGCCGGGGTCCGGGAGGACGTCGTCCAGCACCCAGTAGTCACGGCCCCTGGTGGGCTTGCGGTAGGGCAGGACGGGCAGCGCGGCGGGCGTCCTCGGGGACGTCGGTGGGGGCATGCGGCGAATCTAGGACCGCCTCCGGTCTGCCTTCTCCCGGCGAAGGGTCAACCTTCGCCCAACCGTCTGTCACGTACATCCATCGATCGCCAACGGATGGCAATCACCGGGGCCGGGGCACCCCGTCCGCGGTCCGGTGACAGTTTTTACCCGCGCCACAGAGACGATCGGCGCTTCCGTCCGTACTGCTGTGCGTACGAACTGCCCGCGTGTCGTCGGGGGCGGGATCCACGACCGGGCAGGAGGCACGGTGCGCTTTTCGCGGAACGCGACGGGAACTCTCTTCGTGGGCGGTGCGATGGCCCTGACACTCGGCGCGCTCGCCTACCCGAGCATGCTCGGGCTGAACACCGTCTCGACCTCGCAGACGAGGATCATCGCCCAGACGCAGTGGGGGCCGCTCACCGAGGGCGACCGGGACTTCGTGGTCAGGGTGCGGGCCGCCGGTCTCTGGGAGTACCCGCTCGGTCAGATCGGGTTGCAGAAGGGCGCCTCGAAGGGCGTCCTGGAGGCCAGCAAGCACCTGGTCGACGGGCACGCCGCGCTGGACGCGAGCTGCCGCAAGATCGCGCCGATGCTGAACATCACGCTGCCCAACGTGGCGAGCCCCCAGCAGGAGGGCTTCGTCACCCAGCTCAAGGCGGAGAGCGGCAAGTCGTTCGACACCGACTTCGCCAACATCCTGCGGATGACGCACGGCTCGATCTTCAACTCGATCGCGAAGATCCGTTCCACCACGAAGAACTCGCTGATCCGCGCCCTCGCCGACCAGGCCAACGACACCGTGCTGGACCACATGACGGTGATGGAGAAGACCGGTCTGGTCGACTTCGAGCAGACCATCTTCCAGCAGACCACCCCGCCGAAGCTGCCCTCCGACAACCTCACCCCGCCCCCGCCGCCGGCGGGCCAGCCGGAGGTGGTGCTCACCCCGCCGCCGAACGCCACGTCCACCCCGCTGAACCTTGGCGGCCTCACCGGCGACGGCGGCGGCTCCGGCGGCGGCGCCCCGGCCCCCACCCCCACTCCGACCGTGGGCTAGCCGAGCCACACCGTGGTGTCGGGCGGGAGCGATCCGGCCTCCGCGAGCGGGGTGCTGGCGAGCAGCACCTCGCCCGGCGGCAGCGCCACGGGCCGCTCGGTGAGGTTGGTGACGCAGCGCCAGGTCCCGGTGCGGGCGAAGTCGAGGACACCGTCCGGGGCGCCGGGCGTCCAGGTCAGCGTCTCGCCCTCCAGCAGTTTCCGGCGCAGCCGCAGGGCGGTGCGGTAGAACTCCAGGGTGGAGCCCTCGGCACCGGCCTGCGCCGCGACGGCGCGGGCGGCGAAGGACTCCGGCTGCGGCAGCCAGGCGGCCCCCGGCCCGAAGCCGTACGACGGCCCGTCCGGCGTCCACGGCAGCGGCACCCGGCAGCCGTCCCGGCCCTTGCGGATGTGGCCGGTCTGCTCCCAGATCGGGTCCTGCAGCACCTGGGTGGGCAGGTCGGCGACCTCGGGCAGACCGAGCTCCTCGCCCTGGTAGACGTACGCGGAGCCGGGCAGCGCCAGCATCAGCAGGGTCGCGGCCCGGGCCCGGCGCAGGCCCGCCACCGGGTCGACGGCGGGGGCCCTGCCGCCGGAGAGCAGCCAGGCGTTCTCGTCGGTGCCGGGCGGCAGCAGCAGCCGGGAGGCGTGCCGTACGACGTCGTGGTTGGAGAGCACCCAGGTGGCCGAGGCGCCGACGGTGCGGGCGGTGGCGAGCGAGCCGGTGATGACCTCCCGCAGCTCGTCCGCGTCCCAGGGAGCCTGCAGATACTCGAAGTTGAAGGCCTGCCCCAGTTCGTCCGGGCGGGCGTACAGGGCGCGGCGGGCGTCCGGGACCCAGGCTTCGGCGACCGCGGTGCGGGGCGGGGTGTAGGCGTCGAAGATCTTGCGCCAGTCGCGGTAGATCTCGTGCACCTCGTCGCGGTCCCAGTACGGGTGGCTGCCGGGTGCTACGCGCAGCAGGGCCTCCTCTCCGGTGGCGCCGATGCCGCCGATGTCCCGCAGCGGTTCGGCCAGGTCCTTGGCGAGGCCGTGCGCGACGTCGACGCGGAAGCCGTCGACGCCCCGGTCGGACCAGAAGCGCAGGGTGGTGCGGAAGTCGGCGCGGACCTCCTCGTTCTCCCAGTTCAGGTCGGGCTGTTCGGGCGCGAAGAGGTGCAGGTACCACTCGCCGTCCGCGGCCCGCCGCCAGGCGCTGCCGCCGAACACCGACTGCCAGTCCGTGGGCGGCAGTTCACCGTGCGCGCCGCGGCCGGGGCGGAAGACGTAGCGGTCGCGCGCGGCGGAGCCGGGGCCGGCCCGCAGCGCCTCCTGGAACCAGGGGTGCTGGTGCGAGGTGTGGTTGGGGACGATGTCCACGACGACCTTCAGACCGAGCCGGTGTGCCTCGGCCACCATGGCGTCGAAGTCGTCCAGGGTGCCGAGGCGGGGGTCGACGTCCCGGGGGTCGGCGACGTCGTAGCCGCCGTCGGCCAGTTCCGACGGGTAGAAGGGGCTCAGCCACAGGGCGTCGACGCCGAGCGTGGCGAGGTGGTTCAGGCGCTGGGTGACCCCCCTGAGGTCGCCGAGCCCGTCACCGTCGGCGTCGGCGAAGCTGCGCGGATACACCTGGTAGACGACGGCCTGGCGCCACCAGTCGGGGTTCCGGGACGAGAGGTCTGCCATACGGGCTCCCTTCGGGAAGGACGACAGTACAGAGACTGTCCACATTGCCCGGAAAGGGAACCTTCGGACGATGGGGAGCGGATCATTCCTCGTGTGATGAAGTTGTGACGACACCATGAACGACCGCTGTATTCACGCAGGTTGACAGGTTTCAACGGGGCCGATCACCATGGCCTCACACTGTGGCGCATGTGACCAATGGGCCGCGTGTCTCTTCTGACTTCTTCGCTCACTCGAGCTTCTGCGATGGGATATCCATGTCCATAGCCAGACGTGTCACCGCGCGCCGCCTGCTGGGGACGGGCGCCGCGTCACTCGCCCTCTGCGCCGCCTCGGTCGCCGCCGCCTCCGGCGCCTGGGCCCACGGCACGCACGGCGGTGACGGCTGGAAGACCGGCGGCCACTACGCGCCCGGCACCGGCGCGGGCACCGAGACCGGCACCGACCGCTGCCAGTTCTCGCTGGACGGCGTGAACTTCTTCGACTCGGTCAAGGTGGACGACCAGAATCTCCGGCCGACCGAGGACGGCAAGGTCCACGTGCGGGTCCGCACCGCGGGGGACGCCGCCGGCTGCACGGCCTCGCTCGCCTCCTACCTCGCCCACGGTGCCACCTTCGCCACCTCCGGCGAGCAGGTCTTCGTCGACTTCGACACGGTGGCCGTCAAGCCGGGCGAGACCGACTCCCTCGACATCGCGGTGCCGGACGCGGGCTGCTTCGCGCAGATCGACCTCTACCGGGGCGCCGTCAGGTTCGACGGCAGGACCGACGCGAACGACGGCTTCGAGCACGGCGACCTGCCCAAGGGCCCGGACCACCCGGTCATCAAGGACAAGCTGATCGCCGCCTGGAACGGCGGCACGAAGGACTGCTCCGGCACCCCGGAGGAGCCGCAGTCCCCGTCGCCGAGCGCCCCCGCCGAGGAGTCGGCGCCGCCAGCGCCGAGCGCCTCGGAGTCGTCCGCCGCGCCGTCCCCGGCCTCCTCGCAGTCCGCGCCGGCCCCGTCCGCCTCCGAGTCCCGGGCCGGTTCGGCCCCCACGCCGGACGGTGGCGGTGACGACGGCGGCGACCTCGCGGAGACCGGTGGCGGCGGCGACTCCGGGCTGATCGCGGGCGCCGCCGCCGTGCTGGTCGCCGGCGGCGCCGCGTTCGTGCTCCTCGCGCGCCGCAGGCGGGGCGCCCGGGGCTGACCGGCCGCCCCGCACGCACCCCGCGGCCCCCGCCGCTCGCGCCGGCCGCAAAGGCCCGCGAGCGGCGGGGGCCGTGTCATGTGTGATCTTGAGTACGCGCACCGGCGCCGGCTATGCGGACGGACGTCCACCTGCCTACGGTGGGCGGGCCGTGGTGCTCGGGAAGTCGGTGACGGCCCCTCAGGGGTCCATGCCGACGCGGCCCTCGCCACTGTGATCGGGGAGTTCCCGTCCCGTCCGGCGTCCGCCGGGCCACTGGCCGTGTCCACGGCTGGGAAGGCAGGGACGGCGAACGCACCACCCCGTAAGCCAGGAGACCGGCCACGGCAGCTCACGAGATGATCCACGAGGTGCTGGAGCGTGAATCCGATGGCCGATGCCGCTGCCTTCCGATGGCGACGCGAGGACACGATCAGGACGGCGGGGCTGCTGGCGGTGATCGCCGCCCTGCACGTCGTCGCCTTCGGGGTGCTGTTCCTGCTCGTCGCCCCCGGGCACTACAGGGTCGGGCAGGACGTCTTCGGCGTCGGGCTCGGCGTCACCGCCTACACCCTCGGCATGCGGCACGCCTTCGACGCCGACCACATCGCGGCGATCGACAACACCACCCGCAAGCTGATGGCCGACGGCAGGCGGCCGGTGTCGGTGGGCTTCTGGTTCGCGCTCGGCCACTCCAGCGTGGTGGTGGTGCTGGCCCTGCTGATCGCGGGCGGCACCCGGCTGGCCGGCCGGGTCATGGACGAGCACTCGCGCACCCACCAGGTGCTCGGCTTCATGGGCACGACGATCTCCGGCACCTTCCTCTACCTGATCGCCGCGCTCAACCTGGTCGCGCTGGCGGGCATCCTGCGGGTGTTCCGGGCGATGCGCTCCGGCACGTACGACGAGCGGGAGCTGGAACAGCACCTGGACTCAAGAGGGTTCATGAACCGCGTGCTGGGGCGGCTGACCAGGTCGGTGTCCCGGCCGGGCCAGATGTTCCCGCTGGGCTTCCTGTTCGGGCTCGGCTTCGACACGGCCACCGAGGTCACGCTGATGGTGATGGCCGGTTCGGGCGCGGCGGCCGGGCTGCCCTGGTACGCGGTGCTGTGCCTGCCGCTGCTCTTCGCCGCCGGGATGAGCCTGTTCGACACCCTCGACGGCACGTTCATGAACTTCGCCTACCAGTGGGCGTTCTCCAACCCGGTGCGCAAGGTGTTCTACAACCTCACGATCACCGGGCTGTCCATCGCCGTGGCCTTCTTCATCGGCACCATCGAGCTGGTCGGTGTCCTGCACGAGAAGTTCGGCCTGGGCGACGCCGTGACCGGCTGGATCGCCGGGCTGGACCTGGACAGCGTCGGCTACGTCATCGTCGGGCTGTTCGTGGCCGTGTGGGCGGCGGCGCTGGCGTACTGGCGGCTGGCGCGGGTGGAGGAGCGCTGGGCCGCGAGGATCCCGGCGACGTCCGACTGACCCCGGGTCCGTGTCCTGCCCCGCGGCTCATCCCGCCGGGTCCCGGGACCCCTCGACGGTCTCCAGGTAGAGCTTCACGAACCGGTCCACGTCCACCTCCAACGCCACGTCCACCAGCGCCTGTTCGCGGGCGCCCTCGTGGATCTCGGACTCGCCGGGGCGGGGACGGCGGTCGACGAGCGTCTGGCCGCGGGCCGGGCCGGGAGCGAGACAGACCTCGACCGGCAGGCGCCGGGTGGTGATGCCCGCCGGATCGGCGACCGCGCACACCGCGCCCGCGTCACCGAGTCCGCCCGCCTCCTCGGCCTCCGGCGCCCCGCCCTGCGCGGTGGGCCGGTGGGCGAGGAGCTCCCCGGCCAGCCGGGTGCCCGGGTCGGCGCTGCCGCGCAGCCGGTGCACATCGGTGCCCGGCACGACGACCCGCATGAAGACGTCCAGCCCGTACATCGTGATCGGCACCCCGGCGGTGAGCAGCACGGCCGCCGCCTCGGGGTCGTGCCAGACGTTGAACTCCGCCACCGGCGTGGCGTTCCCGGTGGCGACCGCGCCGCCCATGAACACGATCCGCTCGATGTTGCGGGTCACCTCGGGGTGGGTGCGCAGCAGCAGGGCGATGTTGGTGAGCGGGGCCGTGGGCACGAGGGTGACCGGGCGGGGGGAGGCCAGGATCTCCCGGCGCAGCAGGGTCACGGCGTCCACGTCGGCCGGGGCGCGGGTGGGCGCGGGCAGACCCAGGTCGCCCATGCCGTCCGAGCCGTGCACGTGCCGGGCGGAGCGGGCCGGCTCGATCAGCGGGCGCTCGGCGCCCCGCGCCACCGGGATGTCGGGGGCACCGGCCCGCTCCAGCACGGTCAGGGTGTTGCGGACCACCCCGTCCACGTCCGTGTTCCCGGCCACGCAGGTGACGGCCCGAAGATCGAGCCCGGGGTGCCGTACGGCGAACAGCAGGGCCAGGGCGTCGTCGACGCCGGTGTCACAGTCGATGATCACAGGAATACCGGACTGCCCGGCCACGACGGACTCCTTCCACCACCCGCCCCGGGGGACTCCCCACGAAGACCCCCTCAGCCTACGACCGCCCCCTCTCCCCGGCCCCGCGGTGACCGCCCCGGAAACGGCACGTCCTGGAGCGACCGGCTGCCCGACCGGCGGGGACCGTCCTGAGAACCGCGGGACGCCCGCCCAGCGCTCGGACCGGGCCCGTGGCCCGGCGGACGGCCCCGGTCAAAAGCGTCGCGAAGCCGACTGCTCGCCCGAGCGGCCCGGGACCGACCCCGCCCCGACTCGACGGACGACCGGCGACCCCGGGATCGAACGCCCCCGGAGCGACCGGCTGCCGAACGGCGGGAACGTCAGGCGGGCGTCCGCAGGGCTGCCGGGCGTTCGCCCAGTGCTCGGACCCTCCCGGTGGCGCCAGGAGAGCCGAGGAGCCGGGCCCGCGCCCGAGGAGCACGAGCCCGGCCCCCGCCCCGGCGGGCCGGCAGCGGCCCCGGAGCCGAACGCCGCCCGGGGGGGGGGGGGGGGGACACGGCGCTCCCCGTTCCGCCGGTCCGGTGCCTCACCCGGACGGCCCGGAGCGCTGGTGGGCCGGTGCGGGCGGTGGTGGCGTGAGAGGTGGCACCACCACCGGCCCGCACAGGAGGCCCCCCGATGACCGCCGCGATACGCCCCCGTGCCCTCCCGCTCGCCGCTCTCGCGGCTGGCCTCCTCACCCTCACCGGCTGCGCCGCCCTCGGCCTGGAGCACCCGCCCACCGCCGAGCAGCCGCTGCCCACCATCGACGCGGCCTCGCCCACGCCGAAGGCGTCCGGCGGCGACGGCGGCCTGCTCACCGACGACCAGGCCCGGGCCGCGCTCCTCACCCAGAACGACCTCGGCGCCCCCTGGGCGGCGACGCGCGGGGCGGCCACCTGGCGCGACGGCCTGCTGAAGGCGAGCTCCCGGACCGCGGAGTGCCAGCGCCTGCTCGACGCGCTCTACGCCGACGAACTCCTCGGCGCCCCCGGCCGGGTCGCCGTCGGTCTGGACGACGCCGACACCGACGCCCAGCTCCGCTACCAGATCGGCGCGCGCCGCCCGGCCGACGTCGACGCCGCCCTGGCCTGGCTGCGCACCATGCCGGCCCGGTGCGCCCGCTTCACCGCCACCACGGAGAACGGTCTGGTGGAGGACGTCCAGGTGCAGGAGGCTCCGCTGCCGGAGGTCGGCGACGCGCGCCAGGGCCTGCGGCTCACCCTGTACACCACGACGTCCGACGGCCAGGACGTCGTCCTCACGATGGACGTGGCCGCCGTCCGCGTCGGGGAGGACTCCTTCGCGCTCACCAACGGCGGCCTGGGCGACGTACCGAACGAGGCGACCCAGGCGGCCGTCCAGATCGGCGCCCTGCGCCTCGCGGACATCCGCAAGCAGGGCCGCGCCGAGGTCTGAGCGGCCGGGACGGCCACGACGAGGACGGCGACCGCCCCTCCCGGACGCCGGAAGCCGTCCGGAACCGGCGCCGAACCAGGCCGGTGCCCAGGCACGGGAGGACGTTCACCGGCTCAGCCGGACGGCTGTCGGAACCGGACCGTTCCAACTCCCCACAGGCGGGCATCGCATGACCGATCCGAAGCGGGGCGGGGCGGGGCGGGGCGGAGCGCGACCGCACCGGAACCGCGTCGAGCCCGGCCCGGAGACGGCCGCGACGCGGACGACGGCGCCGAACCCGGCACGAAGACGAACGCGACCGGGACCGCGCCACCCGGTCGGCCCCTCGTCACAGCGGAGGCTGGGCCGGGGCCGGGCCGAGGGTGGTGGTGCCGGGGGCGGTGCGGTGGCCCAGGCCGGTGCGGTAGGCGTCGAGGGCCGCTTCCACCCGGCCGGTGCGGCGCAGCAGGTCGCCCAGCAGGCGGCACAGGTCGGCCAGGTCGCCGGCCGCACCGGCCCGTTCCAGCAGGCTGAGCGCGCGGACGTAGTGCTCCTCGGCCGCCTCGGTGTCGCGGGCGTCCTCGGCGATGATGCCGAGGAGGCGGTGCGCGGCGGCCGCGTGGACGGCGCCGCGCTCGGAGGAGAAGTCCCCGAGGACCCCGTTCAGCAGCTCGGCCGCCTCCGCCGACCTGCCCCGCCGGTGCAGGACGTCGGCCAGCTCGACCGCGGCCTGGCTGTGGTAGAGGGCCGCCCGGGTCTGCGAGAGCATGGCGAGTGCTTGCCGCAACTCGGCCTCCGCGCGGTCCAGTTCGCCGTTCTGGGCGCAGACGTAGCCACGCATCCAGTGGCAGTTGGCGAGTTCGGTGCGGAGCTGGAGCTGCCGGTTCAGTTCGGCGGCCTTGGCCAGGGAGGCGTCGGCCTCGGCGAGACGGCCCTCGGCGAGCAGCGTGCGGGCCACCGTGCGGTGCATCCGGGCGATCAGCGCCGGGTCGGCGACCTGCGGGGCGAGCGCGAGGGCGAACTCGGCCGCCTGGGCGGCGCGGGCGTGGGCGCCCATGTCCATGTACGGGCCGATGACGCCGGCGTAGAGGAGCAGCAGGGCGTCCGGGTCGTGCAGCCCGCCCCGGTTCAGCTCGTCGAGGGCGGACTCCAGGAGGTAGACGGCGTAGCGGAGTTCACCGGCGAGGTAGTGGGAGACGGCCCGGCCGCGGACGGCCGGCACCCGGGCGGGCAGCGACTCCCCGGCCAGGCGCTCCTCGGCCCGCTCGAAGTGCTCGCGGGCCCGGCCCAGCTCGCCCGACTGCAACGCGGTCTCACCGAGCCCGAGCAGCGCGGTGGCCTGCTCGGCGAGCAGCCCGTGGGCCTCCGCCTCGGCGAGCAGCCCGGTGTACTGGGCGGCCGCCTCCTCGCAGTCGCCGTCGGCCAGGGCGCGCTGGGCCTCGGCGAGCCGCAGCCGGAGGGCGGTGGCCAGATGGGCGGGGCGGCCGACGGCCAGCTCCTCGAAGGCGACCCCGAGCCGGCCGGCGATGTGCCGCAGCGCCTCGTCGGAGGCGCGGACCCGGCCCGCCTCCAGGGTGGAGATGTAGGCGGGTGTGTAGGCCGGCTCGGCCAACTGCCGCTGTGTCAGGCCCCGTTCGGTGCGCAGCTGTTGTACGCGCCGCCCCACGACCTGCGGATCGTCCCGTTCCGGCATTTCCCGTCACCCCAACTCGCCTGGCAGGCCTTGCCGTTCGCGTCCGACAGCCTCTAGGTTAAACGGCGGATTAAGCATGCTTAACAGGCCGCTGTCGTTGCGAGGTCGCCGTGCCCGGAAGCACATCCGAACCCTACGGACATCCCGGCGCACCGACCCCCGCCAGGCTGCGTCCGGGCGGCCGGAGGTCCACCGCCAGGGGCGTGGCCGCGGCCGTGCTCGCCGTGGCGGCGCTGGTCACGGTGGCCAACGCCGGGCCGGCCCGGGCCGCCGACGCCGCACCGGCCCCGCCGGCCGTGGGCCCGGCCCATCCCTGACGGACCCTCACGTTCCGAACTACTGGTGAGTCCGACCGAGTTCGTCAACCCTTTCGAAGGTTGTACGGGAGTGGCATATCTCACCACTCACCCCATCTGATCGCGTCACGCCGATAATGTGTGCGATCCGGTGCAGCCGGAGACGCGGCAGGCGCCGTCGTCGGGGTGGGAAGGCAGAGAATGACGCTGGACGCACAGCCGCGGCCGGCCGGCCGCGGCCGGCACGACGACGGCCACGGGGACGACGACACATCCGGCAGACCCCGTCGCGGGCGCCGGATACTGCGCTGGTCGGCCTTCACCCTGGCGGCCCTCATGTTCGGCGGCGCGGGCGCCGGATACCTCTACTACGAGCACCTCAACGCCAACATCACCAAGGCCAGGCTGAACCTCGGCGACTCCACGCCGCCCAAGGCGGCCCCGAACGCCGCGGGCCAGACCCCGCTGAACATCCTGCTGCTCGGCTCGGACAGCCGGAACACGGCGGCGGACCTGAAGCTCGGCGGCTCCAGGGCCGACGTGGGCCGCCCGCCGCTCGCGGACGTGCAGATGCTGCTGCACGTCTCGGCCGACCGCGGCAACATGTCCGTCGTCAGCCTGCCGCGCGACACGATGATCCCGATCCCCCGGTGCACCGACCCCGACGGCGGCAAGGTGTACGGCGCGCTCGACCTGGCCATGGCCAACGAGTCGCTGGGCCGCGGCGGCCCGGGCTGCACCGTCGCCACCTGGGAGAAACTCACCGGCATCCACATCGACCACTTCATGATGGTCGACTTCTCCGGCGTGGTCTCGATGGCGGACGCCATCGGCGGCGTACCGGTCTGCGTCAAGCAGAACGTCTGGTCGCACACCTCCGAGGGGCACGGCTCGGGCCTCAAGCTGAAGGCGGGCACCACGTACGTCAAGGGCAAGCAGGCCCTGCAGTGGCTGCGCACCCGCTACGGCTTCGAGGACGGCACCGACATCGGCCGCACCCACGCCCAGCACATGTACATGAACGCGATGGTCCGCCAGCTCCGCGAGAACGCGACCCTGGACAACCCCACCGAGATGCGCCGGCTCGCGGAGACCGCGACGAAGGCGCTCACCGTCGACGAGGGCCTCGGCACGGTCAGGAAGCTGTACGACCTGTCCACCGAGTTGCAGAAGGTCCCCACCGAGCGGATCACGATGACGACGCTGCCCACGGTGCAGTGGTCCCAGGACCGCAACCGGCTGGTGCCCGCCACCGAGGACGCGGGCCAGCTCATCGCCATGGTCCGCACCGACACCCCGCTCGACGGCAAGGCCGGGCGACAGCTCACCGAGCAGGTGTCGGACGACCCCGCCGCCCCGGCCGGCGCCCTCGCCGTGCGGGTCCGCAACGGCACCGGCACCGGCACGAAGGCCCCCGTGCTCCGGCGGGGCGACGCCGTCGTCCGGGCCCTGCGGGACAAGGGGTTCACCAAGGCCGCCGCGGACACCACCCCCGCGACGGGGACCACCACCACCGTCCTGTACCCGAGCCACCGTCTTGAGGGTGACGCCCAGGCCGTGGCCAAGGCCCTGGGCATCCCGCTGACCCAGGTGCGCACGTCCCCCGACGTCACGGGCGTCACACTGACCGTGGGCGCCGACTGGCGCACGGGCGGCACCTACCCGAAGTCCGCGGCCCCGGCCAAGGCACCCGAGTCCGCCGCGGTGCTGAACGGCGGCAAGACCGACGCATGCATGCCGGTTCAGCCGGGTTTCACCTGGTAGAGCTGGTATCCCCGAGGCAAAGAAGCCGGGGCCACCAGCGCTTTCACCGCCGGCGTGACCTACTCTTCGCTCACTCGCCACGCCCGGCACACAGGGCCCCCCACACCAGCCGTGCCACGTGGCCTCCCATCTCCTCATTCGTTCCGGGGGGTTCGAATCAGCGTGCGTATGCGCACCCTTCCCGCGGCCGCCGCCCTGGCGGCCATGATCGGCTCGATGGCGCTCGCCGCGCCGTCCTACGCCGACACCGACCGGTCCATACCGGTCTGGAACGTCGAAGACACCGTGGTCGACGGCCTCCACCAGCAGGTCTTCCTCAGCGACAGCTACGAGAACCAGATCGTCGTCACCGACTACTCGGGGCAGGTCGTCGGCACCCTCACCGGCCTCGGCCAGGTCAAGGACCTGGAGCTGAGCCCGGACGGCGCCACCCTCTACGCGGCGGTCCCCGAGGCGGACAAGATCGTCGCGATCGACACCGGCACCCTCCGGCAGACGACGGAGTACCCGACCGGCGACAAGAGCGCCCCCTCCCGGCTGGCCTACGCCGACGGCCGGCTCTGGTTCGGCTACGGCGACCAGTGGGACTCCGGGCTCGGCGTGGTCGACCTGACCGCCGGGACCCCGACGGTCACCCTCGGTCTCGACGGCGGCCACGACTTCTCCAGCCCGCCCGAGATCTACGCCGACCCCGACAACCCGGGCACCCTGCTGGCGCTCGACGCGCACATCAGCTCAGGCCCGATCGTGGTCTACGACATCTCCTCCGGAACCCCGGTGATCAAGGTGTCGGCCGAGAAGGGCGGCTCCTACGCGGACGCGGCCCTCACCCCGGACGGCCAGGACGTCGTGGTGGCCGGTCCCGGCACCAGGGCGCTGACCGAGTACCGCCTCTCCGACCTGTCCGAGGTGCGCACCTACCCGCTCCCGGACAGCCCGCAGGCGGTCGGCATCGCCCCCGACGGCACGGTCGCGGCGACCGTCCTCGACACCGACGACAAGGGCGACACCTACGTCTTCACCGGCGGCGCCGACGGCACGCCGAGCGTCCGCAACCTGTCACCGGCCTGGATGCCGGGCGGCGGGCACTCCATCGGCTGGACGCCGGACGGCGGCGAGCTGTTCGTGCAGACGGGCCACGACACCTCCACCCGGCTGCACCGGGTCGACGAGCCCCGCAAGTACGCGCCGGTGCTGACGGTGAACGCCCCGTCGAGCGCCACCCGGGCCAAGCCGCTCACCGTCACCGGCAAGCTGACCGCCGGGCTCGCCCTGCCCGCCGGCACCCCGCTCCAGGTGACCCGCACCGACCTGGACTCGCCCAACGGCAAGTCCCTCGGCACCAAGGCCCTCGGCACCGGCGGCACGTTCTCCTTCACCGACACCCCGACGGCCGGCTCCAAGGTCAGGTACACGGTGACGTACGCCGGCGACGGCACCCACACCTCCGCCACCGCCTCGGACAGCGTCGAGGTCTCCCGCGCCACGCCGAGCCTGTCGGTCGACAACAACGGCAAGGTGTACGCGTACGGCGAGGACGTGAAGTTCACGGCGCACCTGGGTTCGACGTACAAGAACCGCACGGTGGAGATCTGGGCCGACCCGTACGGCGCGGACAAGCCGAACAAGCTGGTGAGGAGCGGCACGGTCGACTCCCACGGCAACCTGTCCGCCGTCGTCGACATGAAGCGCGACACCAAGGTCACGGCGAAGTTCGCGGGCGACTCCCACTACGGGCCGCGGTCGGTGTCGAGCACGGCCGGCGCCGAGGTCAAGGTGTCGACGTCGGTGAGCGGTCACTACAAGACCAAGTACACCTACGGACACACCTTCTACTACTTCCACAAGTCCAAGGACCCGCTGTTCACCACGGACATGACGTACTACCGGGGCCGCAAGCAGCGCCTGGAGATCGACGTGTACGCCGACGGCCGGTGGCAGCGCGTCGGCGCCCAGTACTTCGCGCTGGACACCGACGGGGTCTCCCGGGTCCACCTGACCGGTACGCACAGCACCGGCTGGCGGACACGTGTCCGCTCCTCGTACTACAACTTCTCGTCGGGTGACAACGTCAACTCCACGACGCACGGCGCCTGGAAGTACTACATCTTCACCAGCTGAGCGGCGTCATCCCGCCTGGAGCTGCCGCAGGTGCCGCTGGACGTTCTCCAGCGCGCCCCGGCGGCGGCCCGGCACCCGCAGCCTCAGCTCCGCGAGCGCGGGCCCGAGTTCACGGGCCCGCGCCGTGTCCTTGATGCTCCCCCACTGGTGGTGGGCCCGGTCCACGGCCGCCTCCACGGCGGGCGTGTCCGGTGCCTGACCGGCCGCCAGCCGCACCCCGGCCACCGCCAGCCAGGCCCGGCAGCTCCGCGCCGGGTCCCCCGCGAACATGGCGAGGTCCGCCCGGACCTCGGCCCAGTGCAGGGCCTCCCCGGAGGCGGGACCGAAGGCGCGCACGGCGGCCTCCTCCTGCCGCGCGGCGAGCGCGTCGGCCTCGGCGTGCCGGCCCGCCCGGACGGCTTCGCTGATGGCCGCGTGCGGATCGCCGGGCGCGGCCGGCGCGGTCACCACGGCGTCCGGCGGGTACGGGCGGGGCACCACGGGCTGGGGGGCGGGCCGTTGCGCGAAGCCCCCGGGACCGGAGAGCACCAGGTCCCCTCCCGCGCCCTGCTCGGCGGCCCGGGCCAGGGCGTGCTGGTGCAGCTCGCCCAGCGGCGGCCGGTGCCCGCTGCGCAGCAGGGTCGCCACCGCCTTCATGTACACCGGCTCGGCCGGGCCGCGTCCCCGGGCCGGGGGCGCGACGCGGCCGTAGACCGCCGTCGTGCGCCCGGAGTCCAGCGGCTGCTCGGCCAGGTACCGCCAGGTCTCCGCGTCCGCGTGCAGATCGACCACGAGCGCGGTGTCGGCCGCGGAACGCAGCCTCAGCTCCTCCCGGATCCACGCCCACGGCAGGGCCGTGTAGCGGACGGTCGCCGGGGTGGTGCGGGCCAGCGCGAGATGCGGCCGGCGCTGGCGCCGGTCCAGATGGAGCTGGCCGGTGAGGTACACGGTGAGCGGTCCGGGCGCGGCCGCGGCGGCGCGCAGCCGGGTGAGGACGGCCTGCGGCTCGAGCGGGTCGGCGAGTTCGACCACGTTCGCGGTGTCGGTGCCGGACAGCACCGCGGGGGCGACCGCGGCGAGGACGGGCAGCACACCGGCCGCGTCCACCAGACGCCCCCGGCCCAGCGGCGAGGCCGCGAGCAGCAGCACGGTTCCGGGCATCGTCCCTCCCCTGTGGATCGCCCTACAGCCAGCACCGTATCCGCTGCTGCTGCAAAGGGTCGGCTCAGGACCGCAAACGTCCCTGTACGGGGTCTTCGCGCATCCGCCGAACGGCGAACACCGTGGTGTCGTCGGCCAGGTGACCGCCGGTGTGCCGGAGCACACCGTCGCGGACCCGCCGCACCAGCCGGTGCGGCTGCGCGCGGCCCGGGTCGGCCGTGACGGCGCGGGTCACCTCCGGCACGAGCGGGTAGAACACGCCGTCCTTGTCCCGGGCCTCGGTCACACCGTCGGTCACCAGCAGCAGGGTCTCCTCGCGGCCCAGCGGCACCCGGTGCAGCGGCGGGCGGCCGGCCACCAGGTCGCCGAGCCCGAGCGGCAGGCCGTCGCCGGCCGGCAGGGCGCGCACGCCCTGCGGGCCGACCGCGAGCGGCGGTTCGTGGCCGAAGTTGATCAGCTCGACCGAGTCCGGGTCCTCCTCGGGGAAGCCGAGCAGCACGGCGGTGGAGAAGCGGTCGGTGTCGTCCCGGCCGAGCGCGGCACGGTGGACGCGGTGCCGGGTCATCCGGGTCTCCAGCCGCTCGGCGACGACCGTCAGATCCGCCTCGTGGTAGGCGGCCTCCCGGAAGGTGCCGAGCAGCGCGGCCGCCGTCTCCACGGCGCCGAGGCCCTTGCCCTGGACGTCCCCGACCAGAACCCGGGTGCCGTGCGGGCCGGGCTGGATGTCGTAGTAGTCGCCGCCGACCCGGGCGTCCACGTCGGCGGCTATGTACGCGCCCGCGTGCTCCAGCCCGCCCCAGTCGGGCGGCAGCTTGCGCAGCACGGTGCGGCGGGTGGTGTCGGCGATGTCCCGCATGTGCAGCATCTGCCGCTCCCTGCGCACCCGCGCGGCGGAGGCCAGGGTGGCGAGGGCGCCGCCGAGGGCGACCAGCAGGAAGTCGGCGAGGCCGGCCCGGTGCTCGCTGGGCCAGACCCGGTCCACGGCCACGTACGTGCACAGGGAGAGCACCGCGTACCCGGCGGTCGTCCAGACCCCGCAGACCGCGGCGGCGGTGCCGGGGACCAGCACGATCCAGGAGACGATCCGGAACCATTCGCCGGTTCTGAGGTCCAGCAGCGTGATGCCGGCGAGCAGCAGCAGGGGCAGCCCCTGCACCGCGATCCGCCCGTGAGTCCGCAGCGGCTGCCGCCGGCGCCGGGACTCCATCTGCGTCACGGCGGGCAGCGCTCCATGCCCCACAGCGAAACACGGGATCGAAACCGCCGCATCCGGGCACCCGGCCCGTCCGACCGACTTGCCAGGCCGTCCCCCCAGGTGTGCCCTGGAGACCGGGGGCGAGGAGCGAGAGGAGTGCTCTCATGGCTCAAGCGGCACCCGCGCCCGGTGGTATACCCGGGCGCACCACAGCGCCCGCACTCGGCGGTCCGGACGCCGCCGCCCGCCACCGGCCGCCCGATGTCTTCGACGAGCGGACCCACGCGATCGCGCGGTGGGTGCTGCCCGTCGTGCTCGGCCTGGTCTACGGCTACTGGGCCGCCGCCAACACCCGCTACGGCGGTCCCATCACCGGCTGGAACGTGCTGTTCGGCGTGGTGACGGGCATCGTGTTCTTCGCCGTCTTCCGGGCCCTGGAGTTCTTCGCCGCGCGCTGCCGGCGCGAGGTGCACGCCGTGCTCTGGGCGGCCTTCACGGGCATCGCGGTCGGCTTCCTGTACAGCCTGAGCGGCCGCGGCCACGGAGTGTGGGAGTCCGCGGTCCTGGCCCTGGCGGTCGCCGTGCCCACGTTCGGCGTGCTGTTCTACCGCTACTACACGCACGAGGACGCGGCCGGCCACCGCATCCGCTGAGCGGGCGGCCCCGCCCGCTCGGAGCAGGCGGCACGCGCGTGGGCCCCGGCCGGACGACCCGGCCGGGGCCCACGCACTCCCCTGTGCCTTCCCTTCCTCACCGGTCGCCGGGCCCGCTTCCCGCGGCCCGGCGGCGTCCGGGACACCGTCCCGGCGTCTCCCCAGCACCAGGAAACACCCGTTCGGGTGAACCCTCCACCTGAGGGCGGACCGCCCCGGTCCCGGCGGCGGAGAGCGCGGGAGCCGGCACGGGTGGGCCGTTCGGCCGCGCCCGTCCCCCGAATGCGGGCGCCCCGCTCGCGCACCCGGGCGCGCGGCCCTTGCCTTGAAGAGTGCCCCCACGCCTCAGGAGCGCCCTGTCGGCCGCCCTGATCGCCGTGTCCTGCCTCCTCGTGCCGTTCGGCGCGCTGGCGGCCTGGGCGGCGTACGGACTCGCCGACACGGGCCGGTACGTCACCGCGATGGCCCCGCTCGCCGCCGACCCCGACGTGCGGGAAGCCGTCGCGGAGACGGTCGGGGACGGCATCCTGCGCGAGGTGGACCAGCGGATGCACGTCCGCCCGCTGGAGGGCTCGGTCGCCCCGTTCGTGCACGAGGCGGTGCGCTCCTTCACCCAGACCCGGGCCTTCCGGATCGCCTGGGACACCGGCAACCGGGTCACCCACGACGCCGTCCTGCGCGCCCTCCGCGAGGACGCCGCCACGGGCGGCACGGGCGACGGTCCGGTCACCGTCGACCTCGCCCCCGTCACCGCCCAGGTCAAGCAGCAGCTCACCGACGACCACATCGCGCTGGCCGCGCGCATCCCGGTGGAGCACACCGCGGTTCCGGTGCTCGGGGCGCACGAGGTGGCACCGCTGCGGAAGGGATTCCACGTGCTTCAAGTCGCCGGTTTCTGGTGCCCGGTCGCGGCCCTCGTCTTCGCGGTCGCCGGTATCGCCCTGGCCGTCCACCGCCGGCGCGCCGTCGTGGCGACCGCGCTCGGCACGGCCCTCGGCGGCGGCCTGCTCAACCTCGCCCTCGTCATCGGCCGCGGCCTCACCCTCGACGGCCTGGCCGAGGGGGTCTCCCACCCGGCCGCGGGAGCGGTCTACGACGCCCTGACCGGCACCTTGCGCACGGCGTCCTGGCTGCTCATCGGCCTCGGCCTCGCGGTGGCCCTCACCGCCCTGCTCACCCGCCGGCTGCGGCCGCCCCGCCCCGCGCGCCGCCGCCGGGGCTCCGCGGAACCCGCCCGGACCCCGGCTCCGGAGCCGACCCGCCCCGACCCGACCCGAGTCTGACCGCACCCGGCCCCACCCCAGCCCGCCGGCCCCTCAGCACCACCCCGCTCAACCACCGCCCGCGGCCACCTCACCCCGCGCTATACCGGCGAGAACCCGCAGCGCCCGCGCGAGCTCCGGCTCGGGAGCCGACCCGAGACCGAGTCTGACCGCGTCCGGCGTGGTGTTCGGATCCACCCGGAAGGCCGTGCCCGGGGTCACCGCGATCCCGTGCGCCCGCGCCGCCGCGGTGAAGGTGTCCGCACGCCAGGGTGCGGGCAGCCGCCACCAGGCGAAGTAGGCGGCCGGGTCGGACCGTACGTCGAACCCCGCCAGTTCGTCGGCGACCAGCCGCTGCCGGCGCGCGGCGTCCCGGCGCTTGGCGGCGACCAGCCGCGCCACGGTCCCGTCACCGGTCCACCGCACGGCCGCCTCCAGCGCGAACGAGCCCGCGCTCCAGCCGCCGGACCTGATGGCGCGCGCCACCGCCTCCGCCCGCTCGGCCGGTACGGAGGCGAACCCCACGGTGAGCCCCGGCGCGACCCGCTTCGACAGCCCGTCGACCAGGTGCACGAGACCCGGGGCGAACGCGGCCAGCGGCGGCGGCCCGGCCGGCTGGAGGAAGGACCAGATGCGATCCTCCACGACCGGTATCCCCAGGCTGTGGACGACGTCGGCCACCCGCGCCCGCCGCTCGGCGTCCATGGTCAGCGAGGTCGGGTTGTGCAGGGTCGGCTGGAGGTAGAGGGCCGACAGCGGGGCGGCGCGGTGGAGCGCAGCGACCGACTCCGCGAGTGGCCCCCGGTCGTCGGCGGCGAGCGGGACGAGCACGCAGCCGAGCCGGCTCGCGATCTCCTTGACCAGCGGATACGTCAGCGGCTCCACACCGACCCGGCCGCCCGGCCGGACCAGGGAGGCGAGGGTGGCGGCGATGGCCTGGCGGGCGTTGCCGGTGAAGAGCAGCCCCGCCGGGTCGGGCCGCCAGCCGTCCGTGGCCAGCAGTGCGCCGACCGCCTCCCGCGCCGCGTCCGTGCCCGCGGCCGCGGCGGGCCGCAGCGCCCCGGTCAGCGCGTCCGGCCGCAGCAGTGACGTGAGCGCCGGAGCGAGCAGCTCCGACTGGCCGGGCGCGGACGGGTAGTTCAGCTCCAGGTTCACGGGCGTGGCGGCGGCCGCCTCGGTCAGCGCCCGCCCCGGCTGCCCGTCCGGCTCGGTGGCCCGCACGAACGTGCCGCGCCCGACCTCACCCACCACCAGCCCCCGGCGCACGAGTTCGGCGTACACCCGGCCCGCCGTGGAGGCCGCGATCCCGTGCCGCCGGGCGAACGCCCGCTGCGGCGGCAGCCGTTGCCCCGGCCGGAGCCGCCCGGAAGCGATGTCACCGGCGATCCGGTCGGCGATACGCCGGTAGTCGTCCACAAGTCCCCCTGCCACCGCATGCGCTGGATTGCACCGAGGGCAAAGATTTTATTGCACCGAGAAGATACGGAACCCTAGGGTCGATCACATGGCCCCCTTCCTCGCATACGACGACAAAAGCCCCGGAAACTCCACCCGCACCCCGCTCGTCCTCGTCCACGGCCACCCCTTCGACCGCACGATGTGGGCCCCGCAGCTCGCCGCCTTCTCCGCCGGACGCCGGGTGATCGCCCCCGACCTGCGCGGCTACGGCGCCTCCCCGGTGACCCCCGGCACCGTCCCGCTCTCCCGCCACGCCCGCGACCTGGAGGAACTGCTGGACTTCCTGGAGGTGGACACCTTCGTCCTGGCCGGGCTGTCGATGGGCGGCCAGATCGCCATGGAGTGCTACGACGGCCTCGGCGACCGCGTGCGCGGCCTGGTCCTCGCGGACACCTTCCCCGACTCCGAGACCCCGGAGGGCCGACGGGGCCGGACCGCCCTCGCCGCCCAGCTGCTCGCCGAGGGCATGCGCGGCTACGCCGACGAGGTCCTGGAGCGCATGGTCGCCCCCTACGCCGATCCCGAGGTCAAGGCCCATGTGCACCGCATGATGACGGCCACCTCGCCCGAGGGCGCCGCGGCCGCCCTGCGCGGCCGCGCCGAACGCCCCGACTACCGCCCGCTGCTGACCAGGGTCACGGTGCCGGCGCTGGTCGTGGTGGGCGCCGACGACACCTTCACACCGGTCGCCGACGCGGAGGCCATGCACGCGCTGCTGCCCGACTCCGTCCTGCACGTCGCCGAGGGCACGGCCCACATGCCGAACCTGGAGCGGCCGGAGGAGTTCAACGAGGTGCTGGGGAGGTTCCTGACCCGGGTGGACGCCCCGCCCGTAGGCTCGGCCGGGTGACCGAACGACCCGGACGCGGACCGGGCATCTGGTGCGCGGTACCGCTCCTCACCGGGGTCGGCGTGATCCTCGGCTGCCGGCGCCCGTAGCCGACGTCACGCTCCACGGCTCCGCCAGAGACCGAAACGCAACCCAGGGCCGCTAACCTTACGTGTCCGTCCTGGCCAGGGATTAACGGGTACCAACTCACGCAAAGGGTTGCGCACATGGGCATTCTCACTCTCCTGCGGAACGCATTCGGCCGGGGGCGCAAGGCACGCACCGCCGAAGCAGAGGGTGCGGACCGACGTCCGTCGCCGGAAGCGGAGCCGACCACCACCGACCCGGCCCCGGCCCCGACCGCCCAGGTCCCCGAGCCCCGCACGTCGTCCCCCGACGAGCACGACCTGGTCTCCGCGGCCTTCGACAACATCGCGGTCCCCAGGCAGTCCGACCGCTCCCCGGAGCCCGAACTCGTCCTCGACCTGACCCCGGAACCGGAACCGGAACCGGAGGCCGCGGCGACGACCGCCCCCGAGCCGACCGAGGCCAGGACCGAGACGGATCCCGAGTCCAAGTCGAAGCCGAAGACCAAGCCCAAGGCTGAGCCGAAGGCCGCTGCGGAGCCCGTGGCTGAGCCGAAGGCCGCCGCAGAGGCTGACGCGAAGGCGAAGCCCGAGGCCGCCCCGAAGACGGAGCCCGTGGCTGAGCCGAAGGCCGCCGCAGAGGCTGACGCGAAGGCGAAGCCCGACGCTGCCCCGAAGGCGGAGCCCGTGGTTGAGGCGAAGGCCGCCGCTGAGGCTGAGCCCAAGGCTGACGCGAAGGCGAAGGCTGAGCCCGAGCCTGACGTGAAGGCAGAGCCGAAGGCGAAGCCCGAGGCCGCCCCGAAGACGGAGGCCAAGGCGGAGGCTGAGCCCCAGGCTGACGTGAAGGCAGAGCCGAAGGCCAAGCCCGAAGCTGCTCCGAAGACGGAGGCCAAGGCGGAGGCTGAGCCCCAGGCTGACGTGAAGCCCGAGGCCAAGGCGAAGCAGGCCGAGCCCGACGCCAAGGCCGAGGCGAAGCCCGAGGCGAGCGAAGCCAAGCCGGACCCGAGCGCCGAGCCCGCGCCGAAGGCCGAGGCCGAGACGACGACCGCGGCGCCGCCGCAGCCCGAATCGACGCCGGAGCCGGCCGAGGCAGAGGCCGAGGCGAAGCCGCAGGCCACCACCCCCGAGCCGCAGGCCGCCGACGGCGAGGACGCCCCTCAGGGGCCACCCGCACCCGACGCCGAAAGCCGCACGGGTGGTGCGGGTAGGAACAACCCCGCCGAAGGCGAAGCCGAGGCGTCCCCCGAGCCGCAGGCCCCCGAGTCCCAGGCCCCCTCCACCGAGGACGCCCCCGAGCCCGAGGCCCCCTCCGCCGAACCCGCAACCCCTCTCACCAAGATCAAGTCCCGCACCCCCAGCCTCACCACCGCCTACAAGGCGGCCACCACCACCCTCAAGAAGACCGACCTCACCGGCACCCGAGCGAAGCTCTACCTCGTCCTCGACCGCTCCGCGAGCATGCGCCCGTACTACAAGGACGGCTCCGCCCAGGCCCTCGCCGACCAGACCCTCGCCCTCGCCGCCCACCTCGACCCCGAGGCCACGGTCCACGTCGTCCTCTTCTCCACGGAGATCGACGGCACCACCGACCTGACCCTCTCCGAGGGCCACGAGACGAAGATCGACGACGTCCACGCGGGCCTCGGCCGCATGGGCCGCACCAGCTACCACGCCGCCGTGGAAGCCGTACTCGCACACCACGAGAAGAACAACGCACCCGGCACCCCCGTCCTGGTGGTCTTCCAGACGGACGGCGCCCCCGATGCCAAGACCCCGGCGACCCAGGCCCTCACCGAGGCCGCGAAGAACCACCCCGGCGTCTTCTTCTCCTTCGTCGCGTTCGGCGAGCACGACAACAAGGCCTTCGACTACCTGCGCAAACTGAAGACCGACAACACGTCGTTCTTCCACGCCGGCCCCACCCCCCGGGAGCTCACCGACACCGAGCTCTACGAGGGCGTCCTCGCGACCTGGCGCCCGTAACACCTCGTAACGGCACATAACGCACCGGCGCAACCCATGCCGCCCGCTTCTCACCCCGTAAAACGGGAAGCGGGCGGCATACACATGTCGGCTACGATTTCAAGGTTCGCAAAACAACCCGACCTGGGAGCAGCCCCCGATGGCTCGACACCTCATCACCAGCGCCCTTCCGTACATCAACGGGATCAAGCACCTGGGCAACATGGTGGGGTCCATGCTCCCGGCGGACGTGTACTCCCGGTACCTCCGCCAGCGCGGCCACGACGTCCTGTACATCTGCGCCACGGACGAGCACGGCACCCCCGCCGAGCTGGCCGCCAAGGAGCAGGGCCTCGCGGTGGACGAGTTCTGCGCCCTGGCGCACGACGCGCAGAAGGCGGTCTACGACGGCTTCGCGCTGGCCTTCGACTACTTCGGCCGCAGCTCCTCGGCGGAGAACCGGGACATCACCCAGCACTTCGCCCGCAAGCTCAACGAGAACGGCTTCATCGAAGAGCGCGCCATCCGCCAGGTCTACAGCCCTACCGACGGCCGCTTCCTCCCGGACCGCTACGTCGAGGGCACCTGCCCCCACTGCGGCTACGACAAGGCCCGCGGCGACCAGTGCGAGAACTGCACCCGCGTGCTGGACCCGACCGACCTGATCAACCCGCGCTCGGCGATCTCCGGCTCCACGGACCTGGAGGTCCGTGAGACCAAGCACCTCTTCCTGCTGCAGTCGAAGCTGCAGCACGAGGTGGAGCAGTGGGTGGCCCGGCACGAGGACGACTGGCCGCAGCTCGCCTCCTCGATCGCCCGCAAGTGGCTGAACGAGGGCCTGCACGACCGCGCGATCACCCGCGACCTGGACTGGGGCGTCCCCGTCCCCGCGGACACGTGGCCGGAGCTGGCGGCCGAGGGCAAGGTCTTCTACGTCTGGTTCGACGCCCCGATCGAGTACATCGGTGCGACGAAGGAGTGGGCGGACCAGGACCCGGAGAACCGCGACTGGAAGTCGTGGTGGTACGACGTGGACACCGAGGTCCGCTACACCGAGTTCATGGCCAAGGACAACGTCCCCTTCCACACCGTGATGTTCCCGGCCACCGAGCTGGGCGTGCGCGAGCCGTGGAAGAAGGTCGACTTCGTCAAGGCCTTCAACTGGCTGACGTACTACGGCGGCAAGTTCTCCACCTCGCAGAAGCGAGGCGTCTTCACCGACCAGGCACTGGACATCCTGCCCGCCGACTACTGGCGCTACTTCCTGATCGCCAACGCCCCCGAGTCGGACGACTCGTCGTTCACCTGGGAGCACTTCACCGCCACGGTCAACAAGGACCTCGCCGACACCCTCGGCAACTTCGTCAACCGGGTGCTGTCCTTCTCCCGCAAGCGCTTCGGCGACGACGTGCCCGCCGGCGGCGAGCCGGGCGAGGCCGAGGCGAAGCTCGGTGAGGAGATCGCGCGCCTGCTGGCCGAGTACGAGGAGCAGATGGAGGCACTCCAGTTCCGCAAGGCGGCCGCCGCCCTGCGCGCCCTGTGGTCGGCGGGCAACTCCTACCTGGAGGAGAAGGCCCCCTGGCTGGAGATCAAGACGAACAAGGACGGCGCCGCGCTCACCCTGCGCACGGCGATGAACCTGATCCACCTGTACGCGGTGGTCTCCGAGCCCTTCATCCCGGCGACGGCGAAGACGATGCGCGAGGTGTTCTCCCTCGAGAACGACACGGCGACGTGGGCCACGGCGGCCGAGGCGAAGTCCCTCTCCGCCGTCCCCGCCGGAACCCCCTTCACCGTCCCGCCGGTCCTCTTCGCCAAGCTCACGGACGAGGACCTCGAGAACTACAAGGAGCGCTTCGGCGGCGAAGAGGGCTGAGGGGGACGGTCGCTGGGAAAGCGGCCCTCTTCCAGCGCCAGAGGCCCGGAAACAGCACGTTTCCGGGCCCCTGCGCGTGCGCGGGGGCCGCACCCGCCACCTGGAAGCGCGTCACCGCCTGCTCCGATCTGACGACCCTCACCCACTGGATGGACTTGGCCTCCACCGTTGATGCCGTTGCTTTCGTAGACGCCCACCTCAACGGCCTGCGCCTCCAACTTGGCCAGCTCCCGAACCTTCTTCGGATACCGGACCTTCTTCACGTCCTCCCAGGCCGCCGCGACGAGTCCGCCCGCGCCCAGCACCTCGTCGGCCTTGTCCAGGTACTCCTGCCGGGGGATCCGCTTCCCGCCCTCGACCTTGTAGACGAGGTCCTCCCCGTACCCGACCGCCACCGCGAAATCGGCCGCCCGCATCCCCGCCGCCTCCCGCCGCAGCCTCAACTGCCGCCCCACCGTGGTGATGACGGCCACGCCCCACTCGTCGTCCGGATCCACCTCCCACCCCGGCTCGTCCGCCTCCGCCTCGCCCGTGAGCTGCCGCGCCTCACCGTCCGCCGACATCCCGCACCCTCCGTCGTACCGCTGTGCCACCGTGCCGCAACGCCGCTACCCACACGCCCGGTCCAGACAGCCCGGACAACAGCCGACAAGCCCCGGACAGTCACCCTGTGTGTCGGCGATGTCACTGCGACAGTATGGGCGGCGCCCCACTCATCGCTGATCTGACCAGCGGAAACAACGCACGCACCGGAACGCGAGCGCGCGGGTTCCGGTGTCGTCGGCGATCTTCTCCAAGAAACACGAGAGGGAAAGAACCCGCACCAAGCCCCACCCCTCCCGCCCACGGCGCACGATCACTCCCGCGAGTGAACATCACCAACTGAGCTGGATTCGGGACCGGTTGTCTGCCCTACGCTCAGCGCAACGCCGATCAGCACGGCACAACCCCAGAACATGCAACGGCCCCCGCCGGGACGGCAATCCCAGTGCGAGGGCCTGACCACCAAGGAAGACCGACTTCCCGATGGACACCCAAAACAGTAGCGCGCGCCCGCGCGTCCAGTCCCGCAACGGCGGCAAAAACCACCCGCGCCGGGGCACGCGGCGCACGCACGCGAGCGCCCACCCCGGCGGCGTCACCCACGACAACACCCGCCACACCACCCGCTTCACGGTGATCGGCAACCACCTCGCGCAGCACCCCGAGCTGTCGGGGCTGGCCATCGGGCTGGCGGTGCACATCCAGTCGCTCCCCACCGGCGCCCCGGTCGACATCAAGACCCTCGCCGCCCGCTTCCCCGAGGGCACGACCCGGATCGCCGCCGCCCTGCGCGAACTGGAGACCCACGGCTACCTGCGCCGCACCCGCGAACGCACCCCCACCGGCCGCATCGTCACCCGCACCGTCTCCTGCAACCAGCCGGGCCGACAGCGCGACCGCGACGCGTCCGAAGCGACCACGCCCAAGCCTTCGGCCCGCCGCGCCGCCACCACCCCGCAACAGGAACCCGCACGCCGCCGCGCCCTCCCCGCCGTACCGAAGCCCGCGTACGCCTCGCCCGCCCTCCTCCAGTCGGCCACCGAGCTCCTCGCCGGCCTGCGCCGCACGGACCCCCGCCTGCTCCTCTCCGCCACCGACGCGGAACACCTCGCCCCGGGTGTCGCCGCATGGCTGGAGCGGGACCTCGCTCCGACCGCCGTACGCCACGCCCTGACCAGCGACCTGCCACCGGAGCCCCTGCGCCGCCCGGCCGCCCTCCTGGCCCACCGCCTCACCGCCCAGCTCCCACCCCCGCCACCGTTCCGCACCCCCGAACCGCCCGCGCCCGTCCGACACCCTCTCCGCAACTGCGACACCTGCGACCGCGGCTACCGAGGCCTCGACCCGCGCAACTGCCGGCGGTGCGCGTCGGCCGACGTCGGCACCGGTGAGATGACCCTCGCCACGCGGACCGACCGCAGGACCTGGGCGGCGTCCACCGCCGCGCCGCCGGCGCCCGTGTCACAGCGAACCACTGTTCCTCCCGGGCGGGGCACCCCACCACCCCGCCCCCTCTCTGGCAGAGTACGGATGCCGTGACCCCTTCAGACCCCCAGCGGCGACTTCTCGCGGACGTTCCGGCCGCGGGCAGCCCCTACGCGCTCGTGCTCGCCGGCGGCTATGCCCTGCAGGCGCACGGCCTGGTGTCCCGTCCGCATGCCAACGTCGACTTCGCCACCGAGAGTCCCGAGGTCATGGAGCGGATCGTGGCCGCCGTCGATTCGGCCCTGGAGGCGCGCGGACGCCGGGTGCGCGTCGGGGCCGTCACCGCGCTGACCGCGCAGCTCACCGTCACCGATCCGCCGAGCGGGGAGCCCATCGCGCTCGCGCTGCACAAGGAAGCCTTCTGGCAGCCGCCCGAGCTGACGGAGTACGGGCCCGCCCTGTCGCCGGAGGACGCGGTCGGCACGAAGATCCGCGCGCTGTACGACCGGGGAGCGGCCGTCGACCTCGTCGACGCGCGGGGCGCCGCCGCCCGGTTCTCCCTGCCCCGTCTGGAGGAGCTGGGCCGTCGTCACGCCCACGACCCCTTCGACCTGCCCACCCTCCAGTCCCGGCTCACCGGCACGGACTTCTACGCCGACGCCGACTTCCGCCGGTACGGCCTGGACGAACCCCAGGTCCTCGCCCTGCGCGCCTGGGCGCAGCACTGGTCCGACGACATCGCCGAACGGCTGATGGAGGACGGCGCGTACCCGGACGCCGAGGAGGAGGCCGATCCGGACACGGACACCGACACGGACACAGACGCCGACGCCGACACGTGATCCGGGCCGCGTGCCGCCGTTCGACCGGGCCCCTCCCCCTCCACGATCAACAACGGTAAAAGTGCTGGTAAAGTCCGCTCACTTGGCGAGGGCGGGGGCCCTCGCGGGGAGGGAACCTCACGTGGGCAGACACGCCCCGAGACGGCGCGGCGTGGCCGCGGCCGTCTCCTCGTTCGCGGTCGCCGTGGCGGCCGTGTCCGCGGCCGTACTGCCGGAGAACGGCGCTTCCGCCGACCCGGCCGACACGGCACCGGGCACCACCGAGATCACACTGAGCCACCCCGGCTCCTCCGCCTACCCGCGCACCGACCGGCCGCTCGTCGCCGGGCAGAGCGGGTTCCTGCACCGGGCGAGCGGGGTCCCCGGGCTGCTGTGGACGGACTACGCCGACGGCACGACCACGGTCGTGAGCACGAAGGACGGCGCCTACACACCGGTCGGCTCCTGCGCGAACCTGGGCTCGACGACCTGCTCGACGGGCCTGTACGGCTCGGACGCCGACCTGGTCGCGCTGCCGTCGAGCGTGTCGGACAAGATCGTGACCCTGTGGGACCCGAAGACGCGGACCACTTCGTCGTTCACGGCCGCCACCGCGTACCGGGGACTGGCCGGGAAGACCGTCGTCACCGAGCGCGACCTGATCGACCGCGTGGACGGCCAGTGGCGCGCCCGCGCCATCCAGCCTTCCTGGCTGCGCGTCAACTCCGGCGCGATCACCGTCGTGGACGAACACGGCGCCCTGGTCAGGGTGGACTCGAACCTGTACTACCTCGACCTCGACACGGCCGTGGCCACCCAGGCCTTCACCGGTACGGGTGCCCGCCCGGTCACCGTCCAGAGCGAGGACCGCACCGGCTGGTACGACGCCGCCTCCGGCGACCTGCACCTGAAGCAGCGCACCGACCCGGGCGGCGCCGAGCAGGTACTCGACCTGCCGGCCCCCGGCGCCACCCTGGACGGTGCTCCGGTGCTCAGCGGCGACTGGCTGCTGCTGCCCCTGCACACCGGCACCGGGACCAGCGAACTGACCGCCGTGTCCCTCACGGACGGGTCGTCGCGGACCCTGCTGGACAAGGCCGGCGAGTACGCGGTCCACGCCTCCGGCGGCGGCGCCCTCGTCACCGGCGGCACCGGGCCGACCGACTGGTGGGTGCGGCGCGTCGGACAGGGAGAAGACGGCTCGCCGCAGTTGGAGAAGGTGTCCCAGGTCCCGGCCGTCGAGAACGCCAAGACCGGCCTCGCGCTCAGCCGCGGCAGCCTGCGCGTCGCCGAGGACAAGCCGGGCAGCACCTCGGACACCACCACGGTGCGCACCCTGACGACCGACGGCGGCACCGGACTGACCGCGTCCGAGCCGACGGCCGGCGACTCGGTCACCTCCGCGTGCCCGTACCAGGGCGCCGGCTGCTCGATGCTGTGGGGCAACAGCGGCACCGACCCCGAGGACGTCTTCCTCGGCACCTACTACGACGGCGACGAGGGCGGCAGCGGTCTGGAGAACGCGGACCGGCTGGTCGCCATCGGCGACGAATGGTCCAGCGACTACCTGGAGTTCCACACCGCGGGCGGCGCGATCGTCGACGTCTCCGACGGCTACGCGGTCTACAACTCCGGCGGCGCCTCCCCGGCGCAGTACGTCGGTGAGTTCGGGCAGGGCCAGAAGCTGAAGCGCCCGGTACACGCCGCCGCGCTGAACGGCTCCACGCTGTGGAGCGCCACCACCACCGCCGGCAGGCTCACCTCGTACAGCCTCACCGAGGACCGCACCCTCGCCACGGTCACCGTGCCGGGCCTCGGCTGCGTGCCGGAGGAGCTGCAGGCGGCGGGCCGCTGGGTGTACTGGGCCTGCGGCGACGGTTCCGCCGGTGTCTACGACACCAAGGCGGCCGCCTCCCGCGCGGTGACCGGCGGCGACGTGCTGCTCGGCGACGGCTTCACGATCCGTCACGACCACTCCGCCGGCACCCTGGTGCTGACCGCGGCGGCCACCGGCGCCACCCGGGTCGTCGCCGCCGGTGTGCCGGAGTCGGGCCTCGCCGTGGACCGCCGCTTCCGGTGGACCGTGGACGAGTACACGGGCCTGGTCGCCTGGACCGACCTCTACCAGCGCACGCACGTCGCCACCACCGGGGTCACCCCGTCGGCCGTGACGTCCATCGGCACGGAGACCGAGAGCTACGTGGAGCCCGGCTCGACGCCCCACTGGACCCAGGTGAGGCTGTCCCGCCCGGTCACCTCCTGGTCCCTGACCTTCACCTCGGTGCAGAGCGGCGCGACCGCCCGGGGCACTCGTACCTTCACCGGCGGCGCGACCTCGTCCCAGGTGTCGGTGAGCTGGGACGGCAAGACGTCGGGCGGCACCCCGTTCCCCAACGGTGAGTTCCGCTGGGCCCTGAAGGCGACCGGCGTCGGCGCCGCCACCGCGGACAACGTGGCCTCCGGCGAGGGCTTCCTGACCCGCGGATCGGCCGTGCGGCACGACTTCGGCAGCCTGGACGGCCCGGACGGCCGGGGCGATCTGCTCACGCTGAACTCCTCCGGCGGCCTGACCTTCCAGTACGGCACCGGGACCGGCAAGTTCGGCTCCAAGACCACCGGTACGGGCTGGGCCACCACCATCAAGGCCGTCCCCTTCGGCGACCTGAGCGGCGACCGCTGCAACGACGTCCTCGTGCGCTACAGCAGCGGGGCCCTGCGGCTGTACAAGCCGGGCTGCAACGCGGCCGTCAAGCCGTCGACGTCGTACACCACCCTCGCGAGCAGCGGCTGGACCCAGTACGACGTCCTGACCTCGCCCGGTGACGTCAGCGGCGACGGGCGCCCGGACCTGGTCACCCGCAACGCCTCCACCGGCGCCGTCTACCTCTACAAGGGCACCAGCGCCGGCAAGCTGTCGTCCCGCGTGAAGCTGTACGACGACTGGAGGGGCTACAAGAAGATCATCGGCGCGGGCGACCTCGACGGCGACGGTGTCGGCGACCTTCTCGCGCAGGACAAGGCCAACACCCTCTACCGCTACCACGGCAAGGGCGACGGCACCTTCGCGGCCCGCGCCAAGGTGTTCGGCGACTGGGGCGCCTCCTACGACGCCGTGGTGGGCGTCGGTGACATCACCGACGACGGCCAGGTGGACCTCGTCTCCCGGGACACCAGCGGCAACGCCTGGCGCAACAGCGGCGACGGCAAGGGGTCCTTCGGGTCCCGCGTGAAGATCGCCACCGGATGGAGCGGCTACAGGTCCCTGTCCTGACGGAACAGTTCTTGACGGCTTCTTCATAGGTCCTTCATCACCCCGCGTCTACATTCGTCGCCGCCCGGCCCAAACAGGCAGGGCGGCGACGGCGTGAAGGGGACACGGTGATGAGTGCGCGGGGGCGGTTCGGAGCGCGGACCTGGCTGGTCGGGGTGGCGGTGGCGGCCGTGGTGGGCGTCGCCGGCTGCGGCGGTGACGGCGACGACGGCGGCGAGGTCGCCTCGGCCGGCGGCGGCAAGGCGGGCGCGGGCGCCTCCAAGAACGCGTCGAGCGAGCTGACCGAGTACGTCGACGCCCAGCGCAAGTGGGTCGAGTGCCTGCGCGGCGCCGGGCTCGACGCGCCCGACCCCGACGGCCAGGGCAAGGTGGACCTCGGCGACCAGTCCAAGTGGAAGCGCGATCCGAAGGCCCTCAAGGCGCAGGAGAAGTGCGCGGACCTCAGCGTGCCCGTCCCGGAGAGCGTCGAGAAGGCCCAGCAGCCCGAGCTGTCCAAGGCGGAGATCCGGAAGAACCAGAAGTACGCCAAGTGCATGCAGGAGCACGGCGCCGCCGACTTCCCGGACACCGACTCCGGTGGCCACTTCCGCGACGTGACCTGGGACTCCACGTCCGCGGGCGCCAAGCGGGCCACGCGCGAGTGCGGCTCCATCATCGGTGTGCCCACCGACGCGCCCTCGGCCCAGGGCTGACGGGCCGGTGCCGTGGACGTCATGAAGGACGGACACCACGAGCCGGCGGCGGCAGCGGCCGGCCCCGAGGAGCCGGGGGACGCGGGCCGGGGCACCGGCCCGGACCGGGCCGCCGCACGCCGGCGCAACAGGCTCGCCCTCGTCGTGGCCGGCTTCCTCGTCGTGACCGGCGTCAGCGTGGCCGGTGCCCTCGGTCTCGGCGGGGGCGGCGGCCCGGACGACGACGGCCGGGCGCCGGGCCGCAGCAGCCAGGTCGTGCACGTCACCCGGGCGACCCTCACCGACCAGACCGAGGTCGACGGACAGCTCGGCCACGGCCCCCAGGTCCCCTTCCCGGTCAAGGCGAAGGGCACGGTGACCTGGCTGCCCGCCGCCGGCACCACCCTGCGGCGCGGTCAGGCGGTGATGCGGGCGGACGACCGTCCCGTGGTCCTGCTGTACGGCAGCCTGCCGATGTACCGCGACCTGGGCGTCGTCGAGCCGGAGCGCTCGGACACCGCGGGAGCGGGCGACGGCGCGGACGCGGGCGACGGCGGCCCGGCGGGCGGCAAGTCCCCGGCCGGGGCCACCCCGTCCGCCTCGGTCACCCGCCCGGGCGCCGCCGCGGCGGCGCCCCTGAACGGCATGGACGTCAAGCAGTTCGAGAGCAACCTCAGCGCCCTCGGCTACTCGGGGTTCACCGTCGACGAGTCGTACACCGAGCTGACCGCGAACGCCGTCCGGCGCTGGCAGAAGGACCTGGGGCTGCCGCAGACCGGCAGGGTCGGCGCCGGCGACGTCGTGTACGCGCCCGGGCCGGTCCGGGTCGCGGGCACCAGCGCCCGCGTCGGCGACGAGGCGGCCGGCGGTCAGGTCAGTTACACCAGCACCTCCCGCATGGTGACGGTCGGCGCTCCGGCCGCCGACACGGACTGGGCGCGGCGCGGCAGCCAGGTCACCGTGGACCTGCCCGACGGCCGCTCGGTCAAGGGCACCGTCGCCAGCCTGGGCTCGGACGCCTCCTCGGCGTCCGGCGGGGGCGGTGACGGCGCGGGGGACGGCGGAGGCGACGGCGGTGGCACGGACGGGGGTTCCGGCGGCGGTGCGGACGGCAAGTCCGCGACGGTCTCCGTCGTGATCACCTTCGACGACCAGGGCTCCCTGGGCCGGATGCAGAGCGGACCGGTCACCGTCCGCTACACGCGGAAGCAGCGCGAGGACGTCCTCACGGTGCCGGTCGCCGCGCTGGCCGCGCTCGCCGAGGGCGGATACGGCCTGGAGCTCGCCGACGACGGCACCCAGGACGGCGCGGGCGGGGACGCGGGTGGTCCGGGGCGCTTCGTCCCCGTGCGGACGGGGCTGTTCGCCGGCGGCAAGGTCGAGGTCAGCGGTCCCGGCGTACATGAGGGCATGAAGGTGAGGATCCCCAGGTGACCCCGGAGGAAGCCGAGTACGCCGCTGCCGTCGGTCCCGTGGTCGAGTTCGCGGGCGTCTGCAAGACGTACGCCGGGGGCGTCAGGGCCGTGGCGGACGTCGACCTGACCATCCGGCCCGGTGAACTCGCCTGCGTCGTCGGCCCGTCCGGCTCGGGCAAGTCGACCATGCTGCATCTGATGGGCACCCTCGACAGGCCGTCCGCCGGGCGCATCGTCATCGACGGGTACGAGGTCGCCGGCCTCTCCGACCGGGAGCTGTCCGCGCTGCGCGCGCAGCGCGTCGGGTTCGTGTTCCAGCAGTTCCACCTCGCGGTCGGGGTGCCCGTGCTCGACACGGTCGCCGACGGCCTGCTGTACACCGGGGTGCCGCTGCGGGAGCGCCGGCGCCGGGCCGCGCGGGCGCTGGCCCGCGTCGGGCTCGACCACCGGCTCGGCCACCTCCCGCACCAGCTCTCCGGCGGCGAGCGGCAGCGGGCCGCGGTGGCCCGCGCGGTGATCGGGGAACCGGCGCTGCTGCTCGCCGACGAGCCCACCGGCAACCTGGACTCGGCCTCCGGGGCCGCGGTGCTGGCCCTGCTGCGGGAGCTGCACACGGCCGGCACCACGGTCGTCGTCATCACGCACGACCGGGAGATGGCGGAGGTGTTCGACCGCAGGGTGGAGATGAGGGACGGACGCGTCGTGGCCGACAGCGGCAGCGGCCCGCGCCCGGCCACGGCCGACCTGGGAGACCGGCGGTGAGGCCGGGCACCACGGGCGGCGGGACGCTCCGGCCGGCCCGGCTGCGGCCCGCCGACTTCCTGCGGCTCGGCGGCACCGGACTGCGCACCCGGCCGCTGCGCGTCTTCCTGTCCGCGCTGGGGATCGCGATCGGGGTGGCCGCGATGGTCGCCGTGGTCGGCATCTCGTCCTCCAGCCGGGCGGAGGTGGACCGCCGGCTGGACGCGCTGGGCACCAACATGCTGCGGGTCGCCCCCGGGCGGACACCGGACGGCACGGCGACCCGGCTGCCCCAGGAGGCGGTGCCGATGATCCGGCGGATCGGGCCGGTGGACCAGGTCGCGGCGACCGGTGAGGTCGAGGACGCGGCGGTCTACCGCAACGAGCACATCCCGGTGGGGCGCACCGGCAGTGTGGAGGTGGCCGCGGCCGGGGCGGGGCTGCTGCCCGCGGTCGGCGGTGAGGTGCGGGTCGGGCGGTGGCTGACGGAGGCGACCGAGGAGTACCCCGCGGTGGTGCTCGGCGCGCAGGCCGCCCGCCGGCTCGACGTCTACACGCCCGGCACCCGGCTCTGGCTCGGCGGTACCTGGTTCTCCCTGGTCGGTGTCCTGGAACCGGTGCCGCTCGCCCCGGAGATCGACGGCTCGGCGCTGGTCGGCTGGCAGGCGGCCCGGACGTACCTGGGCTTCGACGGCCATCCGTCGACGGTGTACGTACGGGCCCGTGACGACCGCGTGTCCCAGGTACGGGCGGTGCTCGCGGCGACGGCCAACCCGGAGAAGCCGAACGCCGTGCTGGTCTCCCGGCCGTCCGACGCGCTGGCCGCCCGGGAGGCCACCGAGTCGACGCTGACCGGGCTGCTGCTCGGCCTCGGTTCGGTGGCCCTGCTGGTGGGCGGGGTCGGGGTGGGAAACACCATGGTGATCTCGGTGCTGGAGCGCCGCCCGGAGATCGGCCTGCGCCGCGCGCTGGGCGCCACGAGCGGGCAGATCCGGGGCCAGTTCGTCTCGGAGTCGCTGCTGCTGTCGGCGCTGGGCGGCCTCGGCGGCACGGTGCTGGGCACGGCGATCACGGCGGTCTTCGCGTCGGTGCGGGGCTGGCCGACCCAGGTCCCGGTCTGGGCGACGGCCGCGGGCGTCGCCGTCACCCTGCTCATCGGAGCTCTGGCGGGCCTCTACCCGGCGGTCCGGGCGGGCCGCCTGACCCCCACGGAGGCGTTGGCGGGGCCGTGAGCGCGAGGGACCGGCGGCCGCCTGCCGGGGACCGGCCGCCGGTCCCTCGCCGCCTCGCTCACCCCACCGCCCCCAGGGTCACCGTGAACGTGGTGCCGGTGCCCGGGCGGCTCGTGACCTCGATCGTGCCCTCGTGGTCGGTGACGATCTGGCGGGCGATGGCGAGGCCGAGGCCGCTGCCTCCCGTGGTGCGGCCGCGTGCGGGGTCCGCGCGCCAGAAGCGGTCGAAGAGGTGGGGCAGTTGCCCGGCGGGGATGCCCTTGCCCGTGTCCCGCACGACAAGCACCGCCGTGCCGCCCCGGCGCTCGGCGCCGAGGGTCACCGTCCCGCCGGGCGCGGTGGCCCGCAGCGCGTTGCCGACCAGGTTGCCGACCACCTGCCGCAGCCTGTCGGCGTCGGCGTGGACCCGCACCGGCCGGGGCGCCGCGGTCCGCAGCGTCACGCCGGCCGCCTCCGCCTGGGCCAGATGGGCGGTGCGGCTGGTCTCCAGCAGGTCACCGAGGTCCACGACGGCCCGGTGGTAGGTGAGCGCCCCCGCCTCGGCCAGCGCCAGGTCCTGGAGGTCGTCGACGATCCGCTGCTGCAGCAGCGCCTCCTCGTGCAGGGAGTCCAGCAGTTCGGGCGTCGGTTCGACCACCCCGTCCCGCAGCGCCTCCAGGTAGCCGCGCACGTTGGCGAGCGGGGTGCGCAGTTCGTGCGCGATGTCGGCGGTGAGCCGGCGCTGACGTTCCTCCGCGGTCTGCAGCGAGTGGGCCATGCGGTTGAACGCCCGGCCCAGCTCGGCCATCTCGTCGCGTCCGGAGACCGGCACCCTCCGTTCCAGTTCACCCTCGCCGAGGTCTCGGGCGGCCGAGGTCAGCGCCCGCACGGGCCGCAGCACCGCCCGGCTGAGCAGCAGCGCGCCGAGCACCGCGACCAGGGCGACGCCGGAGGCGACCGCCACGGTGGGCGCGGCGGCCAGACCGGCCGGTGCCTCGCCCCGGAAGCCGAGCCCCACCTGGAGGCGCGGTGGGGCGAGGGTGGCGGTCCGTTCGTTGAAGACGCGTTGCAGACAGGCGGTGAAGCGCTGTTCGCCGGAGCAGCGGGAGACGGCCGCGTGGTCCGCCCCGGCCCGGGGGTCGGCGCCGGGGTCGGGCTGGACGCACTGGGCCTGGTCCTCGTCGGCGCTGATCCGGGGGATGCCGGTGCGGCCGGTCCGGGCGGTGACCTGCGCGCCGGCCCTGGTCAGGCAGGTGGCGTAGGTGACGGCGGAGCGGTAGTCGGCGATCGCGGCCACCGTCCGTTTCACCGAGGCGAGCGGTACCGAGGTCTCCGGCAGCCGCAGCCGGGGCCTGGGGTCGACGAGGACGGGCGGCTGTCCGCCGGGCGGGCGCGGGGTGCGGCCGGCCAGGGTGTCGGAGTCGGCGAGCAGGACGTCCGTCTCGGTGCCGACCCGTATCCGCTGACCGGTGTCGGCCGCCAGTCTCCGCACGGTCGGGGCCACGCCGTCCCAGGTGCCGTGCCGGTAGCCGTACGCCTGGAGGACGTCGGTGATCCGGGCCACGTCCTGGCGTCCGGCGGTCACCGAGTCCCTTGCCTGGCTCGCTGCCTGACGTAACGTCAGCCATGCGGTGGCACCCGTGGCGGTCAGCGCGATGAGGGCCAGCAGGGCCAGCACCCGCAGCCGGAAGCTCATCGCGTCCCGCCGTCCGGCCCGGGCGTCGCCAGGCGGTAGCCGCGTCCGTACACCGTCTCCACGTACCGGGCCCCGTCCCGGCCCCGCTCCAGCTTCCGCCGCAGGTTCATCACGTGCGCGTCCACGGTGCGCTCCAGCACGTTCTGGTCGAACCCGAAGACCCGGTCGATGATCTGGGCCCGGGTGAAGGCCCGCCCCGGCTCCCCCGCGAGCACGGCCAGGATCGCGAACTCCTTGCCCGTGAGCGGCACAGGTCCGCCGGACACCCGGACCTCGAAGCGGGCGGTGTCGATCTCCAGGTCGCCGACCGTGAGCAGGGCCGGCCGTTCGCCCTCGGCGCCCCGGGCCCGGCGCAGCAGCGCCCTCACCCGGGCGGTCAGTTCACGCGGGCTGTACGGCTTGGTCATGTAGTCGTCGGCCCCGAGGTCCAGGCCGAGCAGCAGGTCCTCCTCGGTGCTGCGGGCGGTCAGCAGCAGGATCGGCACCCGGGACTCCATGCGCAGGATGCGGCAGACGTCGAGTCCGTCGACGTTCGGCATCATCACGTCGAGGACGATCAGGTCCGGCCGGGAGGCGCGGGCGCGGTCGATCGCGGAGCGTCCGTCGGCCACGAGCTGGACGTCGTGACCCTCCCGTTCCAGGTAGATACGGATGAGTTGCGCCTGTTTCACGTCGTCCTCGGCCACCAGTATGCGAGCGGGCAACGCGACTCCTTCGCCTGGGATTTCACACCGTACCGGATTGCACCCGCGCTGCTCAGGGGCGGATACGGAGCATTCTCATCCGCCGCCGGCCGGTAATAGGAATTCCGGAATCCGCGGATCCATGGACAGGCGGGCGAATATTTCGAGCCGAACGGCCACCCCGCCCAGGGTTGTACGCATGTCACACAACAGCACAGGAATGGCCTATTCCCCCAACATTCCTTTTCGGTCGCACATCGAACAGAAACGGACATCCCTTATCGGAAGCATTTCTTCAGTCCGTCCGGCATCGAATCGTACTAGTGCCACTCGGGACCCGGACGATCCCGGGTGACGCGAAAGGAAAAGCGACAACGACAAGCACAACGACGATGGGGGTTCAATGAAGCGTCGATTCGCAGTCGTTCTGCCCACGCTCGTGGCCGTGGCCGCGAGCCTGCCGATCGCCCTGGCGACCACGCCGGCCTCGGCGGCCGCGTCCTGCGGCAAGACCGTGGCGGACAAGGACTCGAGCGCCTGGAACAAGACGGCGAACGGGGCCAACGAGCGCAGCGGCTCCAGCACCAGCTGTGCGATCAACGGGATCGCGTACAACACCCAGCGGCTGGACTACCACTGCTACACCGTCGCGGGCGACTACACCTGGACGTACGCCCGCAACGACAGCACGGGGGTGTACGGCTGGATCCGCGACGATCTGCTGAGCGACTACGGCAGCTCGGTGTACTGCGGATTCTGATACCGCCGAACTCGATCCGCGGGGTAATCCGAGCACCGCAGAAAAAAGGGCGGCCCCCCTGTGGGGGCCGCCCTCCTGGCCGTCGCGGAAACGGCGTGCAGATTTACTTCGGCTGCGGCTTCCGGACGGAAAGGTGCAGCTCGCGCAGACGCGACTCGTCCAGCTCGGTCGGCGCGCCCATCATCAGGTCCTGGGCGTTTCCGTTGAGCGGGAAGGAGATCGTCTCGCGAATGTTGGGCTCGTCCGCGAGGAGCATGACGATCCGGTCCACGCCGGGCGCGATTCCGCCGTGCGGCGGGGCGCCGAAGCGGAAGGCGCGGAGCATGCCCGCGAACTTCTCCTCGACCGTCTCGCGGTCGTAACCCGCGATCTCGAAGGCCTTGAGCATGATCTCCGGCTCGTGGTTCCGGATGGCGCCGGAGGACAGCTCGACACCGTTGCAGACGATGTCGTACTGCCAGCCGAGGATGTCCAGCGGGTCCTGGGTCTGCAGGGCCTCGAGACCGCCCTGCGGCATCGAGAACGGGTTGTGCGAGAAGTCGATCGCGCCGGTGTCCTCGTCCTTCTCGTACATCGGGAAGTCGACGATCCAGCAGAAGCGGAAGACGTTCTCCTCGAAGTGCCCGGCGCGCCTGGCGGCCTCGACCCGCACCGCGCCCATGATCTTCGAGACCTCGTCGAACTCACCGGCGCCGAAGAAGACGGCGTGGCCGGGCGCCAGCGACAGGCGCTTGGTCAGCTCGGCGACGTTCTCCTCGGTCAGGAACTTGGCGATCGGGCCGGACAGCGTCCCGTCCTCGCCGACCCGCACCCACGCCAGGCCCTTCGCGCCCAGCGAGACGGCGAAGTCACCGAGCTGGTCGAAGAACTTGCGCGGCTGGTCCTGGACCGCCGGCACCGGCAGCGCGCGCACGTGCTTGCCGGCGAAGGCCTTGAACTCCGAGCCGTCGAACACGTCGGTGATGTCGACGAGCTCCAGCTTGGCGCGCAGGTCCGGCTTGTCCGAGCCGTACTTGAGCATCGCCTCGCGGAACGGGATGCGCGGGAAGGGGGAGGTGACGTGGCGGCCGCCGCCGAACTCCTCGAACAGCTCCGTCATGAGCTTCTCGATCGGCTGGAAGACGTCCTCCTGCTCGACGAAGCTCATCTCGACGTCGAGCTGGTAGAACTCGCCCGGCGAGCGGTCGGCGCGGGCGTCCTCGTCACGGAAGCAGGGCGCGATCTGGAAGTACCGGTCGAAGCCGGAGATCATCAGCAGCTGCTTGAACTGCTGCGGAGCCTGCGGCAGCGCGTAGAACTTGCCGGGGTGGACCCGGGACGGCACGACGTAGTCGCGGGCGCCCTCGGGGGAGGTGGCGGACAGGATCGGCGTCGCCATCTCGTTGAAGTTCATCGCCGCCATCTTGTGCCGGATCGCGGAGATCACGGCCGTGCGCAGCATGATGTTGCGGTGCATGCGCTCGCGGCGCAGGTCCAGGAAGCGGTACTCCAGGCGCCGCTCCTCGTTGACCCCGTCCTCGGCGTTGATGGTGAAGGGCAGCGGGGCGGCCGCGCCGAGCAGCTCGACCTCGGAGACCTCGACCTCGATCTCGCCGGTGGGCAGGTCGGCGTTCACGTTCTCGGTTCCACGTGAAACAACGCGGCCGTCGACGCGGACCGTGGACTCCTTGGAGAGCTTGTCCAGGGCCTCGTACGAGGGCGTGCCGGGACGGGCCACGAGCTGCGTGATGCCGTAGTGGTCGCGCAGATCGATGAAGAGGATGCCGCCCAGGTCGCGCCGATTGTGCAGCCAGCCACTCAGCCGGACGTCGGTGCCGACGTCAGAGGCGCGGAGCTGGCCGCAGGTGTGGGACCTGTACCGATGCATCGTCGTTCATCGTCCTTCGTGGTGGGGTGATGAGTGCCGGGGCTGCCGCCCCGACGGGACCGGGCACGGGGCCCGGACCCATCAAGGGTACCGGGCACGCCAAGATCGGCTCCCCACCATTTACGGCGTCCGGCAAGGGTGGCAGTTATCGATCGCATCTCCTTAAATAGGGGCAATGCGTACAGGCGAGCCTCTGCCGTCCGTCGGTGACGTCCTCGCAGCCCTCGCGACCGGGCTGTGGCACTGGGACACCGCCGCCGGACTGGTCACCGTGGACGGGGAGGCGGCGCGGCTGCTCGGGCTGCCCCCGGAACCCGTCACCCTCACCGAGAGCCAGACCCGGGCGCGGCTGCACCCGGAGGACTGGAACGAGATCACCGGAGTGGTGCCGCTGGCGGTCGACGAGGGCACGCTCGCCGAGGTGCGGATCCGGATCATGGACGAGGAGGGCCGGGTCGTACGGGTCGTCCGCAGCCGTTCGAAGCCGTCCTTCGACCCGGACCGGCGGGCGTACGAGCTGATCGGCACGCTCCAGGAGGTCACCGAGCCCACCCCGGGCACCGCGGCGGCCCGCAACGCGGTCACCGGCGACTGGCGCCGCTCGCGGGAGGCGTTCCTGCTGGACGCCGGCCGGGCGCTGGCGGAGGCGCGTTCCACGACGGAGGTGCTGCGGGTCGCGGCGGGACTGTCCATGCCGGGGTTCTCCCCGGACGGGCTCGCGGTGTTCGGCGTGGAGGGCGACCGGCTGACGGTGATCGGCCACCACGGGCAGCAGCCCGGTGAGGACGGCCCCTTCCTGGGCATGCCGCTCAGCACGGACTACCCGGCCGCCGAGGTGGTCCGCACCGGCCGGGCCGTCTACATCTCCTCCCCCGAGCAGTACCGGTCGCGCTACCCCGTCACCTGGCCGCTCGCCCGGCACTTCGAGCGCCGCTCCTGGGCGTTCCTGCCGCTGACGGCGGCCGGCCGCACCATGGGCGCCTGGATGGCGGCCTTCACCTACCCGGTGGCCTTCACCCCGGACGAGCGCGCGGTCCTGACGACGGTCGCCCGGATGCTCGCCCAGGCCCTGAACCGGGCCGGCGCCGCCGACACCCAGCGGGAGCTGACCGAGGGCCTGCAGCGCTCCATGCTGCCGTCGCTGGGCCCGGAGATCCCCGGGATGACGGTGGCCGCCCGCTACATCCCGACCGGCGGCGGGCTGCAGGTCGGCGGCGACTGGTACGACATGATCCCGCTGCCCGGCGGCAGGTTCGCGCTGGCCATCGGCGACGTCCAGGGCCACGACGTCCGCGCGGCGGGCCTGATGGGCCAGCTCCGGATCGCGCTGCGCGCGTACGCCTCGGAGGGTCACCGCCCGGACGCCGTGCTCTCCCGCGCCGCCCGCTTCCTGCACGGCATCACGCACGACGAGCACATGACCGACGTGCGCTTCGCGACCTGCCTCTACGTCGAGGCCGATCCCGCGACCGGCATGCTGGAGATCGCCCGCGCCGGCCATCCGGACCCGGCGATCCGGATGGCCGACGGCACGGTGATGATGCGGCCGACGGCGGGCGGGGTGCCGCTCGGTGTCGACCCGGACGCCGACTACCCGACGACCCGGTTCACGCTGGAGCCCGGCGAGACCCTGATGCTGTGCACCGACGGCCTGATCGAGACCGGCGGCCACGACATGGAGAGCGGCTGGCGGCGCATACGCGCGATCCTCGAGGACCACACGGGCGATCTGGAGTCGATGGCGGACGCGCTGGTGCAGGGCGTGCACGGACCGTCCTCGCACCACACGACCGGCCCGCTCGCCGACCGCCGCGAGGACGACATCGCGCTGCTGCTGCTGTGCCGGCAGGGCGCGGGCTGCGGCCGCGACGACACCCTCACCCTGCGGCCCCGGCTGCGGCGCACCCTGCTGCCCGTGGCCCAGGACGAGCCCGAGCGGATCGCCGAGGCCCGCCGGCACCTGCGCGAGCTGCTGCACGACTGGGGGTCGGCGGAGCAGGTGGACTCCGCGGTGCTGCTGGTCTCCGAGATGGTCACCAACGTCCTCGTGCACACCGACGCGGACGCGCTGCTGCTCGCCGAGGTCGCCGGAGAGCCGGGCGGGCGCCGGCTGCGGGTGGAGGTCACGGACTCCGGCGACGACCTCCCGCACCGGCGCAGGCCCGGCGAGCTGGCCTCCTCCGGCCGCGGACTGATGCTGATCGAGCTGCTCGCGGACCTGTGGGGGGTGGACCCCCGCGGCAAGGGCAAGAGCATCTGGTTCGAGCTCTACGAGTCCGACGGCCCGGCCGCCGTGTGACGATCGCGGACCTCGTGCAGGACCCCGAAGACGGCCGCGGTCAGCGGCACCGAGAACAGCATGCCGAGGATGCCCGCCACGGACGCCCCGGCGGTGATCGCCAGCAGCACCACCGCGGGATGCATCTGCACGGTCCGGCTCTGGATGGCCGGCTGGAGCACGTGCCCCTCCAGCACCTGCACCGCGAGCACCACGCCCAGCGCCCACAGCGCGATGACGAAACCACGGTCGGCGAGGGCGACCAGCACGGCCACCGCGCCCGAGATGAAGGCGCCCAGGTAGGGGATGTAGGCGCCGACGAAGACGAGCGCGCCGAGCCCGATCGAGCCGGGCACCCGCAGGATCAGCAGGCCGACGGTGATGCAGACGGCGTCGATGAGCGCGATGAGCGTGGTGCCGCGCATGAACCCCTGCACCGCCCCGAAGGCACGCCGCGCCATCGCCTCCAGGGCCTCGCCCCGGGCGCCCGGGGCGACGGACCTGAGAGCCCCGGCCACCCGGTGGGAGTCACGCAGGAAGAAGAAGACGAGCAGCAGCGCGAGCAGGATCATGGCCAGGTACTCGCCCACCACGCCGACCCCGCTGATGACGTTGGAGGCCGCGGTCCCGCCGAACTTGCCCAGCAGTTCCCTGGCGTTGGCGGCCAGGTCGTCGAGCCCGGTGCCGGCGGCCCCGAAGTGCCTCGTCAGGGCCCTGACGGCCTGCCGTACCGACGCGATGATCTGGTCGCCGGTGTCGACCAGCGCGGCGACCACGATGTACACGGCACCGCCGACGACGGCCACCACGGCGACGCAGGTCAGCCCGGCGGCCAGCGACCGCTGCACCTTGGCCTTCACCAGCCGCCGGTACAGCGGCCCGAGCAGCGCCGTGCCGAGCAGCGCGAGCAGCACCGGCACGACGGCGGTACGCAGCGCCTCGCACAGCCGGATCAGCACCCAGCCGACCCCGGCGACCAGCAGCACCACGGCACACCAGGCGGCGAGACGGCGCACGGACTCGGGCAGCAGCGACACATCCCCAGCGGATCACGCCCCCGGGCCGTCTGTCCTGCCGCACGGGCCCGGCCGGGTGAGAGTCCCGGCCCCGTGCACGCCCGTCGCCCGGACCGCTGGACGGGCGGGCCGGGCGACGGGGACGGGACGGGTCAGGCCTGGGGGCCGTTCGGGGTCATGCCGTGGACGGCCGGGACCGTGCCGAGGCGGCCCTTCTGGAAGTCCTCGAAGGCCTGCATCAGCTCTTCCTTGGTGTTCATGGCGAACGGACCGTAGTGCGCCATGGGCTCGCGGATGGGCTGCCCGCCGAGGAGGACGACCTCCAGGTCGGGGGTGTGCGAGTCCTGCCGCTCGTCCGCGCGGACCGTCAGCGAGCCGCCCGCGCCGAAGACGGCGGTCTGGCCCAGGTGGACCGGCCGGCGCTCGGTACCGACGCTGCCGCGGCCGGCCATGACGTAGGCGAGGCCGTTGAAGTCCTCGCGCCAGGGCAGGGTGATCTCGGCGCCCGGGGCGAGGGTCGCGTGGATCATCGTGATCGGCGTGTGCGTGATGCCGGGGCCCGCGTGACCGTCCAGCTCGCCCGCGATGACGCGCAGCAGCGCGCCGCCGTCCGGGCTCGTCAGGAGCTGGACGCTGCCGCCGCGGATGTCCTGGTAGCGCGGGGCCATCATCTTGTCCTTGGCCGGGAGGTTCACCCAGAGCTGCAGGCCGTGGAAGAGACCGCCGGACATGACCAGCTGCTCCGGCGGGGCCTCGATGTGCAGCAGGCCCGAGCCCGCGGTCATCCACTGGGTGTCGCCGTTGGTGATGGTGCCGCCACCGCCGTTGGAGTCCTGGTGGTCGAAGATCCCGTCGATGATGTAGGTGACGGTCTCGAAGCCGCGGTGCGGGTGCCAGGGGGTGCCCTTGGGCTCGCCCGGCGCGTACTCCACCTCACCCATCTGGTCCATCATGATGAACGGGTCGAGGTGCCGGTAGTTGATCCCGGCGAACGCCCGGCGCACCGGGAAGCCCTCACCCTCGAAACCGCCCGGAGCGGTCGTGACGGCGAGCACGGGCCGTGCCACCGCGTCAGCGGGAGCGGTCACGCGGGGCAGGGTCAACGGGTTCTCGACGGTCACTGCAGGCATGGTCGGTACCTCCTTGTGCGCCCAGTTTAGTTGAGCGTTGAACTTTCTGCCACCCCACAACAGAACGAGCCCGGAGGGCATTCCCTCCGGGCTCGCAGCGGGGTGCGGGCCGGCCGCCGTCCGCACGGCGACGGTGTCTAGCCGTACATGCGGCGCATGGCGAAGTCGACCATCTGCTCGACCGCCTTGGCGTCGAACACCATGCGGTGCTCCCCCTCCATGTCCAGGACGAAGCCGTAGCCGCTCGGCAGCAGGTCGATCACCTCGGAGCCGGTGATCACGAAGTACTTCGACTCCTTGCCCGCGTACCGGCGCAGCTCCTTGAGCGAGGTGAACATCGGGATCACCGGCTGCTGGGTGTTGTGCAGGGCGAGGAAGCCGGGGGTGTCGCCGCGCGGGCAGTACACCTTCGACGTGGCGAAGATCTGCTGGAAGTCCTCGGCGGGCATCTGTCCGGTGGTGAAGGCGCGCACCGCGTCCGCGAGCGACGGCGGGGACGGCTCCGGATAGAGCGGCGGCTGCTGGCCGTACCCGCCGACACCGCCCTGCTGCGGAGGGACGTAACTCTGCTGAGCGGCGCCACCGTCCATGGGCTGGCCGTATCCGTACATGGGCAGAAGAGTACTCAGTCACAGATGACGGAATCGGGCTTGCGTCTTATTACCGACGGGTAGCATCATCGTAGCTACTTGTTGGTACGTGAACCAGATGCGAGGAGTCAGTGCCTCGCCGAGTCCGATACGGAGCCGTCACCATGGGGCACTACAAGCCGAACCTCCGCGACATCGAGTTCAACCTGTTCGAGGTGCTCGGGCGCGACAAGCTGTACGGCACCGGCCCGTTCGGCGAGATGGACACGGACACCGCCAAGAGCGTCCTCGAGGAGCTGACGCGTCTCGCGGAGAACGAGCTGGCCGAGTCCTTCGCCGACGCGGACCGCAACCCGCCGGTCTTCGACCCCGAGACGAACACCGCGCCGGTCCCAGCGTCCTTCAAGAAGAGCTACAAGGCCTTCATGGAGTCCGAGTACTGGCGTCTGGGCCTGCCCGAGGAGATCGGCGGCACCACCGCTCCGCCGTCCCTGATCTGGGCCTACGCCGAGCTCGTCCTCGGCGCGAACCCGGCCGTGTGGATGTACTCCTCCGGCCCGGCGTTCGCCGGCATCCTCTTCGACGAGGGCAACGACGTCCAGAAGAAGATCGCGCAGATCGCCGTGGAGCGCACCTGGGGCTCCACCATGGTGCTCACCGAGCCCGACGCGGGCTCCGACGTCGGCGCCGGCCGCACCAAGGCGGTCCAGCAGGAGGACGGCTCCTGGCACATCGAGGGCGTGAAGCGCTTCATCACCTCCGGTGAGCACGACATGGAGGAGAACATCCTCCACTACGTGCTCGCGCGTCCCGAGGGCGCCGGTCCCGGCACCAAGGGCCTGTCCCTCTTCCTCGTCCCGAAGTACCTCTTCGACTTCGAGACCGGCGAGCTGGGCGAGCGCAACGGCGTCTACGCCACCAACGTCGAGCACAAGATGGGCCTGAAGGCCTCCAACACCTGCGAGATGACCTTCGGCGACCGGCACCCCGCCAAGGGCTGGCTGATCGGTGACAAGCACGACGGCATCCGCCAGATGTTCCGCATCATCGAGTTCGCCCGCATGATGGTCGGCACGAAGGCGATCTCCACCCTCTCCACGGGCTACCTCAACGCCCTGGAGTACGCCAAGGAGCGCGTCCAGGGCCCGGACCTGGCGAACTTCATGGACAAGACCGCGCCCAAGGTCACCATCACCCACCACCCCGACGTCCGCCGCTCGCTGATGACGCAGAAGGCGTACGCCGAGGGCATGCGCGCCCTCGTCCTCTACACGGCCTCGGTCCAGGACGCCATCGCGGTCAAGGAGGCGAACGGCGAGGACACCAAGGCCGAGCACGCGCTCAACGACCTGCTCCTGCCCATCGTCAAGGGCTACGGCTCGGAGAAGGGCTACGAGCAGCTCGCCCAGTCGCTGCAGACCTTCGGCGGCTCCGGCTTCCTGCAGGAGTACCCGATCGAGCAGTACATCCGCGACGCCAAGATCGACACCCTGTACGAGGGCACGACCGCGATCCAGGGCCAGGACTTCTTCTTCCGGAAGATCGTCCGCAACCAGGGCGCCGCGCTGAACTCGCTCGCCGAGGACATCAAGAAGTTCCTGGCGCTCGGCACCGGCGGCGAGGAGCTGGCGGGCGCCCGCGAGCACCTCGCGAAGGCGGCCGTCGAGCTGGAGGCCATCGTCGGCCTGATGCTGACCGACCTCGCGGCCACCGAGCAGGACGTCAAGAACATCTACAAGGTGGGCCTGAACACCAGCCGCCTGCTGCTCGCCTCCGGTGACGTCGTGGTCGGCTACCTGCTGCTGAAGGGCGCCGCCGTCGCGGCCGAGAAGCTGCAGACCGCCTCCGCCAAGGACAAGGCGTTCTACACCGGCAAGATCGCGGCGGCGAAGTTCTTCGCGGCCAACGTCCTGCCGGGCGTCACCCTGTCCCGCAAGATCTCGGAGAACGTCGAGCTCGACCTGATGGAGCTGGACGAGTCCGCCTTCTAGGACGCCCCCGGGCCACGGGCCGGCCGCCTGGCGGAAGGCCCGTCCCGCATCCACCGATCACCCACTGATCGCAGCCGTGGGCCCGCTCCCGTACCGGGGGCGGGCCCACGCACGTCGTTAAGGTAAGCCCATGAGCGCACCAGCCCGCTTCGATCGCGGCCACACCGACGACCTGATGTCCTTCCTGGCGGCGAGCCCGTCGCCGTACCACGCCGTGGCGAACACCGCCGAGCGGCTGGAGAAGGCGGGCTTCCGGCAGGTCGCCGAGACGGACGCCTGGGACGGGACGAGCGGCGGCAAGTACGTGCTGCGCGGCGGGGCGATCGTCGCCTGGTACGTCCCCGAGGGTGCCGCACCGCACACCCCCTTCCGCATCATCGGCGCGCACACCGACTCGCCGAACCTGCGGGTCAAGCCGCTGCCCGACACCGGCGCCCACGGCTGGCGGCAGGTCGCGGTGGAGATCTACGGCGGCCCGCTGCTGAACTCCTGGCTCGACCGCGACCTGGGCCTGGCCGGCCGGCTGACCCTGCGCGACGGCAGCACGGTCCTCGTCGACGTGAACCGCCCGCTGCTGCGCGTGCCGCAGCTCGCCATCCACCTGGACCGCGCGGTCAACAGCGAGGGCCTCAAGCTCGACAAGCAGCGCCATCTGCAGCCCGTGTGGGGGCTCGGCGACGACCTGCGCGACGGCGACCTGATCGCCTTCCTCGAGGAGGAGGCCGACCTGGCGGCGGGCTCGGTGGCCGGCTGGGACCTCATGGTGCACCCGGTGGAGGCGCCGGCCTACCTCGGCCGGGACCGTGAACTGGTCGCCGGTCCCCGGATGGACAACCTGCTGTCCGTGCACGCCGGCACGGCCGCCCTGACCGCCGCCGCGTCCTCCGGCGCCGCCCTCGGCCACATCCCCGTCCTGGCCGCCTTCGACCACGAGGAGAACGGCTCCCAGTCGGACACCGGCGCGGACGGCCCGCTGCTCGGCTCGGTCCTGGAGCGCTCGGTGTTCGCCCGCGGCGGCTCCTACGAGGACCGGGCCCGCGCCTTCGCCGGCACCGTCTGCCTGTCCTCCGACACCGGCCACGCCGTCCACCCCAACTACGCCGAGCGGCACGACCCCACGCACCACCCGCGGGTCAACGGCGGGCCGATCCTGAAGGTCAACGTCAACAACCGCTACGCCACGGACGGTTCGGGCCGCGCGGTGTTCACCGCCGCCTGCGAGCGGGCGGGCGTCCCGTTCCAGAGCTTCGTCTCCAACAACTCCATGCCGTGCGGCACCACCATCGGCCCGATCACCGCGGCCCGGCACGGCATCCGGACCGTCGACATCGGCGTGGCGATCCTGTCCATGCACAGCGCGCGTGAACTGTGCGGCGCCGACGACCCGTTCCTGCTGGCGAACGCGCTGGTGGCGTTCCTGGAGGACTGAGCCCGGCCCGCCCCCGCGGCCCGGCACCACCGCTGAACACCCGTCACGGGCCGTCCCATACATGTTCGGGACGGCCCCGGGTACCCGGACGGCACCGGAGATTCCGGAACCGGAAGGGGAGGCGACGACAATGGGCCTCGGCGGTTGCATCATCCTCATCGCCCTGGGTGCCATCCTGACGTTCGCGACGGACTGGCACATGCAGGGAGTCAACCTCGACCTCGTCGGGATCATCCTCATGGCCGTCGGGCTCATCGGCGTCGCCACGTTCAGCGGCATCGCACGGCGCCGTCGGGTCGTGGTGCCGCCGACGCCGGTCGTCGAGGAGGAACACCACCACCACCATCACGTCCGCGACGGCTACTCCGACGGCTACGGCGTGTGACGCTCCCCCTGCCCGGGGACGGCTTTGTGACGACCGCCCGGTGCCGGGGAACGGTCAGTGCATGAGATTCCTCGTACGCGACCGGATCCTCGGCATCGGTGACGACTACTGGATCGAGGACGAGCACGGCCAGAAGGTGTTCCTCGTCGACGGCAAGGCCATGCGGCTGCGGGACACCTTCGAGCTGAAGGACGCCCAGGGGCGCGTCCTCATCGACATCCACCAGAAGATGTTCGCCCTGCGCGACACCATGGTGATCGAGCGGGACGGCGAAGGCCTGGCCACGATCCGCCGCAAACGGCTGTCGCTGCTGCGCAACCACTACCGGGTGTCCCTGGCCGACGGCACCGACCTGGACGTCAGCGGCAAGATCCTCGACCGGGAGTTCGCGGTCGAGTACGACGGCGAACTCCTCGCCGTGATCTCCCGGCGCTGGCTGCACGTGCGTGAGACGTACGGCGTCGACGTCGTACGGGAGGACGCGGACCCGGCGCTGCTGATCGCGGTGGCGGTGTGCGTGATCCACCTGGCGGAGAAGGAGCGCGAGGACTGAGCCGGGGCCACGGCCGGGTGGGGACCCCGGCCGTGGCCCCAACCTCGCCTCAGCGGCGCGGCGGTTCGAGTCCCATCACCCGGTCCTTCAGCACCGGGAACTGCTCACGGGTCGCCGCCACCTTCGCGGGGTCGAACTCCACCGTGAGGACCTCCTCGCCGGCGCCCGCCTCGGCGAGCACCTCGCCCCACGGATCGACCACGATCGAGTGCCCGGCCTGCGGAACCCCGGCGTGCGTCCCGGCCGTTCCGCAGGCGAGCACGAACGCCTGGTTCTCCACCGCCCGCGCCCGCGCCAGCAGCGTCCAGTGCGCACGCCGTCGCTCGGGCCAGCCGGCCGGGATCACCAGCGTCTCGGCGCCCGCGCCGACCAGCGCGCGGAACAGTTCGGGGAAACGCAGGTCGTAGCAGGTGGCGACGCCGAGGGTGGTGTCGGGCAGCCGGACCGTCACCACGTCCCGTCCCGCGCTCATCAGCACGGCCTCGCCCTTGTCGAAGCCGAAGCGGTGGATCTTGCGGTAGGCCGCGGCCGGCTCGCCGGAGGGTGAGAAGACGAGCGAGGTGTTGTAGAGGGGGCCGTCGCCCCCGGCGGGGCCGCCGTCGGACGCGGCGCGTTCCGGGATCGAGCCGGCGTGCAGCCACACACCCGCGTCGCTCGCGGCCTTGGCCATCACCTCGTACGTCGGTCCCTGGAGCGGTTCGGCCTCCGCGCCGAACTCCTCGTAGGCGAAGGCGCCGGTGGTCCACAGCTCGGGCAGGACCACGAGGTCGGACCCGGCCTGCTCCCGGATCAGGGCGGCCGCCCGCCGCCGTCGGGAGGCCACCGATTCGCCCTCGTCCACGGCGATCTGGATCAGCGAGGCGCGCACACTACCACCGTCCTGGCATTCGAGTCGTCCATACAGGCCTACGATCGTCACACGAAAGCACTGCCGGGGTGCCTCGGAGCAGCGTAACTTGGGGGTCCCCCGCTCGAGCGAAGTCGAGAGCCGGGGGAGTGCCACGACACCCGCCGAGTGCAGCCACCGTCCGCCGGCAACGCCGCCACAACCTGCCCGTGTACCGACCGCCGAGGGGTCCCGTTCCGTGAGTCTGCATCCCACCCTCCAGCCCTACGCCGACGCCTGGACCCACTCCATCGAAGCGATATCCGAGCTGGTGCAGCCGCTCCCGGAGGCCGAGTGGAACCGGCGGACCCCCTGCCCCGGCTGGTCCGTCCGCGACGTGGTCTCGCACGTCATCGGCCTGGACTGCGAGATGCTCGGCGACCCCAGGCCCATCCACACGCTGCCCCGTGACCTCTTCCACGTCACCAACGGCCACCAGCGCTACATGGAGATGCAGGTCGACGTCCGCCGGCACCACACGGCACCGGAGATGACGGCGGAACTGGAGTACACCGTCATCCGCAGGAACCGCCAGCTGCGCAACGAGTCCCGCGACCCCGGCACCAAGGTGCGCGGCCCGATGGGCAGCGAGGTCACTCTCGAACAGGCGATGCGCACGAGGGCCTTCGACGTGTGGGTGCACGAGCAGGACCTGCGCGCGGCCCTCGCCCGCCCCGGCAACCTCGACTCCCCCGGCGCCCACGTCACCCGCGACATGCTGCTGGAGGCGCTGCCCAAGGTCGTGGCGAAGGACGCCGACGCGCCGCGCAGTTCCGCGATCGTCTTCGACGTGCACGGGCCCGTCGAGTTCCTGCGCACGATCCGGGTCGACATCCAGGGCCGCGGCACGCTGGAGACCGCGCCCGCCCTCGGCCCGGCGGCCACCATCACCCTCGACTGGGAGACCTACGTCCGCCTGTCCTGCGGCCGGGTGACCCCGGAGGCGGTGGCGGACCGGGTGAAGACGGAGGGCGACCCCGAGCTGACGGCGGCCATCCTGCGCAACCTGAAGGTGACGCCGTAGCGGAGCCGGAGCCGAGGCGTGCGGGTCCGCCGACGCGGAGGGGGGCGGCTCGCAGTGCCGGGGCGGGCCGCTCGCGGGACCGGGGCTCGCGGCTCGCGGCTCGCGGCTCGCGGCTCGCGGGACCGTAGCGCGCGGCGGCTCCGAGGCCGCGATATTCCGGTGACCGGAGCCACCCGGCTCACTAACGTGCCCCGCATGACCGACGACGACGGCCCGCCCCGGCTCACCCGCCTCACCTTCCACGGCCCCCTCTCCGACGCCCGGGCGACCGCCCTGGTCCGCAGGCTTGCCGCCACGCGGCCCCGGACCGTGCTGGACATCGGCTGCGGCTGGGGCGAACTGCTGCTCCGCCTGCTGGAGGCCGTACCCGGCGCCCGGGGGGTCGGCGTCGACGTCAACGGCGAGGACCTGGTCCGCGGACGGCGGAACGCCGGGGCGCGCGGGCTCACGGACCGTGTGGTGTTCGCCGAGGAGTCCGCGCTGGGCACCGGCCGCGGTCCCGCCGACCTGGTGCTGTGCCTGGGCGCGAGCCAGGCGCTGAGCACCGCCGCCTCCCCGGTCGCCGGGGCGCTGCGCGAGCTGCGGCGGCTGGTGGCCGAGGACGGGCGGGTGGTGCTCGGCGAGGGCTTCTGGGAGCGGCCTCCGGCCCCGGACGAGCTGGCCCGGATGTGGCCGGAGGCGTCCGCGGGCGACCACTGCGACCTGGGCACCCTGCTCGACCTCGCCGTCGAGGCCGGCTTCCGGCCCGAGTGGACGGAGACCGCGAGCCGGGAGGAGTGGGAGGAGTTCGAGTCCGCCTACCAGGCGGACTCCGAGGTGTGGCTCGCCCGGCATCCGGAGCACCCCTCGGCCGCCGCGCTCCGCGACCGCCTCGACCGGCACCGGGCCCAGTGGATGGCCTACCGGGGCGTCCTCGGCCTGGCCTACCTCACGCTGGTCCCGGTGGCCCGCTGACGCACTCCCAGGAGCCGTCCGCGGGGACGCACTCCCAGGAGCCGTCCGCGGGCCGGTGCCGGACCCGCCCACCGGCCCGCGGCGGGTGCCCGCCGGGAACCCGTCCGGTGTACGGCGGGCGCACGCCTCACGCGGGCACGTGGACCGTCTCCACCCGGCTCGCCACCAGGCGCTCGCGCTCGCGCCGGGCGGCCCGGCCGCGCAGGCGGAGGATCTGGCTGACGCCGAGGGCCTGCAGGACGAACACCGCGGAGAAGGCCACCGTGTAGTCGTCGCCGGTCGCGTCCAGCAGCACCCCGACCGCGAACAGCGTCGTCATCGAGGCGACGAAACCACCCATGTTGGTGATGCCGGAGGCGGTGCCCTGTCGCTCGGGCGGGTTGGCCGGGCGGGCGAAGTCGAAGCCGAGCATCGAGGCGGGACCACAGGCGCCGAGCACCACGCACAGCACCGCCAGCAGCCACATCGGCGCATGCTCGGCCGGGTAGGCGAGCGTCACCGCCCACACCAGCGCCGTCGCGGCCACGGTGCCCAGCGCCAGCGGCAGCCGGGCCGCGTGGTGCCGGGCCACGACCTGGCCGTAGACCAGGCCGATCACCATGTTGGACAGCACGACCAGGGTGAGCAGTTCGCCGGCCGTGGCCCGGCTGAGGCCCTGCGCCTGGACCAGGAACGGCAGGCCCCACAGCAACAGGAAGACCATCGCCGGGAACTGGGTGGTGAAGTGCACCCACATGCCCAGCCGGGTGCCGGGCTCCCGCCAGGCCGCCGCGATCTGCCGCCGGACGTAGACCGCGCCCTGATGCGCGGACGGCGCCGGCTCGTGCCCCTCGGGGTGGTCCTTCAGGAAGAGCAGCGTCAGGACGAGTACGACCGCGCCGGCCAGCGCGCTGCCGGCGAACGCGGCGGTCCAGCCGACGCCGTGCAGCAGCCGGGCGATGACCAGGGTGGAGACCAGGTTGCCCGCCATGCCCACCAGGCCCGCGAGCTGAGCGACCAGCGGTCCGCGCCGGACGGGGAACCAGCGGGTGCCCAGGCGCAGCACGCTGATGAAGGTCAGCGCGTCACCGCACCCGAGCAGCGCGCGCGAGGCGAGCGCCATGCCGTAGGAGGGCGAGAAGGCGAAGCCGAGCTGGCCCAGCGTGAACAGCACCGCGCCGAGGCTCAGCACCTTCTTGGTGCCGAGCCGGTCGACCAGCAGGCCGACGGGTATCTGCATACCGGCGTAGACCAGGAGCTGGAGGATCGAGAAGGTCGAGAGCGCCGAGGCGCCCACGTGGAAGCGTTCGACCGCGTCGAGGCCGGCCACGCCCAGGGAGGTGCGGAAGATGACGGCGACGAAGTAGACCGAGACGCCGATCGACCACATCGCGACGGCACGACGGCCGCCCGGGGGGTCACCCGGCAGGGTGGTGCCGCTCATCGCACCTCACCCCGCGCGAGGTGCGAGAACCAGCTCACGTGCCGGTGCACGACCTCCACGGCCGCCTCCGCGTCACCGGCGCCCAGCGCCCGGAGGATCTCCTCGTGTTCGGCGAGCGTCTTGGCGATCCGGTCCGGGTGCGAGTGCATGACGGCGACCCCCATCCGCAACTGGCGGTCGCGGAGCTGGTCGTACAGCCGCGAGAGGATCTCGTTGCCGCCGCTGCGCACGATCTCGGCGTGGAAGCAGCGGTCGGTCATCGCGGCGGCGGCGAAGTCGCCCGCGGCGGCCTGCGCCTTCTGCTTCTCCAGCAGCTCGGCGAGCCGTTCCAGCAGTCGCGGCGGAGCGGGTACGGCCTTGCGCGCCGCGTGCTCCTCCACCAGCAGCCGGGTCTCGACGACGTCGGCGATCTCCTGTGCCGACACCGGCAGGACCAGCGCGCCCTTCTTCGGGTAGAGCCTGATCAGGCCCTCCATCTCCAGCCGCAGCAGCGCCTCCCGGACGGGTGTCCGCGAGACGCCCACGGCATCGGCCAGCTCGCCCTCGGTGAGCAGCGTCCCGCCCTCGTAACGGCGGTCGAGTACGCCCTGTTTGACGTGGGTGTAGACGCGGTCGGCGGCGGGTGGTTGCTTCACGGGCGTTGCCATGCCCACAGGATAGATACAACACGTACGCAAGAGGGTTCGCGTCCATCATGCGGACCTGACGGAAATCACCTCCAGCGGCCGCACAACCTTCTGTGCTATTTACGTGTCACACTCGTGCGGCCCCACTTGGCTCGCCATCTCAACTCGGCCGCATACCAGGGGCATTCCAGACAATCGGGGTATATCGCTTTGATTACCGGCATTAAGGGCACCCGCGTCCGCAGAGCCGCCGCCGTCGCCGTCACGGCTGGTGCGGTGCTCGCCACCGGCGCCCTCACCGCTGCGCCCGCGCAGGCCCTCACGGCGCCCACGATCACCGCCAAGAGCGGGTACGTGATGAACAGCGCGACCGGCACGGCCCTTTTCAAGAAGTCCGAGAACACCCACCGGCTCACCGCCTCCACCACGAAGATCATGACCGCGAAGGTCGTGCTCTCGCAGTCGAACCTGAACCTGGACACCAAGGTCACGATCAAGAAGGCGATCAGTGACTACATGGTCCGCAAGGGCTACCCCTCGTCGGCCCACCTGATCGTCGGTGACAAGGTCACCGTCCGTCAGCTGCTGTACGGGATGATGCTTCCGTCCGGCTGCGACGCCGCGATGGCCCTCGCCGACAAGTTCGGCTCCGGTACGACGGTCAGCGCGCGTGTGAAGTCGTTCATCTCGAAGATGAACACGACGGCCAAGAACCTCGGCATGACGAACACGCACTTCGACTCGTTCGACGGCATCAGCAACGGGTCCAACTACTCGTCGGTGAAGGACCTGACGGTCCTCGCCCGCAGTGCGATGAAGAGCTCCACGTTCAAGTCCGTCGTGAAGACCAAGTCGTACACGGCGAAGACGATCGCCAGCTCCGGCGCCACGCGCACGATGGGGACCTGGACCAACACCAACACCCTGCTCGGCTGGAACGGTGTGCTCGGCGTCAAGACCGGCTCCGGCACGGAGGCCAAGTACTGCCTCGTCTTCGCGGCCACGCTGAACGGCAAGTCGATCACGGGCGCCGTGATGACCGCGCCCTCGGCGACCGACCGCACGTCGGATGTCAAGAAGCTCGTCAACTACGCCTACGCCAGGATCAGCTGACCCTCGCGGAGCGGGAAGGGGCTCGTCGCGCACAGCCGCGGCGGGCCCCTTTCGCATGTCGGCCGGCCCCGGGAAGGGCGTCCCTAGGTGAGCTGGTCGTAGGTCCGGAAGGTGTACGAGGCATCGTAGGACAACAGGTTGCCGGTGGCCGCCGGCAGGCCGAGGCGTCTGCCGAGGAGCCCGGTCAGCGGTCCGCAGTGTTCGGGCGCGGGGGCCGTGAAGGTGTCGTCGTACGCCGAGAACTCGATCACCGGCGGATCCTGGGAGACCCACTTCGAGGGCCCCGAGCGCTTCGCCCGGAAGTCGACCGGCTCGCTCGCGCCGATGACGCAACCGCGCGGCAGCGCGGGGCTCAGCAGCCGGAAGCGCAGGCTGAGCGCTCCGGTGTAGAAGTCCGACCGTCCGCCGTACTCCGGCCGTATCGCCAGGCCCCGACCGGGGGCGTGCTCGCCCGCCGGAGTGCCGGTGAGACCGCCCGGCACGGCGGTCGGCGCGCTGTGCAACGCGCCCCACACCTGCCCGTTGGTGCCGTCCGGCATGGGTCCCTCGGCGTGCGTCATGGTCATCGGGGCGAGCGTCAGCGTGACCTCGCCCATGGTCAGCTTCGGTGCGGCCGTGTGCACCTCGCATCTCCAGCGTGCCGGGTCCACGCCCTCGGGAAGCGCCGGACAGTCGCCGAACCCGGCGACGGACCGGGTGCCGGCGGCGGGCGCGGCGTGGGCGGCACCGGATGCCCAGACACCCGCCGCACCCGCCAGGAGAGCGGCGGCGGCGACGGGAGCGGCGAGGCGGCGGAGGAGAGAGGGACCGCGGCGAGCGGCGGTGGTTTCCGACATGTCATCAGCGTGCCGTCCGCGCCCCGCCGGCCACATCGGTGACTTCCCCGCCTCGACCCCGAGGCGCCCCTGACGCACCATCAGGGTTGTTGCCAGGAACCGGGATGGCGTGGCCCGGCACCGAAAATCCTTTGTGGGGGCGCGGCGGCGCCTCCTACTGTCGGCCCATCGACGTGTAGCTCAGCAGCAGAGCACCGGGCTCGGGACCCGGAGGGCGCGGGGGCGGGACCCGCCACGTCGGCTATGAACGACGACGCTGAGCAGCAGCATCTTGCCCAGGCGAACCCCGGATACGCGGCCGGTCAGCTGGCCGCCGCCTTCCGCACGGCCGCCGGCCACCCGGACCCGGAGACCCGTCGACGCGGCGCGGAACGCGGCCGCAGGTGGCGCGCCGTGCTGGACGGCATGGCGAACGGCCTGCTGACGATCGGTTCCCGCACGCCCGTCGCCGGCCTGCCCGCCTGGGTCACGCCCGAGGTGGTCCGGGGCGGCTTCGCCACCGGCGAACCGAGCGCGGGCGGCCCGCTGCTCGACCACGAGATCGCCACCGCGCGTCGCGCCGGTGTGCCCGCGACCCGGCGGGCGCTGTTCGCGCACTTCCTGTCCGAGGAGGGGCTCGCGCATCTCCACGGCCTTCTCGACAGCGGCCGTTACGAGGTGACCGTTCCCGAGGAGGCCGCGCTGCTCACCGTCGCCTGGCTGGTCCGGGCCGGGGAGCCGGCGGCCGCGCTCGACCTGGTGGAGGAGCTCGCGCCGTTCGCGGACCGGCTCCGTTTCGGTCCCCGGCCGTCGGGCCGGCCCGTGGCCCGGGCCGACTTCGTGCACCGGTCGACCGTCGCCGACGCCCGCGCGGCACTCGCCGCCCGCCGTCCCAGCACGGCCGTCGAGACGCAGCGAGAGGCCCTGGCCGTCTGGCACCCCTTCGGCGACGAGCTGCTGCTGCACTGGCTGGAGGTGACCGACGAGCGGGGACACATACGCGTCCCCGGCCCCGCCGACCCGTGGCACGCCCGCTCCACCGCGCTGCTGAGCCGCTACCGCGAGCTCGCCCGGCGCCACACGTACTGCACCAGGCATCTGAGGCCCAAGGAGAACCTGGGCATCCTGCGCGGGGCGCTGGAGGAGACCGTCGCCGCACGGGAGCTCACACCGCGGCGGCTCGGGCTGCTGCGGCACGCCGTCGCCTCCATGGTCCGGCGGCGCGGGCGTCCCGGCAGCGCCGGGCACACCGCCCTGCGCCTGCGGCAGGCCGCCCACGCCGCGCTGCCCTCCCACCACGCGCTGGCAGGCGTCGTACTGGGCCGCCTGTCGGGCCTGCCGCAGGACGGCGGGGTCGAGGAGGTGGAGGCCGTCGTCGCCCCGGTGAGCGAGCGGGAGGCGGGCGGGACGGGTGTGCCCGCGGGCGCGGTCGTCCCGGCCGCCGTGCGCCGGCCCGTGACGGCCGCGCTCAGCGCGCCCGTCGCCACGCTCGTGGAGCGCGGCGTCGTTCCCTCGGCGGAGGTCCTGGCCGAGCTGGTCCCCCAGCTCGTCGCCGCCACCACCGCCGAGGCCCACCACGATCCGGCCCTGCGGTCGCTCGCCGCGGCCCACTACCGCGCGTTCCGCAACCGCCGCTCCCTGCTGCTGTTCGACCTCCAGCGGCAGGTGCGGGTGGAGGAACTGCCGTGGGTGCGGGCCGTCGCCGCCCAGCGGGCCGGCTCCGGGGCCGACGAAGCCGCGGCCGGGGCGCTGCGGCAGCTCGGCGGCCTCGCGGTGCGCGCCTTCCCGGGCACGATCCTGCCCAACCCGCTGGTCCGCGAGCTGTCCGTGCTGGCCCGCCAGGCCGAACTGGGCGCGCCCTTCGTGGAAGAACTCGCGGCCGACATCTTCATGGGCACGTTCACCCCGAAGTTCCTCACCGCCGCGCGCGTCGCGGCCGAACTCCTCGGCGGCGGCTCGCTGTACGAGCGGTACTACGCCATCGACTACGCGGCGGTGCGCAACCTCGCCGTCATCGAGGCGGCCGAGTCCGTCCTCCGGTCCGGGGGTGCCCGTACGTCTCCCGGCTTCGCGGCGCTCTGCGGGGAGCGTGCGGCCGAGTTCGCACCGGGCTCGGGGCGGTCCGGCTCCTGGGTCGCGGGGAACGGCACGGTGATCGAGCAGGCGCAGATCCTCACCACCCACAACCTGGCGACCCTGGTCCACCGGGTCGGCATCGATCCGGGCGCCGGCTGGGACGACGTGGCCCTGCGCTGCTTCGACACGGTGTGCCGGCTGACCGGGCGCGTCCACCACAACCCGCGGCCGCTCGGCACCATCAAGGACGTCGCCTACGCCTGGCGGCAGATGGTGTTCCACCTGTCCCTGTGCCCGCCGGACCGGCAGAGGGACACCCTGGACCGCGTCGGCGAGGTCTGCGCGCGGCAGCCCTGGCACATCGCGGGCCGGCTCGCCCCCGCCCTCACCGGACTGCGCCAGGTCATGTCCGGCGAGCGGGTGGACCGTGGCACCGGCCGCCGGCTGCTGGGCTGGAGCACGGGACACCACTGGTTGCGTGAGGACCCGGCACCCGATCCGCGCCCGCGCTAGGGGGCGTCTCCCCCAGGACCCGCCGACGGCACCGGCTCCGTACCGGGTGCGGCCGGAGCGGGCCCGAACGGGAGAGGGGGCGGTCGCGAGACGAAGTCGCGACCACCCCCCTCAGCGCCCGGGAGCCACCCGGGCGACGGGCGTCAGGCCCAGGTCATCAGCCGCTTCGGCTGCTCCAGGACCGCCGCCACGTCGGCCAGCACCTTGGAACCCAGCTCGCCGTCGACCAGGCGGTGGTCGAAGCTCAGCGCGAGCGTCGTCACCTGGCGCGGCTTCACCTTGCCCTTGTGGACCCACGGCTGGAGCTTGATCGCACCGACCGCGAGGATCGCGGACTCGCCGGGGTTGAGGATCGGCGTGCCGGTGTCGACGCCGAAGACGCCGACGTTGGTGATGGTGACCGTGCCGCCCTGCATCGCGGCCGGCGAGGTCTTGCCCTCGCGCGCCGTGGACACCAGCTCGCCCAGCGACGCCGCGAGCTGCGGCAGCGTCTTGGCGTCGGCGTCCTTGATGTTCGGCACGATCAGACCGCGCGGGGTGGCGGCCGCGATGCCCAGGTTGACGTAGTGCTTGAGCACGATCTCCTGGTTCGCCTCGTCCCAGGACGCGTTGACGTCCGGGTTGCGGCGGATGGCGACCAGCAGCGCCTTGGCGATCAGCAGCAGCGGGTTGACCCGCAGGCCCTGGAACTCCTTGTCCTGCTTGAGTTCCTCGACCAGCTTCATCGTGCGCGTCACGTCCACGGTCACGAACTCCGTGACGTGGGGTGCGGTGAAGGCGGAGCCGACCATCGCCGTCGCCGTCGCCTTGCGGACGCCCTTGACCGGGATCCGGGTCTCGCGTGCGCCGTCGTGGGTCACGGCGGCGGGCGCGGCGGCCGGAGCCGGGGCGACGGGCGCCGGGGTGACCGGCGCGGCGGTCTCGGCGGCCCGCGGCGCGGCGGCCGCGTGCACGTCCTCGCGGGTGATCACGCCGTCCGGGCCGGACGGGGTGACCGTGGCGAGGTCGACACCGAGGTCCTTCGCCAGCTTGCGCACCGGCGGCTTGGCCAGCGGGCGGTCCCGGTCGGGGGCCGCCGGGGCGCTGTGGCCGTTCAGCTCGGCCTGGACCGCCTGGGCGGCGGCCGGGACGCTGACCTCCGGGCCCTTGCGCGGACGGCGCTTGGTGGAGGTGGTGGCCACGCCGTAGCCGACCAGGACCGGCTGGCGGCCCGTCGGTTCGGGCTCCGGCGCCTCGGGGGCCTCCGGAGCGGCGGCGGCCGTCTCGGGCTGCCCGGCGGGGGCCTCCGGAGCCGCGCCGCCCGACACGTCCACCGCGATGATGGCCGTGCCCACGTCGACCGTGGTGCCCTCGGGGAAGCGCAGCTCACGGACCACGCCGTCATAGGGGATGGGGAGTTCGACGGCCGCCTTGGCGGTCTCGACCTCGCACACCACCTGGCCGTCGGTGACCGTGTCACCCGGCTGGACGTACCACTTGAGGATCTCGGCCTCGGTGAGTCCCTCGCCCACGTCGGGCATCTTGAACTCGCGTACGGATGCTTCCGTCATCGTCGTCACGAACCCTCTCCTCAGTACGCCAGGGCACGGTCGACGGCGTCGAGCACCCGGTCCAGACCCGGCAGGTACTCCTCCTCCAGGCGGGCCGGCGGGTACGGGGCGTGGTAGCCGCCGACCCGGAGCACCGGGGCCTCCAGGTGGTAGAAGCACCGCTCGGTGATCCGGGCGGCGATCTCCGCGCCGGAGCCGAAGAACACCGGCGCCTCGTGGACCACGACCAGGCGGCGGGTCTTCTCCACCGAGGCCTGGACGGAGTCGAAGTCCAGGGGGCTGACCGAGCGCAGGTCCAGCACCTCCAGGGACTTGCCCTCCTCGGCGGCCGCGGCCGCGACCTCCTGGCACAGCTTCACCATCGGGCCGTAGGCGGCCAGGGTCAGGTCCGTGCCCTCCCGCACCACCTGCGCCTTGTGCAGCGGGCCGGGGATGGCCTCCGGGTCCACCTCGCCCTTGTCCCAGTAGCGGCGCTTGGGCTCGAAGTAGATGACCGGGTCGTCGCTCTGGATGGCCTGCTGCATCATCCAGTAGGCGTCCGACGGGTTCGACGGGGAGACGACCTTCAGGCCGGCCACGTGCGCGAACAGGGCCTCGGGGGACTCCGAGTGGTGCTCGACCGCGCCGATGCCACCGCCGTAGGGGATGCGGATGACGACGGGCATCTTGACCTTGCCCAGCGACCGGGCGTGCATCTTCGCGAGCTGGGTGACGATCTGGTCGTAGGCCGGGAAGACGAAGCCGTCGAACTGGATCTCCACCACCGGGCGGTAGCCGCGCAGGGCGAGACCGATCGCGGTGCCGACGATGCCCGACTCGGCGAGCGGGGTGTCGATGACCCGGCTCTCGCCGAAGTCCTTCTGCAGCCCGTCCGTCACCCGGAAGACGCCGCCGAGCTTGCCGACGTCCTCACCCATGACGACGACCTTGGGGTCCGTCTCCAGAGCGCGCCGCAGCGACTCGTTGATCGCCTTGGCAAGAGCCATCTTCTCGGCCATCTCAGTGACCCCCCTCTGCGTCCGCGAACGACGCCTGGTAGGCGGCGAACTGGGCTCGCTCCTCGTCGACGAGCGCGTGCCCGTCCGCGTACACGTTCTCGAAGATGGCGAAGTGGTCCGGGTCCGGCATGGCACGGACCGCTTCGCGCACTCGCCTGCCCAACGCCTCGGACTCGGCCTCGAGTTCCGCGAAGAATCCCTCGTCCGCGTGGTTTGACTCCTCCAGGAACCGGCGCAGGCGCAGGATCGGGTCCTTCGCCTCCCAGGCCAGCCGCTCCTCGTCGCCCCGGTACCGGCTGGGGTCGTCGGAGGTGGTGTGGGCGCCCATGCGGTACGTGTACGCCTCGACCAGGGTGGGGCCCTCGCCGTCACGGGCGCGCTCCAGCGCCCACTTGGTGACCGCGAGGCAGGCCAGCACGTCGTTGCCGTCCACGCGCACACCCGGGAAGCCGAAGCCCTGGGCGCGCTGGTAGAGCGGGACGCGGCTCTGCTTCTCGGTGGGCTCGGAGATCGCCCACTGGTTGTTCTGGCAGAAGAACACCACCGGCGCGTTGTAGACCGCGGAGAAGGTGAACGATTCGGCCACGTCGCCCTGGCTGGAGGCGCCGTCGCCGAAGTAGGCGATGACGGCCGAGTCGGCGCCGTCCTTGGCCACGCCCATCGCGTATCCCGTGGCGTGCAGCGTCTGGGAGCCGATGACGATCGTGTACAGGTGGAAGTTGTTGCCGTTCGGGTCCCAGCCGCCGTTGTTCACGCCGCGGAACATCCCGAGCAGGTTGGTGGGGTCGACCCCGCGGCACCAGGCCACGCCGTGCTCGCGGTAGGTCGGGAACACGTAGTCGTCGTCGCGCAGGGCGCGGCCGGAGCCGATCTGCGCGGCCTCCTGGCCGAGCAGCGAGGCCCACAGGCCCAGCTCGCCCTGGCGCTGCAGCGCAGTGGCCTCGGCGTCGAAGCGTCGGGTGAGCACCATGTCGCGGTACAGGCCACGCAGCTCGTCGGGGGTGATCCCGTCGACGTAGCGGTCGTACTCGGCGTTCTTGACCCGCTTGCCCTCGGGCGTCAGGAGCTGCACCAGCTCCGGGTCGGTGCTCTTCTGGGTGGTGCGGGTGGTGCGCTTGGTGCCGGTGGTGCCGGCCTTGCCTGCGGCGCTGCGTCGCGGCTTGCGCGCGGCACTGCTGTCCACGGTCACGTGTGCTCCTCCGTCGTTCCGGCCCCCGGGGTTGCCGGTAGGCCAGTGCGGCTCACCTGTTCTCGACCACCGGGCACGGGGTGGGTGCCACTCGGCCGGGAACAGGCGTGACAGGTGCCCCGGCGAGCGCCCTGCGACTTTTACGTTACCCAGTGCTCCACATATCTGTGAAACCCCTCCTGACCTGCGTTTTTGCTTGGATTTCCAAGTAAATCCGCAGGAGGCGGAAGGTCGCTGGTCACAGCCTTGCAGGAGGCCGGAGCAACGGCACGTTATCCCGGCGACCCCGGACACGGGAAGAGTCGACTTGTGACTCGCACCTCGCGGGCGAAACATGAGAATTCCGGATATGACCGATGAGCGGTCTCATCATTCGAGACGTGGAACTGGACATCCCACGACGCGGTTCACCCGTGTGCACCCTGTGACCAAATGCGACCGCCGATGACTGGCTGTGACAAGCCGCAGCTCACAGGGTCTTTCCTTGCCCTAACATCTGGCGCGTGCCGCGCTCATGTGTACCACCCCCTGTACCGCACGCGCCCCCTCTGGGCGCCCTGCTGCGCCTGTACGCGGCCGGTACCGCACTTGCCTGCGAACCCGTGGACCAGGGTCTGCTGAATCGCGGCTACCGGGTGCGCACCACCCGCGGCCGCTACTTCCTCAAGCACCATTTCGATCCGGACACGGCCGACCCGGCCGCCATCGAGCGCCGCCACCGCGCCACCCAGCGCCTGGCCGACCTCGGCGTCCCCGTGGCCCAGCCGCTGGCGCACCGCGAGGGCCGCACGGTCGCCGTCGTGGGCGGCCACGCCTACGCCCTGCACCCCTGGATCGACGGGCGGCACCGCCACGGCGGCCAGCTCACCCGCTCCGAGAGCGCGCGCCTGGGGGCGCTCCTGGGCGCCGTGCACGCCTGCCTGGAGCGGGTGATGCCGCCCAAGGCCCGCACCCGCCCGGCGACGGGCCCGCATCCGGTCGAGAGCGCCGACCCGGCCGACACCTTCGCCCTGATCGACGAGTTGCTCGGCCACGTACGCCGCCACCGCCCCGCCGACGCGTTCGACGAGCTCGCCCGCCACCGGCTCCTGGAGCGCCGCGCCCTGCTCGAGCAGCACGCCGGTCGGCGGCCGCCGCGCGGCGGCCCGGTCGGCTGGGTGCACGGCGACTTCCACCCCTTCAATCTGCTCTACAAGGACGACGGCCCGGCCGCCATCGTGGACTGGGACCGGCTGGGCGTGCAGCCCCGTGCGGAGGAGGCCGTACGCGCCGCGGCGATCTTCTTCGTACGGCCCGCGGGCGCGCTCGACCTGCCCAAGGTGCGGGCGTACGCGCGCGCGTACCGGCGCGCTGCCCGCGCCACGCCGTCCGAGCTGGCGGCGGCCGTGCACCGGGTGTGGTGGGAGCGGCTGAACGACTTCTGGATGCTGCGCTGGCACTACGAGCGGGGTGACACCCGCGCGGACTGCCAGTTCCCGGCCGCCTCGGCGCTCGCGGTGTGGTGGACGCGCGAGTACGAGGCGGTGTGCGACGCGTTCGCGGGGTGAGGGCGCCGGGGCGTCCGGAGATGCGCGCGCAACGCCACGCGCGCGGGTGAGCCGTGGCCCGCCCGCGCGCGTGGGAGTCGTGTCAGCCGGGGTGTCTCAGGGGGACACCGGGGCGGACGGGGTGACGCCCCCGTCCGAGCCCTCCGTGGCACCGCCGTCGGTGCCGTCCGTGGTCCCCGCGTCGGTGCCGCCGTCCGTCGGGTCCGACGGCAGCGTGTCCGAGGGCTCCGGGTCCGACGGCTCGTCGCTCGGGTCGTCGGTGACCGACTGGGACGGCGTGTACGAGGGGGTGTACGACGGAGTCCCCCAGTTCGAACCGCTGCCGTTGTCCGTCCCGTTGTCGGTGGACGGGTCCGAGGGCCGGTCGGTGTTGTCGTCGGAGGGCGACTCGGAGGCCGTCTCGTCCTTCGTGGCCTTGGAGTGGGTCGGCGTCGGCTTGGTCCCGCCGCCGCCACCGTCGTTGTTGTGGTTGAGCGCCAGCGCGACACCGGCCGCGATCGCGATCACGGCGAGCACGGCGAGGATCCACAGCTTGCCGCGGCCGCTGCCCCGGTTGCCGTGCCCCTCGAAGCCGCCGTCGTCGCCGCCCCCGTACCCGCCGGGCAGGATCGGCTGCGGGATCTGCGTGGTGCCGGCGCCGAAGTCGCCGGGGTGCTGCATCACGGCCGTCCCCGCGAAGCCGGCCGCGGCGGCGTGCCGGCCGTCGTGCGCGGCCACCGGACCGGTGTTCCAGGTACCGGTGTGGCCGCCCTGCTCGTACAGCATCTGCAGGCCGTACTGGATCAGGCCGCGCATCTCCTCGGCGGTCTGGAACCGGTCGTCGGGCTCCTTGGCGAGCGAGCGCATGACCAGGCCGTCCAGCTCCGGCGGGCAGGCGTCGGAGGCCTCCGAGGGCGGGGTGGGGATGTCCTGGACGTGCTGGTAGACCACCGACAGCGGGGTCTCGCCGGTGAACGGGGGCCGCAGGGAGAGGAGTTCGTACAGCAGGCAGCCGGTCGCGTACAGGTCGGAGCGGTGGTCGACGGCCTTGCCGAGCGCCTGCTCGGGGGAGAGGTACTGCGGGGTGCCCATCACCATGCCGGTCTGCGTCATCGTCGTCGACGCCCCGTGCAGCGCGCGGGCGATGCCGAAGTCCATCACCTTCACGGCGCCGTTGTTGGTGATGATGACGTTGGCCGGCTTGATGTCGCGGTGCACGATGCCGTGCTGGTGCGAGTAGGCGAGCGCCTCCAGCACCCCGGACACGATGATCAGCGCCTGCTCCGGGCCGGGCGCCTCGGCGTTGAGCAGCAGGTCGCGGATGGTGCGGCCCTCGACCAGCTCCATCACGATGTACGGCACGGACTGGCCGCCCACGAAGTCCTCGCCGGAGTCGTACACGGCGACGATCGCGTGGTGGTTGAGACCGGCGACGGACTGGGCCTCGCGCGTGAAGCGGGCCTTGGAGACCGGGTCCTCGGCCAGATCGGCGCGGAGCAGCTTGACCGCGACCGTGCGGCCCAGACGGACGTCCTCGGCCGCGAACACCTCGGCCATCCCGCCTCGGCCCAGCCGATGGGTCAGCCGGTACCGGCCGTCGCCGACGAGCCCGCCGTTGCCCCACATCTCGGGCGTCTCTGACATGCCGCCGCCAGTCGCCTCGGGGTCGGACGGGCCCTGGGCGCTGTGCGTCTGTGCCATCGGTCCTCGCCGTCGTTTCTGCCCGCGGTGCGCGCGGTGTTGTTACGGTCTCCGTCGGCCACGCTACAGCCTCCGCGTCCGCCTCCGGTCCGGAACCGGAACCGGAACCGGCCCGAGACGGACCGGTCATGAAACCCCTAGCACGCGCTCTCGTGCAAATTCTGTGCACCGCTCGTACGTCCGCTGTAACGCTTACGCGACTCTTCTTTCGCGTACGGTCACGGAACGGGCACCGAGCTTGACGTGTCAGTGCCCTCGGGCAGACTTGGCCGGGAATGACACATTCGATCAAGGCATGTTCGCCCAGCGACGGCGCCGGACGGCCAGTGGGGGACGCGGAGAGATGAGCCAGGACGGCGCACAGGAGCGGTACGCGGGGCGGACGCTGGCCGGCGGCCGGTACCAGCTGCGCGACCTGCTCGGTCAGGGCGGCATGGCCTCGGTCCACCTGGCCTACGACACCGTGCTCGACCGCCAGGTGGCCATCAAGACCCTGCACTCCGAGCTGGGCCGGGAACAGGCCTTCCGCGAGCGGTTCCGGCGCGAGGCCCAGTCCGTGGCCAAGCTCACGCACACCAACATCGTCTCCGTCTTCGACACCGGCGAGGACGCGCTGGACGGCACGACCATGCCGTACATCGTCATGGAGTACGTGGAGGGGCGCCCGCTGGGCTCGGTCCTCGACGAGGACGTCCGGCAGTCCGGCGCGATGCCCGCCGACAAGGCGCTGAAGATCACCGCGGACGTGCTGGCGGCGCTGGAGATCAGCCACGAGATGGGCCTGGTCCACCGCGACATCAAGCCGGGCAACGTGATGATGACCAAGCGCGGCGTGGTCAAGGTCATGGACTTCGGCATCGCGCGCGCCATGCAGTCCGGCGTCACCTCGATGACCCAGACCGGCATGGTCGTCGGCACGCCGCAGTACCTCTCGCCCGAGCAGGCCCTCGGCCGGGGCGTGGACGCCCGCTCCGACCTGTACTCGGTCGGCATCATGCTGTTCCAGCTCGTGACCGGGCGGCTGCCGTTCGACGCGGACTCCCCGCTGGCGATCGCCTACGCGCACGTGCAGGAGGTGCCGGTCGCGGCCTCCTCGATCAACCGTGCGCTGCCGCCCGCGGTGGACGCGCTGATCGCCCGGGCGCTGAAGAAGAACCCGAACGAGCGCTTCCCGACCGCCGAGTCCATGCGCGACGAGTGCCTCCGTGTCGCCTCCTCCCTGCAGGCGGCCCCGCCCAGCATCGTGCCGGGCGCCGGGCCGACGCAGAGCGGCGCGGGCGTGGGCGCCACGGTGTTCCCGCCCATCGACCAGGCGGCCCCCGCGCCGACCGGCCCGGTGCAGACGCCGTACCAGCCGAACCCGTACGGCACCCCGGCGCCCACCCCGGCGTACGGCTATCCCCAGCAGGGCGGCTACCAGGCGCCCGCGGCCTACGGGCAGCAGTCCCCCTCGACCCCGCCGCCGTACAACATCACGCCCCAGACGGCCGTGCAGTCCTCGGGCGGGGGCGGCGGCAAGAGCAACAAGCCGGTGATCATCGGCTCGATCGTGGTGTCCCTCGTCGCGGTCGTCGGCCTGATCGTCGCGCTGACCCTGAACAGCGGCGGCACGGACGACAAGGGCGGCAACGACCCCAGCCCCTCGGCGTCGACCCATGCGGCGGGCTACCGGGGACCGGACACGTCCAAGACGGTCAAGGAGACCGACTGCACGGAGCCGGAGGAGTCGTACAACGACCCGAAGAAGATCGAGCTCCCGGACTTCCGGTTCAAGTACATCAAGTCCGTCAAGGAGTGCGCGGCGGCCGCGGGCTGGCGCGTCAAGACCAAGGACGTCGACGAGAACACCTTCGGCCAGGGCGCGATCATCGACCAGTTCCCGCAGGCCGGCACGGACGTCGACCCGAAGAACGTCGAGATCCAGCTCAACGTCTCGACGGGCAACCCCTGACAGCATCCGGCCGCGCCCGCGGCCGTGAACGAGGGGCCCGGCGGATCACCGCCGGGCCCCTTTGTCTTCCCGGGCGCCCAGGACCGCCCGGCCGGGACTTACAGGTACGGGCCGCCCGAACGGCCGCCCGCGCGCGGGTCGTCACCGCCCTCGTGGCCGCCCACGCCCGGCGGCAGCGCCCGGCGCATCTGCTCCAGCTGGGCGCGCGCGGCCATCTGCTGGGCGAACAGCGTCGTCTGGATGCCGTGGAACAGGCCCTCCAGCCAGCCCACCAACTGGGCCTGCGCGATCCGCAGTTCCGCGTCGCTCGGGGTGGTGTCGTCGGTGAACGGCAGCGACAGCCGTTCCAGCTCCTCGACCAGCTCCGGCGCCAGACCGTCCTCCAGCTCCTTCACCGAGCTGCGGTGGATGTCCTTGAGCCGGGCCCGGCTGGCCTCGTCGAGGGGAGCGACCCTGACCTCTTCGAGCAGCTGCTTGATCATGCTGCCGATCCGCATCACCTTGGCCGGCTGTTCGACCTGGTCCGTCACCGGCGTCTCACGGGAGTCCTCGTCCCCGCCGCCGATCGCCATGCCGTCCTGGCCCACGACCAGGATCTGGGGATTCTCCGGCGACCGTTCGTTCCTCGGCATCTCCATGCCGCCATTGTCTCGCACGCCCCCACCTCATCACCGTGCCGCCCCCTCATGGGGCGGATCCGTCCTTTAGCTCCGACGGAGCAATCCGGAATGCCCGGTGTATCCCTTGATGTGAGGCTGGCTTGCGTCGATGTTCGACGACTGGCCTCCGGGAGGTCACCGACGTGACTCCATGGCTGCGACTCACGCTCCGCCTCGTAACACTGCTGCTCGCCGTCGTGGCGGCGGTGCCGGTGTACGGCACCGCCCCCGCGTACGGCGCGCAGGCCGCGTCACCGGATCCGTCCGCGCCCGCGGCCCGGCCCACCGCGCCGGTCACGCCGGCCGCTCTGGTCTCGACCTCCCCGGCCGCTTCGCACTCTGCGGCCCGCCCCCACGCCCACTCCGATCCGGCCGCCGAGCCGTCCCGGGCCGGGAGCAGGGCGGGTGAGGGCCGGATGCGCCCCGGCCGTCCGGACGGGCCGGCCGCCGAGGAGGAGGGCGACGACGGATCCGGCACGGTGACCATGGCTCCCGACCCCTTCGATCCGCAGGAACCGGAGACCGCCGACATCCCCGCCGGGACCCGGACGGCGTCCGTGCCGCCCGAGGAGGCCGGACTCGATCCGGCCCGGCCGCCGCGGGAGACCGCGGCGCGGAACGACCTCCGGCGGGACGCCGCCCCCGCCGGGCCGACGCTGGAGATCCTGCCGCTGGGGACCGGGCTGGTCCTCGTCGGCCTCGGGCTGGGCCTCGCGTTCCTGGGCCTGCGGGTCCGCCGCACCTGACCGGCTCGGCCGGTTCGGGCACCGCGGGCCGGCGGCGGGGGCGGCCGCGCCCGTACGGTCTACGGCGCGACCAGCAGCACCTTGCCGATGTGGCCGCTCTCCTCCACCACCCGGTGCGCCTCCGCCGCCTCCGGCATCGGCAGCTCACGGTCGACGACCGGCCGGACGTGCCCTCCGGCCAGCAGCGGCCACACGTGCTCACGCACGGCGGCCACGATCGCGGTCTTCTCGCTCAGCGGACGGGCCCGCAGCGAGGTCGCGCTGATCGCGGCCCGCTTGCTCAGCAGCGTGCCGATGTTCAGCTCGCCCTTGACGCCGCCCTGCATGCCGATGATCGCGAGCCGGCCGTTGACGGCGAGCGCCTGGACATTGCGGTTCAGGTACTTGGCGCCCATGTTGTCGAGGATGACGTCGGCACCGGCACCGTCCGTGGCCTGCTTGATCTCGGCGACGAAGTCCTGCTCGCGGTAGTTGATCAGGACGTCCGCGCCCAGCCGGGCGCAGTAGTCCAGCTTCTCCTTCGTGCCCGCGGTCACCGCGACCCGGGCTCCGAGGGCCTTGGCCAGCTGGACGGCCATGGTGCCGATACCGCTGGAACCGCCGTGCACCAGCAGGGTCTCGGCCGGACGCAGATGGGCGACCATGAAGACGTTGGACCAGACGGTGCAGACCACCTCGGGCAGCGCGGCCGCCTGCCGCAGTTCGACGCCCTCGGGCACGGGCAGCAACTGCCCGGCCGGCACGGCGACCTTCTGGGCGTAGCCGCCGCCCGCGAGCAGCGCGCAGACCTCGTCGCCCACGGCCCAGCCGGAGACGCCGGGGCCGAGCGCGGCGATCCGTCCGGAGCACTCCAGGCCGGGGTACGGAGACGCGCCCGGCGGCGGGTCGTAGAAGCCCTGCCGCTGCATGATGTCGGCACGGTTGACGGCGCTGGCCACCACCTCGACCAGAACTTCGCCCTCGCCGGGCACGGGATCGGGGACCTCGTCCCACACCAGCGCCTCGGGCCCACCAGGTTCGGGAATCGTGATCGCATGCATGCCCGTGACGCTACTCCTCACCGGCGCCGTCCCCGGGGCAGGCCCGCTCAGTTGCTCGGCAGCGGACGGTTGTGGGGAGTGACCCGGGCACCCGGGCTCGCGCGGACGATGGTGATCAGACGGTCCGTGAGCTGCAGGGAGCCGATGGACGGATCGTCGTAGCCGAGCACCCGGTGCCCACGCACCACACTGACCACGAGGTCGTCCGTCTCGCGCGGGCCCTTGCCCACCTCGGCCCGCACCACGGGCCGTTCCATGATGTCGAGACCGCTGCCCTGCTGGATCAGGTCCTCCATCACCATGCCCGCCGCCGGGCTGAGCACGGACAGGCCGAGCAGCCGGCCGGCCGCGCCGGAACTGGTGATGACGGCGTCGGCACCCGACTGCTTGAGCAGCGGGGCGTTCTCCTCCTCCCGGACCGCGGCCACGATCTTGGCGCTCCGGTTGAGCTGCCGGGCGGTCAGGGTGACCAGCACGGCGGTGTCGTCGCGCTGCGGGGCGACGATGATCTGCCGTGCCTTGTGCACCTCGGCCCGCCGGAGCACATCACTACGGGTGGCGTCACCTATGACGCCCGCGAACCCCTCGGCCGTCGCGGCGTCGACCGCCTTGGAGCTGGGGTCGACCACGACCACCTGCTCCGCCTTCAGACCCGTGACACAGACGGTCTGGATGGCCGACCGTCCCTTGGTGCCGTAGCCGATGACGACGGTGTGGTCGCGCAAGGTGGACCTCCAGCGGTTCAGGCGCCATTCCTCCCGGGTGCGTTCGGTGAGGACCTCCAGCGTGGTGCCGACCAGGATGATCAGGAACAGCACCCGCAGGGGCGTGATGACGAAGATGTTGGTAAGCCGGGCGCCGTCGCTGACCGGGGTGATGTCGCCGTATCCGGTGGTCGAGAGGGTGACGGTCGCGTAGTAGAACGCGTCCAGCAGGTCCACGGAGCTGTCGGAGTTGTCGTGGTAGCCACCGCGATCGGCGTAGACGACGAAGGCGGTGGCCACCAGCACCAGCAGGGCCATGAGCAGCCGTTTGACCACCTGCCGGATCGGGCGCTCCACCACCCTCCTGGGGAGCTGCACCCGCTGGGCCACCAGATGCTCGTCCGCACGGCGGGCTATGGCGTCGTGACCCGGAAGTTTCACGTGAAACACACCCCGATTCCGGCTGCCGCCCAGGGCAGGTCCAGCAGCTCCGTCTCCTCTCCCTGCTGTGCCCCGCCCGGAGGCACGACCGCCATCGCGTCGGCGGCGGCGACCCCGCGCAGCATGGCCGGGCCGTTGTAGTGCAGCGGCATGGCGCGGTCGCCGCGCAGCACCACGGGGACGAGCCGGGTGTCGTACGGATGCCCGTGCACCGCCTCGCCGAGCGCCAGCGTGTACGGCTCCGGGGCCGGACGGGCGGCAAGGGTGCGCAGCAGCGGCTCGGCGAGGGTGAGCAGGCCGGAGACGGCAGCCAGGGGGTTGCCAGGCAGGCCGACGAGGTGCTGGTTCTCCTTGGTGCGGGCCAGCAGCATGGGGTGGCCGGGGCGCACCTTGACCCCGTCGACCAGGAGTTCGGCACCCATGCGCTCCAGGGTGGGGTGGACGTGGTCGACAGGGCCTCCGGCGGTGCCGCCGGTGGTGACGACGAGGTCGGCCCGGGACCCGGTGAGCGCCTTGTGCAGGGCCTTGGCGTCGTCTCCCAGCCGGCGTACGCCGATGACATCGGCCCCCATCGCGCGCAGCCAGGGCGGCACCATGGGGCCGAGCGCGTCCCGGATCAGTCCGTCGTGCGGACGCCCCTCGGTGAGCAGCTCGTCACCCAGCACCAGGACCTCGACGCGGGGCCGGGGCACGGCCGTGACGGTGTCGTATCCGGCGGCCGCCGCCAGGCCCAGCACGGCGGGGGTGACGAGGGTGCCGACCGGGAGCAGCTGGTCACCACTGCGGCACTCCTGACCGCGGGGGCGGATGTCCTGGCCGTGGTTCATCTCGCGGGTGGCGTGCAGCCGGCCCTGGGCGTCGGTGCGGCCGTGTTCGGTGCGCAGCACGGCGGTGGTGTCGGCCGGGATACGGGCGCCGGTGGCGATGCCGACCGCCTCGCCGTCGGTGAGGGGGGCGGGCAGCGCGTGGCCGGCGAGCGCGCCCTGTTCCCGTACCGCCCAGGGGCCGGGCCCTGCGACCGCCCAGCCGTCCATCGCGGAGGTGTCGAACGAGGGCAGGTCGGTGAGCGCGTCCAGGGGAGTGGCGAGGACCAGCCCGAGGGACTCGGTGAGGGGGACGGAGACGGGGGTGCGGCGGCTGCCCGAACGGGCGGCGCGGGCTGCGACCTCCCGGGCCCGGGGCCAGGCGGTGGCCCGGTGCCGCTCGTGCCGCCCCTCGTCGGGGGCGGCGGCCGGCGCGGCGGGGGCGGCGGCGTTCTTGGGTTCCCTCACGAGGGCCAGGGCCTCCTCGACGTCGAGGTCGTCGCTGTCCTCGGCGGGCGCTCCGGCCCGGGTGCCGGGAGTCATCGCGGGTCCGGGGCGGGTGCGCCGCCGGCGCCGTCCCGACCGCCCTCGCCGTTCTCTTCCTCCCAGCGCAGCGCCAGCGCCACGGCCTTGCGGGTGGCCTCGGCGACGGCTTCGGGGCCGCCCCCGGCCCGGGCGGCGGCGTAGCCGACGAGGAAGGTGGTCAGCGGCGCGGCCGGCCGGGCCACGCCGTGTGCGGCGTCGCGGGCCAGGTCGAGCAGGAGACCGGTGTCGACGTCCAGGTCGATGCCCAGCTCGTCCTTGACTGCGGAGATCCATTCATCCAACACGTGCCCATGCTCCCTGATGCGTGCCCTGGCGTCGGCGATGTCGTCCCAGGTGTCGCAGTCGAAGGACGCGAGCGGGTCCGGGACGCGGGTGAGCTCGAGGGCGCCGGTCAGCCGGCGCAGGGGCAGCCCGGTGAGGCCGCCGTGCCCGGCGGCGAGGGCGGCCAGTTCACGGCGCAGCGCGGCGGTGCGGTAGGCGGCCACGAGCGGCTGGTCGCGGCCCTCGGCGTCGGTGAGCAGCGCTCCGTCGGCGCCGGTGTCCCGCAGGGCGGCCAACAGCCGCTCCAGGGTGCCCGCTTCGAGGAACGGCAGGTCGGCGGAGAGGACCACGGTGCGTGCGGCGGTGGTCAGCCGCAACCCGGCGGCCAGCGCGGCGACGGGGCCGCCACCGGACGGTTCCTCGCGCGCCCAGCGCACCGGGCGGGCGGTGGGGCGGGCACCGGCGACGACGACGGTCGTGGCCGCGCCGGCGCAGGCCGTGAGCACCCGGTCGAGCAGCGCCCGGCCGCCGACCCTTACCGCGGGCTTGTCGGCACCGCCGAGCCGCCGGGCGGCACCGCCGGCCAGTACGACGGCGTCGTACGGCGCGGCGGTCCCGGTTGCGGCGGGGGCGTTCTCGGTCACCCCCCGAGTATGTCCTCCCGGGTCCTCCTGATGGACCCGGCGTAGGTCACAGGGTCCGCAGCAGCACCGCCGGCTGTTCCACGCAGTCCGCGACGTAGCGGAGGAAGCCGCCCGCCGTGCCGCCGTCGCACACCCGGTGGTCGAAGGTGAGGGAGAGCTGAACGACCTGGCGCACGGCCAGTTCGCCCTCGTGCACCCACGGCTTGGGGACGATCCGCCCCACGCCGAGCATGGCCGCCTCGGGGTGGTTGATGATCGGGGTGGAGCCGTCGACGCCGAAGACGCCGTAGTTGTTCAACGTGAACGTGCCGCCGGTGAGTTCCCCGGGGGTGAGCGTGCCGGTCCGCGCGGCCTCGGTGAGCCGGGCGAACTCCGCGGTCAGCGATTGGGCGTCACGGGTGTGGGCGTCCCGCACGACCGGGACGACCAGTCCGCGTTCGGTCTGCGCGGCGAACCCGAGGTGCACCCCGTCGAGTTGGACGACCTCGCGGGCCTCGGTGTCGACGTAGGAGTTCAGCTCGGGGTGACGGGCTAGGGCGGCGGTGCAGATGCGGGCGAGGAGCGCCAGGAGGGAGATCTTCGGACCTCCGGCGGCGTTCATCGCGGCCCGCGCGCGCATCAGTTCCGTCGCGTCGGCGTCGACCCAGCAGGTGGCGTCCGGGATCTCCCGGCGGCTGCGGGAGAGCTTGTCGGCGACGGCACCGCGGACACCCTTGAGGGGGATGCGGAGTCCGTCGCGGGCCGGTGCGGCCGGGGAGACCCGGGTGGCCGGCTCCGCCGCCACGGGGGCGGGAGCGTCCTTGGCGCGCAGTGCGTTCTCCACGTCGGCGCGCAGGATCAGGCCCTCGGGCCCCGAGCCGGACAGCTCCCGCAGATCGAGACCGCCGTCACGGGCGAGCCGGCGCACCAGCGGGGAGATCACGGGGACCGGGCCCTCGACGGGCACGGGGGCGGGGACGGGGGCAGGCGAGGGCGCGGGCGTCGACGCGGGCGGTGCCTGGGCGGCCTGCTTCACATGACCGTTCGCGCCGGTCGCGCGCACCCGGCGCCGCCGGGCCGGGGCCTCGGACGTGCCGTAGCCGACCAGGACGTTGCCCGAGCCGGCGTCCTCGCCGGCGGTCGCGGGACCCACCGCGACCGTCAGCAGGGGTGCGCCGACGGGCAGCTCGGTCCCCTCCTCGCCGAAGCGGGCGGTGACCACGCCGCCGTAGGGGCAGGGGACCTCGACCATCGCCTTGGCCGTCTCGACCTCCACGACCGGCTGGTCGATGGCGACGACGTCGCCGACCTGGACCAGCCAGCGGACGATCTCCGCCTCGGTGAGTCCCTCACCGAGGTCGGGCAGCTTGAACTCCAGCACCTGTGCCATCAGCCCTCGGCCTCCCACTGCAGGCGGGACACGGCGTCCAGGATGCGGTCGACGCCGGGCAGGTGGTGCCGCTCCAGCATGGGCGGCGGGTAGGGGAGGTCGAAGCCGGCCACCCGCAGCACCGGGGCCTCCAGGTGGTGGAAGCAGCGCTCGGTGACACGGGCGGCGATCTCGCCGCCCGGACCGCCGAACCCGGTCGACTCGTGCACGACGACGGCGCGTCCGGTGCGCCGCACGGCCGCGCAGACCGTCTCGTCGTCGAACGGCACCAGGGAGCGCAGGTCGAGGACCTCCAGGTCCCAGCCCTCCGCCCGGGCCGCCTCGGCGGCCTCCATGCAGACCGGCACGGAGGGGCCGTAGGTGATGAGCGTCGCGCTGGTACCGGGCCGTCGGACCACCGCGCGGCCGATCGGCTCCACGTCCGTGGGCTGCTCGGGGTTCCAGGAGTCCTTCGACCAGTACAGCCGCTTGGGCTCGAGGAACACGACCGGGTCGTCGGACGCGATGGCCCGGCGCAGCAGCCCGTAGGCGTCGGCGACCGTCGCCGGGGTGACGACATGGAGACCCGGGGTGGCCATGTAGTAGGCCTCGGAGGAGTCGCTGTGGTGCTCGACGCCGCCGATGCCGCCGCCGTAGGGCACCCGGACGGTGATCGGCAGGGGCATCCTGCCGCGCGTGCGGTTGCGCATCCGGGAGACATGGCTGATCAGCTGCTCGAACGCCGGGTAGGCGAAGGCGTCGAACTGCATCTCCACCACCGGGCGCAGGCCGTACATGGCCATGCCGACGGCGGTGCCGAGGATGCCGGCCTCGGCCAGCGGGGTGTCGGTGCAGCGGTCCTCGCCGAACTCCTTGGCGAGCCCGTCGGTGACCCGGAAGACCCCGCCGAGGGTGCCGACGTCCTCGCCGAGGACGTGCACGGTGGGGTCGGCGGCCATCGCGTCGCGCATCGCGCGCGTGAGGGCCTGCGCCATGGTGGCGGGCTTGACGGCGACGGTGGTCATCGAAGGTCGCCTTCCTGGCCGTCCTGCTCGGCGTCGAGCTCGGCGCGCAGCTGGGCGCGCTGCTCGCGCAGTTGCGCGGTGGTCTCGGCGTAGACGTGGTCGAAGAGGTCCATGGGCTTGAGCTCGGGGTCCTGGTTCATGCGTTCCCGCAGGTCGGCGGCCATCTCCTCGGCGTCCTGCCGGGCTGCCTCGCGGCCGGCGTCGTCGAGCAGGCCGCGCGCGGTGAGTTCCCGCTCCAGGAGCTGGACCGGGTCGTGCGCCCGCCAGGCCTCGACCTCGGCGTCGCCTCGGTACCGGGTGGCGTCGTCGGCGTTGGTGTGCGCGTCGATGCGGTACGTCACCGCCTCCACCAGGGTCGGCCCGCCGCCCGCCCGCGCCCGCCGCACGGCGTCGCCGAGGACCTCGTGCACGGCTGCCGCGTCGTTGCCGTCGACCAGCCTGCCCGGCATGCCGTAGCCGACGGCCTTGTGGGCCAGCGACGGCGCCGCGGTCTGCTTGGCCAGCGGGACGGAGATGGCGAAGCCGTTGTTCTGCACCAGGAAGACCACCGGCGCCTGCCAGACGGCGGCGAAGTTCAGGGCCTCGTGGAAGTCGCCCTCGCTGGTGCCGCCGTCACCGACCATGGCCAGCGCGACCACGTCGTCGCCCTTGAGGCGGGCGGCGTGGGCGAGACCGACGGCGTGCGGGAGCTGGGTGGCCAGCGGGGTGCTGAGCGGGGCCACCCGGTGGGCCTGGGGGTCGTAGCCGTTGTGCCAGTCGCCGCGCAGCAGCGTGAGCACCTCGACCGGGTCCACGCCCCGGGCGACGACGGCGAGGGTGTCGCGGTAACTGGGGAACAGCCAGTCGCGCTCCTCCAGGGCCAGGGCGGCGGCGACCTCGCACGCCTCCTGACCGGTGGTGGAGGGGTAGACGGCCAGGCGTCCCTGCTTGGTCAGCGCGGTGGCCTGGGTGTTGTAGCGGCGGCCGCGCACCAGCTGTGCGTACAGCCGGCGCAGCAGGTCCGGATCGGCCTTCGCGGCCGCCTCGGTGCCGAGGACGCGATACGGCTCGGCGTCGGGCAGCAGCGGCGCGGGGTCCATACGGGGCTGCCAGGCGGGCGGCGGCGATGGCCGGTACGCGCCCCGCTGCTCCATGACCGTCATGACGGCACCTCCTCGTGGGAGCGGCTACGGGAGGCGCGTCGGCTGTGACCCGCCTCACCTACCGATTGTTCGGTCGACGGCACATTTTGGCTACAGGCCCCGGCAGGCTGTGGACAAACGGTTCTCCACAACCTGCAATGAACGCAGGACGTCCACGACGGTGAAGCGGGGGGACATGGCAGCTGAACAAATGGCCGAAGGGCCGCAGGACGGCGCCGCCCAGCCGGCCCGTCCGCTGGACGCGATCGACCAGGACATCCTGAAAATCCTGCAGGCGGACGGCCGCGCGTCCATACGGTCCGTCGCCGAACGCGTCCACGTCTCGCGCGCCAACGCGTACGCCCGCATCAACCGGCTGATCGACGACGGGGTGATCAGGGGGTTCAGCGCCCGTGTGGACCACGAGCGGGCGGGGCACGGCACCTCGGCGTACATCACCCTGAAGATCGTCCAGAACACCTGGCGCACGGTCCGCGAGCAGCTCAGGCAGCTCCCCGGCGCCTCGCACATCGCCCTGGTGGGCGGCGACTTCGACGTCCTGCTCCTGGTGCACACACCAGACAACAGGACGCTGCGCGAACTCGTCCTCACCCGGCTCCAGGCGATCCCCGAGGTGCTCAGCACCCGCACACTGCTGGTGTTCGAGGAGGAGGACACCGAGCCGGAGACCTGATCGCCGAAGACGCCGGGTCCCGGCCCCCGCCCGGCCCGGAGGGCTCAGGCCTGGCGCAGTCCCGAGAAGGCGAGCCGGACCACCGCGTCGGCCACCTCACGGCCGCTGACGCCCCGGCTGTCGGGCCGGTACCACTCCACGATGGAGTTGATCATCCCGAAGACCAGCCGGGTGGCCAGGCGCACCTCAACGTCGGGGCGCACGTCCCCGTCGGCGGCCGCGGCCTTCAGCAGGGCGGCGACCCGGTGGTCGAAGTCGCGGCGCCGCTCAAGCGCCCACCGCTCGGTCTCGGTGTTGCCGCGCACCCGCAGCAGCAGCGTCACGTACGGCAGCTCGGATATGAGCACCTCGACCATGCGCCGGACGACGTGCTCCAGCCGGTCGGCGGAGCGCCCCGCGCGCGCGGGCTCCTCCTCGAGGATCCCGAACAGTCCGTCCAGCGCGCGGCTGACGGCCCGCCGCAGCAGCTCCTCCTTGCCGCTGACGTGGTGGTAGATCGAGGACTTGGAGATCCCGGCGGCCCTGGACAGGTGCTCCATGGAGGTGCCGTCGTAGCCGCGCTCGTTGAAGACCCGCACGGCGACCGAGAGCAGCGTCTCGGGGGTGTAAGTGTCGCGCTTGGCGGTGGTCATGGGGTGCCCTCCCGCTTGTCGGTGGCGTACGCGTGACGGTAGAGCGCGAGTGACGGCGCGTACCGGCCCGAGGGGTCGCGCAGGTGCAGGTCGTCCAGGAGGTCGTAGGCCCAGCCGTGGCCGAGCCTGCGGCTCCACTCGAAGGGGCCCAGCGGGTAGTTGACGCCCAGGCGCATCGCGGTGTCGACGTCCTCCTCGGTGGCCACGCCCTTGGCGACGGCGTCGTGGGCGAGGTCCACGATCCGGGCGACCGTGCGGGCGACGATCATGCCGGGGACGTCGCCGATGACGCTGACGTCCTTGCCGAGCGCCTGGAAGAGACCGATGGCCTCGGCGAGGGTCGCCTGCGAGGTGTCCTGGGAGGCGGACAGGGCGATGCGGGTGGCCCGGCGGTAGTCGAGGGCGAGGTCGAAGTAGACGACGTCGCGGAACTCCACGGACGTCTGGCCGTCGGCGAGCACCAGCTGGCCGCCGCTCGGCAGCACCAGGCGGGTGCCGTGGTCCTCGTCCTCCTCCCGGACCGGGATGCCCGCCTCACGGATCAGGGTGAGCAGTTCCGCGGCCGGGCCGAGTCCGCCCTCGGCGGTGACGTGGGCGGGCGGCTGCCGCTTCTCGGCGGTGTGCGGCTCGGGACGCTCGGCGCCCTCGGCGTGGTCGTACCAGCCGTGCCCCGCCTTCCGGCCGAGGCGGCCGGACTCCACGAGGCGGCGCTGGGCGAGGGAGGGCGTGAAGCGGACGTCCTGGAAGAAGGACTGCCACACCGAGTGGGTGACGGACTCGTTGACGTCCTGCCCGATCAGGTCGGTCAGCTCGAACGCGCCCATCCGGAAACCGCCGCTCTCGCGCAGGACGGCGTCGATGGTGGCGGGGTCGGCGGCCTGGGCCTCGTACACCGCGAACGCCTCGGCGTAGAACGGCCGGGCGATGCGGTTGACGATGAACCCGGGGGTGTCGGCGCAGGCCACCGGGGTCTTCCCCCAGGCCCGCGCGGTCTCGTACGCGCGCGTGGCCGACGTGACGTCGGTGGCGAACCCGGAGACGACCTCGACCAGCGGAAGCAGCGGGGCCGGGTTGAAGAAGTGCAGGCCCACGAAGCGGCCGGGGCTGCGCAGCGCACCGCCGATGGCCGTCACCGACAGGGAGGAGGTGTTGGTGGCGAGCAGGCAGTCCTCGGAGACCACGTCCTCCAGCTCGCCGAAGAGCCGCTGCTTGACCTCCAGCCGCTCCAGGACGGCCTCCACGACGAGGGAGCAGTCGGCCAGCTCGGCCAGGCTCTCCGCGGGGCTGAGCCGGGCACGGGCCGCGTCCCGCTCGGCGGCGGTGAGCCGGTCCTTCGCCACGAGGCGGTCGAGGCGCGCGCCGATCGCGTCGGCCGCCTCCCGGGCCCGCCCGGGCAGGGCGTCGTAGAGCCGCACGGGGTGGCCGGCCACCAGCGCGACCTGGGCGATGCCCTGGCCCATGGTGCCGGTGCCGACGACGGCCACGGGGCTGCTGAGGTCGAGTGCTGTCATGTGCGCGATCCTCCCGCACGGGGTTGTCCACAGATGCGGCAGGCCCCCTTGTCCCGACCGATCGTTCGGTTACTCTAGCCCTGTCCGCCCGTTCCTGCCTCTGTTTCCGCCCAGGTCATGAACTCGAGGAAGAGTTCCTGAGACGAGGAGTTGGTCCCGCATGGCCGCCGAACTGACCGCGCACGACCTGATCGCCAGGCACCGGCCCACACTCGACCAGGCCCTGGAAGCGATCCGCACGCGCGCGTACTGGTCCCCGCATCCCGAGCACCCCAAGGCGTACGGGGAGCAGGGCAGCCTGGACGCGGCGGCCGGCAAGGCCGCCTTCGACGCCGTCCTCGGCACCCGCCTCGACCTCGGCCAGCCCGGCACGGACGACTGGGTCGGCGGCGAGGTCTCCCCCTACGGCATCGAGCTCGGCGTGACCTACCCGCACCCGGACCTCGACGTGCTGCTGCCCGCGATGAAGGCCGGACAGCGCGCCTGGCGGGACGCGGGCGCGGAGACCCGCGCCGTGGTCTGCCTGGAGATCCTCAAGCGGATCAGCGACCGGACGCACGAGTTCGCGCACGCGGTCATGCACACCAGCGGACAGGCCTTCATGATGGCGCTCCAAGCGGGCGGCCCGCACGCCCAGGACCGCGGCCTGGAAGCGGTGGCGTACGCGTACGTGGAGCAGGTCCGCACGCCCGACGCGGCCGAGTGGACCAAGCCGCAGGGCAAGCGCGACCCGCTCGCACTCACCAAGCGGTTCACGCCGGTCCCGCGCGGCATCGGCCTGGTCATCGGCTGCAACACCTTCCCCACCTGGAACGGCTACCCGGGTCTGTTCGCCTCGCTGGCGACCGGCAACGCGGTCCTGGTCAAGCCCCACCCGCACGCGGTACTGCCGCTCGCGCTGACCGTGCGCATCGCGCGGGAGGTGCTCACCGAGGCCGGTTTCGACCCGAACCTCGTGGCACTGGCCGCCGAGCGCCCCGGCGAGGGCATCGCCAAGACCCTCGCCACCCGCCCCGAGATCCGCATCATCGACTACACCGGGTCGACGTCCTTCGGCGACTGGCTGGAGGCCAACGCCCGCCAGGCGCAGGTCTACACGGAGAAGGCCGGCGTCAACACGGTCGTCGTGGAGTCGACCGACGACTACAAGGGGATGCTGTCCAACCTGGCCTTCTCGCTGTCCCTGTACAGCGGCCAGATGTGCACGACCCCGCAGAACCTGCTCATCCCGCGTGACGGCATCCGCACCGACGAGGGCCACAAGACCTTCGACGAGGTGACCGCCGACCTCGCCCGCGCCGTCGACGGACTGCTCGGCGACGAGGCGCGCGCCAACGCCCTGCTGGGCGCGATCGTCAACCCGGACGTGAAGGCCCGCCTGGAGGCGGCCGCGGGTCTCGGCGAGGTCGCCCTGGCCTCCCGGGAGATCACCAACCCGGACTTCCCGGGCGCCGTGGTCCGCACTCCGGTGATCGTCAAGCTGGACGGCGCCAAGCCGGACGCCGAGGCCGCCTACATGAGCGAGTGCTTCGGCCCCGTCTCCTTCGCCGTCGCGGTCGACTCGGTGGCGGACGCGGTGGAGCTGCTGCGCCGCACGGTCCGCGAGAAGGGCGCGATGACGGTCGGCGCGTACACCACCGACCCGGAGGCCGAGCGGGCCGTCGAGGAGGCCTGCCTGGAGGAGGCCGCCCAGCTGTCGCTCAACCTGACCGGCGGGGTGTACGTGAACCAGACGGCCGCCTTCTCCGACTTCCACGGCTCGGGCGGCAACCCGGCGGCGAACGCGGCCCTCACCGACGGCGCGTTCGTGGCCAACCGCTTCCGGGTGGTGGAGGTCCGCCGCCAGGCCTAGCAGTCCGGGACCGCCGGGGGCGCCGTCGCCGCGCCCCCGGTGGCACTCCAGTGGTACAGCGTCATGGCCACACTGGTGGCCAGGTTGTAGCTGGAGACCTGGGGGCGCATCGGCAGCGCCAGCAGACGATCGGCCCGCCCGCGTACCTCGGGCGACAGGCCGCTGCGCTCCGAACCGAAGGCCAGCACGGCGTCGTCCGGCAGCGTGACACCCCGGATGTCCTCGCCCTCCGGGTCGAGGGCGAACAGCGGGCCGGCCGGCAGCTCGTCGGCGCCCAGCCGCTCCACGGCCGTCGCGAAGTGCAGCCCCGCACCGCCGCGCACCACCGTGGGGTGCCAGGGGTCGAGCGTCCCCGTGGTGACCACCCCGGTCACCCCGAAACCGGCGGCCAGCCTGATCACGGCGCCCGCGTTGCCCAGGTTGCGCGGGTTGTCGAGGACCACGACGGGCGCCGTGCGGGGCGTGCGGGCGAGCGCGCGCAGACTGGCCTCGCGGGACGGCCGCACGGCCAGCGCCGCCACCCCGGTGGGATGGGGCCGCGGCACGAGCGAGGCGTACGCCGACGCGGGCACCTCGGTCAGCAGCTCGTCCAGGGCGTCCCTGACGTCCCCGGCCAGCTCCTCGGCGAGGGCGAGCGCCGCCCCGCGGTCGGTGGTGACCGCCACCGGCACCTGCGCGCCGAAGCGCAGCGCGTGCTTCAGGGCGTGGAAGCCGTCCAGCAGCACGGCGGTACCGGCGCTCGCACGCCAGCGGGCCAGGGCATCGGTCATGTGCCGAACCCTACGTGGCCCGGCGCGGGCTCCTCGGCCGAGCCCGGGGCGCTCTCCTCGGAGGCGCGCGGCCCGGGCAGCACGGGGTCGTCGTCCCGGCCTCGCCGTACCAGCCGCTCACGCGCGCGTGCCGCCCAGCCGCCGAGCAGCAGCAGCACGGACGTCGGCAGGAAGACGGCGTCCGCCGTGATCATCGCCAGCGAGAAGAACGGCAGCCCGAGGACGACCGCGATCACCGCGTGCTCCAGCATCATGAGCACCAGCAGGACGTTCTTCACCCGCCGGTTGAACAGCGTGAACGGGAAGGCGACCTGCACCATGACCGTGCCGTAGGTGATGACCATCATGATGGTGCCGCTGGAGGACATCAGGTCGGCGAGGCCCGGCCAGGGCGAGAAGTAGTCCAGGTGGAGCGGGTAGTAGACGGCGGTGCCGTCCTGCCAGCGCGAGCCCTGGATCTTGTACCAGCCGGCGGTGGCGTAGATCAGGCAGGCCTCCGCCATGATCACGAACAGGGCGCCGTTGTGCAGGACGTTCGCGATCACGTCCAGCAGGATCCGCGGCTCCTCGGACCTCGCCAGGCGCCGTACCGCCGCCCACAGGCCGAGGACGGCCCAGACCGTCCACAGCAGCGACGGCACCAGCCAGCCGTTGTCGAACAGCCGGCCCGTCAGCGTCACCCCGGCGAGCACCAGGCCCAGCACCGCCCACAGCACCGGCCCCAGCCGGTCGGGGCGGACCCGCTCCCCACGCGCGCGTGCCGCCGCCTCGCGGTCCGCCCGGCGGGCGTCGAGCGACCACACCTGACCGCAGCGGGTGAACACCAGGTAGAAGGACATCAGGTGCAGGACGTTGTCGCCGCCGTCGCCCATGAAGACGCTGCGGTTCTGCAGCGACAGCACACCCACCATGAACAGCACGGAGGCGGTCCGGGTGCGCCAGCCGAGCAGCAGCGCGGCCGTGGCGAGGATCGCCAGCACATAGAAGATCTCGAACCAGGCGCCCCCGCCGGACCACATCAGGGCCGTGAAGGCGTGGTTCTCGTCGGTCAGCTGGCGGCCGAGGTCCCAGCTCCAGGGGCCGTCGGGGCCGTACATCTCCCGGCGGTGGGGGAACTCGCGCAGCAGGAACAGCAGCCAGGTGCCGGAGAAGCCGATCCGGATCACGGCGCTCTGGTACCGGCCGAGCGCCGACTCGGTGACGCGGGCGATGCCCCGCGAGAGCGTCAGGGACACACCGTTCACGCCACACCTCCCGCGGCCTCGTCGGCGGTCACCGTCCACCAGGGCAGCACGCGGTAGACGGGCTTGCCCGAGAACCGTTCACGGCTCCACACGGGCGGCTGCACGTTGGTGGTCCGGGAGCGGACCTGCACGCGCTGGACGACTCCTTGCCGGCCGATCTCGTCCTCCCGGTACAGGCGCATCGTCACGATCCGGCGCATGTAGGTCTCGGAGAGCGCGCCGCGCAGGCCCACCGGCCGGTTGTCGGTGCCGTGCGTGGCGGAGAGGAAGTCCCAGGCGCGGCGCAGCTCGTTCTGCTGGGTGTGGCTCGGCAGCGGGTTGCCGTCGATCGCGGCACCGTCACGGGCGGAGAGGTCGGTCCATCCGGTGGTGCGCAGGTCACCGTCCTTCGTCCGCACCTCGGCGCGGACCTGCACGGCTATGTTCTGCTGCAACGGGTTGGGGGCGAACAGCTTCCAGTTCTGTTCGAACTCCGGGTACACCCACTCCTCGATCGCCTTGCCGTGCTGCTTGGTCATCGTGTTCGCGGGCGCGAGGCTCAGGAACACCATCCCCAGGTGCACACAGGCGGCGACGGCGACGGCCGCGAGGGCCACCGCCGCTCCGACCTGGTAGCGGGGGGACAGGGCGGCGACACCGGTGCGGGGCGGGGCGGACGGGGCCGCGGCGGGCTCGTCGGACTCTGCTCCGCCGCGCGCGAGGTCCGGGTCCACGGGCGGCTGCCCGCTCGCGCCCGGGCCGACGGCCGACGGCTCGACGCCCCCGGTGTCGTGGGCCGGCTTCCGCTCCGTGCCGTCGGCCGCCGGCCCGTCCGCGGCCGCGTCCGTGACCGCCCTGCCGCCGGCACCCGGCGGCTCGTGCCCGTCCGCGCCGTTCTCCGGCTCCGGGAGACGCGCCCCCTTCGACCCGTCCGGCCCCCGCCGGTCGTGCGAGTCCTCGTCGTACGCGTCCATTCCGCCCCGATCCCCGATTTCCGCCGACGTCGTGCGGCCGCCCGCCACAGGCGCCGCATGGTTCACGGGCGCCACGGCTCGGCGCCCGCACGGAACGGTACTCAGCCACGCCCGTCGGGCGCAGCCCCGGGGAACCACCGGAGACCGTGGCCGTCACCACGTCGTCCGCCCGGACGGACATCCGGCCGGGCGGTACGACCAGTCGCTCGCCACCGCAAAGGCGGCGTGGAGACGCCCCCGGGCCCTCGGCGGGAACCTCGCCCGGAAGGGCCACCGGGCACCGTCCGGCACGCCGTCCACAGGACGCTCGCGGGGTTTTCCACAGCGGTTGACAGCGGCACCGGCCCGGCACACCATTGATGCGCACGGACCGAACGATCGGTCGGGACACTGTTCGCAGCAGAGCCCTAGGTCAGGGGGACCGCATGGCCACAGCAGCCGCGCACCGCACGGCAGGCGCAGTCGCCGCCGGCGCGCCGGACACCGCCGGAGCACCGGCGGAGTACCAGCACGCCTTCGACGCGGCCGTGGCCGCCGACGAACGCATCGAGCCCCGCGACTGGATGCCCGACGCCTACCGCGCGACGCTCGTCCGGCAGATCGCCCAGCACGCGCACTCCGAGATCATCGGCATGCAGCCGGAGGCCAACTGGATCACCCGCGCGCCCTCACTGCGCCGCAAGGCGATCCTGATGGCCAAGGTCCAGGACGAGGCCGGCCACGGCCTGTACCTCTACAGCGCGGCCGAGACCCTCGGCACCAGCCGCGACGAACTGCTCGACAAGCTGCACAGCGGCCGCCAGAAGTACTCCTCGATCTTCAACTACCCCACCCTGACCTGGGCCGACGTCGGCGCCATCGGCTGGCTGGTGGACGGCGCCGCCATCACCAACCAGGTCCCCCTGTGCCGCTGCTCCTACGGGCCCTACGCCCGCGCGATGGTGCGCGTGTGCAAGGAGGAGTCCTTCCACCAGCGGCAGGGCTACGAACTGCTGCTGGCCCTCAGCAACGGCACCCCCGAGCAGCACGCCATGGCACAGGACGCGGTGGACCGCTGGTGGTGGCCCTCCCTGATGATGTTCGGCCCGCCCGACGACGCCTCGCAGCACTCGGCCCAGTCCATGGAGTGGAAGATCAAGCGCCACTCCAACGACGAGCTGCGCCAGCGCTTCGTCGACATCTGCGTACCCCAGGCCGAATCCCTCGGCCTCACCCTCCCCGACCCGGACCTGCGCTGGAACGAGGAGCGGGGACACCACGACTTCGGCGCCATCGACTGGACCGAGTTCTGGGACGTCCTCAAGGGCAACGGCCCCTGCAACGAACAGCGCATCACCCAGCGCAGGCGCGCACACGAAGAGGGCGCGTGGGTGCGCGAGGCGGCCGCGGCGTATGCGGCCAAGCACACCGGCAGCACCGGCGGAACGGGAGAGACACGAGGATGACCGACACCGAATGGCCCTTGTGGGAGGTCTTCGTACGCTCCCGCCGCGGCCTCTCCCACACCCACGCCGGCAGCCTGCACGCGCCCGACGCCGAGCTGGCCCTGCGCAACGCCCGCGACCTCTACACCCGGCGTGGCGAGGGTGTCTCGATCTGGGTCGTGCCCGCCACCGCGATCACCGCGTCCTCACCCGACGAGAAGGACCCGTTCTTCGAGCCGGCCGCCGACAAGCCCTACCGGCACCCGACCTTCTACGAGATCCCGGAAGGCGTGAAGCACCTGTGACCGCCACCGTCCCCGCGACCGCCGCGCTCGCCCTCGGCGACGACGCCCTGGTGCTCTCCCACCGACTGGGGGAGTGGGCCGGGCACGCCCCCGTCCTGGAGGAGGAGGTCGCCCTCGCCAACATCGCCCTCGACCTGCTCGGCCAGGCCCGCGTGCTGCTGTCGATGGCCGGCGACGAGGACGAACTCGCCTATCTGCGCGAGGAACGGGCCTTCAGCAACCTCCAGCTCGTCGAGCAGCCGAACGGCGACTTCGCCCACACCATCGCCCGCCAGCTGTACTTCTCCACCTACCAGCAGCTTCTCTACAGCGAACTGGCCGCCTCCGACGGCCCGTTCGCGCCGCTGGCCGCGAAGGCCGTCAAGGAGATCGCCTACCACCGGGACCACGCCGAGCAGTGGACCCTGCGGCTCGGCGACGGCACCGACGACAGCCACGAACGGATGCGGCGCGCGTGCGACGCCCTGTGGCGGTTCACCGGTGAGATGTTCCAGCCGGTCGAGGGCCTGGACGCCGACTGGGCGGCCCTGGAGGAGAACTGGCTCCGCTCCGTCACGGACGTCCTGAACCGGGCCACCCTGACCGTGCCCGAGGGCCCCCGCACCGGCGCCTGGTCGGCGGGAGCGGGCCGGCAGGGCCTGCACACCGAGCAGTTCGGACGGATGCTCGCCGAGATGCAGCACCTGCACCGCAGCCATCCGGGGGCGTCATGGTGACCACCACGGCGCTGGAGGCGGAACTGCTCGAACTGGCCGGTTCGGTGCCCGACCCCGAGCTGCCCGTGCTCACCCTCCAGGACCTGGGCGTCGTGCGCGCGGTGCACCTCCGCGGCACCGACACGGTCGAGGTCGACCTCACCCCGACCTACACCGGCTGCCCCGCCATCGAGGCGATGAGCACGGACATCGAGCGGGTCCTGCGCGCCCACGGCATGCGCGACGTCTCCGTCCGCACCGTGCTCAGCCCCGCCTGGACGACCGACGACATCACCGCCGAAGGCCGCCGCAAGCTCCAGGAGTTCGGCATCGCTCCCCCGCGTGCGCGCCGCGACCACGGTCCGGTGACGCTGACCCTCGGCCCGACGAGGACCGAGGAGGACGGCGAACCGGTGCGCTGCCCGCACTGCGGAGCGGCCGGCACCGAACTGCTGAGCCGGTTCTCCTCCACCGCGTGCAAGGCGCTGCGCCGCTGCCTGTCCTGCCGCGAACCGTTCGACCACTTCAAGGAGTTGTGATGGCGCGCTTCCACCCGCTCCCGGTGGCCGCGGTCGACCGGCTCACCGACGACTCCGTCGCGCTCACCCTCACCGTCCCGCCGGAGCTGCGCGAGGAGTACCGGCACGCGCCCGGGCAGCACCTCACCCTGCGGCGGCGCACGGACGGCACCGAGATCCGGCGGACGTACTCGATCTGCTCCGCGGCCCCCGACCCGGCCGGTGAGGGCCCGAGCACACTGCGGGTGGGGGTGCGTCTCGTCGAGGGCGGCGCCTTCTCCACATACGCGCTGAAGGAGATCAACGTCGGCGACGAGCTGGAGGTGATGACCCCCGCCGGCCGCTTCACGCTGGAACCGGCGCCGGGCCTGTACGCCGCGGTCGTCGGCGGCAGCGGCATCACCCCCGTGCTGTCGATCGTCTCCACGCTGCTCGCGCGTGAACCGCGGGCCCGGTTCTGCCTGATACGCGGGGACCGCACGGCCGCCTCGACGATGTTCCTCGAAGAGGTCGCCGACCTGAAGGACCGCTATCCGGAGCGGCTGCAGCTGGTCACCGCGCTCTCCCGGGAGGAGCAGCAGGCGGGTCTGCCGTCCGGCCGGCTCGACCGCGAGCGGCTGGCGGGACTGCTGCCCGCGCTGCTGCCGGTGGAGCGGGTGGCGGGCTGGTTCCTGTGCGGGCCCTACGGCCTCGTCGACGGCGCCGAGCGGGCGCTGCGCGAGCTGGGTGTGGACCGGGCCCGGATCCACCAGGAGATCTTCCACGTGGACGGGGGGACGGCCCCGGCGGCCGGCGCCCCGGTGCCCGCGCACAGCACCGTCACCGCCCGGCTCGACGGGCGCGGCGGCACCTGGCCGGTGCAGGACGGTGAGTCGCTGCTGGACACGGTGCTGCGCAACCGGCCCGACGCGCCCTACGCCTGCAAGGGCGGAGTGTGCGGAACCTGCCGGGCCTTCCTGGTCGCGGGCGAGGTCCGCATGGACCGCAACTTCGCTCTGGAGGCGGAGGAGACCGAAGCCGGCTATGTGCTGGCCTGCCAGTCGCACCCGGTCACGGAGCAGGTGGAGCTGGACTTCGACCGCTGAGTCCCGCCCCGCGCACGGGGAAGAGCCCGGTCACCCGCCGACGGCCCGCCCGCTCGGCCGTCGGTGCACCGGGCACCGCGATCCGACCACTGATCCGCGGCAGCCGTGCCTGACGGCCGCCGCGGATCAGCGGTCGCGGATCAGTGGCCGCGAGTCCATGGCCGCGGGTCCGTGGCCGCGGGTCAGACGACCGCGCCCGGCGCCCCGGCGTCGGTGACCACGGGACGGCCCGCGGCCTGCCAGACCTGCATGCCGCCGTCGACGTTCACCGCGTCGAGACCCTGCTGGATCAGGTACATCGTGACCTGCGCCGAACGCCCTCCGGACCGGCAGATCACATGGACCCGGCCGTCCTGCGGGGCGGCCTCGGTCAGCTCGCCGTACCGGGCCACGAACTCGCTCATGGGGATGTGCAGCGCGCCATCGGCGTGACCGGCCTGCCACTCCTCGTCCTCACGGACGTCCAGCAGGAAGTCGTCGTCCTTGAGGTCGGTGACCCCGACGGTGGGCACCCCAGCTCCAAAACTCATGCCCCCGACGCTACCGGAAGGACGGCCCGGTCAGCCCTCGGCCAGCAGGGCCGCCAGCTCCGTCTCCCGCTGCGCGATGTCGGCACGCAGCCGGCCGGCGATCTCGTCGAGCAGGCCGTCGGGGTCGTCCGGGGCCAGCCGCAGCATGCCGGCGATGGCACCGTCCTCGAGCTCGCGGGCGACCAGCGTCAGCAGCTCCTTGCGCTGGGAGAGCCACTCCAGGCGGGCGTACAGCTCGTCGGCGGGGCTCGGCCGGCGCTCGGGCGGCACCGGGCCCGCCGCCCATTCCTCGGCCAGCTCCCTGAGCAGCGCCTCGTCGCCGCGGGCGTAGGCGGCGTTGACGCGGCTGATGAACTCCTCGCGCCGCTGCTGCTCCTCTTCCTCCTGGGCGAGGTCGGGGTGGGCCTTGCGGGCCAGCTCGCGGTAGAGCTTGCGGGCCTCCTCGCTGGGCCGCACCCGCTCCGGAGGGCGTACCGCCTGGTCGGTGAGCATGGCGGTGGCCTCCGGGAACAGGCCGTTGCCGTCCATCCAGCCGTGCAGCAGCTCCTCGACGCCGGGGATCGGCAGCACATGCGCCCGGGCCTCCTCGGCCCGGCGGATGTCCTCCGGGTCGCCGGTGCGGGCGGCCTTCGCCTCGGCGATCTCCGCGTCCAGGTGCTCGATGCGCATGTAGAGCGGGCCGAGCTTCTGCTCGTGCAGCCGGGAGAAGTTCTCGACCTCGACGCGGAACGTCTCCACGGCGATCTCGTACTCGATCAACGCCTGCTCGGCTGCCCGTACGGCCTGTTCCAGCCGTTCCTCGGGCCGCGGTGCCTGGGACTGCTCAGCTTCCGGGGTCGTCACCCGACCAGCGTAGGCCACGGCCGGAACCCGGCGCCGCGGATGGCCGGGGTCACGCGCGGGGCACCGCGTCCGGGCAGTCTGCCGGTATCCATTCGGCCACCAGGTCGCGGCAGGCGACCACCAGCGTGCCCGGCCGGCAGGCCAGCTCATGGGTGCAGCCGGCCGGACCCGGGAGGATCTCGTCGAGGATCACATCGCCGAGGGAGGCGGGGTCGCAGCTGCCCAGGACGCCGGACTGGAAACGGGAGACCCCGGTGTAGCGGACGAGGAGGTCCTCGTCGTGCTTGAAGCAGTTGTGCCGGAAGCGGATCTCCAGGTCCCCGCCCCGGCCGAGGCGCACCCGTGACGGCCGCAGGTCCTTCACACAGCGCCGGCCACCGAAGTCGTAGTGCGCGGGGTCGGTGGCGAACGCGCGGGCGCCAGGCGGCAGTTCGGCCGCGAGGCCGGGCAGCCGCGCCAGGTAGGGCCGGGGGTCGATGAGACCCGCGTCCTCGCCCTCGGCGCCGTTCAGCTCGACGTACCTCAACGCGTCACCCCCGTCACACGCCCCTCTCGGCGGCTATCCGGCCCGCACGCACCCCCGCCACCAGTTCCGCGTGGTCCGCCTCCGTACGGTCGGCGTAGGCGACCGCGAAGGCGGCGACCGCCTCGTCCAGCTCCTCGTTCTTGCCGCAGTAGCCGGCGATCAGCCGCGGGTCCGCGCTGTGGGCGTGGGCGCGGGCCAGCAGGGCACCGGTCATGCGGCCGTAGTCGTCGATCTGGTCGGCGGCGAGCGCGGCCGGGTCGACGCTACCCTTGCGGTTGCGGAACTGGCGCACTTGGAAGGGCCGCCCGCCGACCGTCGTCCAGCCGAGCAGGATGTCGCTGACCACCTGCATCGACTTCTGGCCGAGGACCACCCGGCGCCCCTCGTGCTCCACCGCGGGCGCCTGGAAACCGGCGGCCGCCAGATGCGGGACGAGCGCCGACGGACGCGCCTCCTTCACCTGGAGCACCAGCGGCTCCCCGCGGTGGTCCAGCAGCAGGACCACGTACGAGCGCGTGCCCACGCTGCCCGTGCCGACCACGCGGAAGGCCACGTCGTGCACCGCGTGCCGGGCCAGCAGCGGCAGCCGGTCCTCGGAGAGCGTCGCCGCGTACGGCTCCAGGGCGGCGGCCACCGCGGCCGCCTCGGCGTCCGGGACCCGGCGCAGCACCGGCGGCGCGTCGACGAAGCGCCGGCCGCCGGCCTCCGTCTCCTCCGTCGACCTGGCGGCGAACCGGCCGCTGGTGTTGGCCCGCGCCTTCTCCGAGACCCGCTCCAGGGTGCCGAGCAGGTCGTGGGCGTCGGTGTGGGAGACCAGTTCCTCGTCCGCGATGGCGTTCCAGGCGTCCAGGACGGACAGCCCGGCCAGCAGCCTCATGGTCCGCCGGTAGGCACCCACCGCGTCCTGGGCGGCCTCCTGGCAGGTGTCCTCGTCGGCGCCCGCCTCGCGTCCGGCGAGCACCAGGGAGGCGGCGAGCCGCTTCAGGTCCCACTCCCAGGGGCCGTGCACCGTCTCGTCGAAGTCGTTGAGGTCGATGACCAGGCTGCCCCGGGCGTCCCCGTACAGACCGAAGTTGGCCGCGTGCGCGTCACCGCATATCTGGGCGCCGATGCTGGTCATCGGTGTGCGGGCCAGGTCGTACGCCATGAGCCCGGCGGAGCCGCGCAGGAAGGCGAACGGGGTGGCCGCCATCCTGCCCACCCGTATCGGCGTCAGTTCGGGGATGCGGCCGGCGTTGGAGTCCACCACCGCCGTGACCGCGTCCGGGCGGCCGGCGTCCAGGTCGAGGACGCGGTGTGCGTCACGCGGGACGGCGGACCGCAGCGCCTTGCCCTGCTTCTTCGGCGAACCCTGCGGCGGCCACTGGGCGAAGCCGCGCACCCGCGGCAACCGGGGCGCCGTCACCGCCCGCTCAGCCGCCTCGACACCGGATCCCGTCACCAGGACCGCCTCCCCCGCCCGCACGATCGAACATCAACTCGTGCAGACCGTACCGCCGTCGACCGGAACGCGTCAGACCCTGTGGACAAGCGAAGACCTGTGGAAAACGCCGTCCCCCGGAGCCGCCGGCACCCCTGAGAGCTTCCTCACAGGGCAGGAACGCCAAAACGACTACGGGCCCACCGTTTTCACGATGGGCCCGTAGCCACTGTGTGCGCGAGGGGGGAGTTGAACCCCCACGCCCTTGCGGGCACTGGAACCTGAATCCAGCGCGTCTGCCTATTCCGCCACCCGCGCATTGGGTGTGTCTTCCGTCTCCGTCCCTTGCGGGGCGGCCCCTTCCGACATCCAGAACATTAGCACGTCGCACGGGGTGGATTCACATCCCTTACCTGCCGCCCGGCCGGGTAGGGAGAGCGCAGGGGGCGGTCACGTCTCAAGGAGAGCCTGTTCACGTATCAACCTCGTACCGGTCCCCGTCATCTGTCCAGGAGGCGGGCCGGGTCCACAGCCGGGTGCGGGACACTGGTCCTTGCCCCCCTCTACGATCCTTGTCTGCAGGAGTTCGAAGGGCAGCCGCTGGGGGAACCGGCTGATTGCCGGACGCGTAGATACGATCGGTGAGCAGTACGGGCGGCACAGCGGCCCGCAGCAGGCACAGAGCAGGGCAAGGCATAACGGCAGCGACGGAGGAGGTGCCTCATGGGAGTCCTGAAGAAGTTCGAGCAGCGTCTCGAAGGTCTGGTCAACGGCACCTTCGCCAAGGTCTTCAAGTCCGAGGTCCAGCCCGTGGAGATCGCCGGCGCGCTCCAGCGGGAGTGCGACAACAACGCCACCATCTGGAACCGCGACCGCACGGTCGTCCCCAACGACTTCATCGTGGAGCTGAGCGCGCCCGACCACGAGCGCCTCAGCCCCTACTCCGGGCAGCTCGGCGACGAGCTGGCCGGCATGGTGCGCGACTACGCCAAGCAGCAGCGCTACACCTTCATGGGCCCGATCAAGGTCAACCTGGAGAAGGCCGACGACCTGGACACCGGCCTGTACCGGGTGCGCAGCCGCACCCTGGCCTCCTCCAGCAGCCAGCAGGCGCCCCCCGGCCCGCCCGCGGGCCGTCCCGGCCCCGCCCAGGGCGGCGGCTACGGCTACCCGCCCGCCGCGCCCGCCGGAGCACCCCCCATGCCGTCCGCCCCGCCGCCCGGCACCCGCCCCGGCGGCTACGGTTACCCGCAGCCCGCCACCCAGCGGCCCGCGGCCGCGCCCATGAGCGGCGGACGCACCCGCTACTGGATCGAGATCAACGGCACCCGCCACCAGATCTCCCGCCCGACCCTGGTGCTGGGCCGCAGCACCGAGGCCGACGTGCGGATCGACGACCCCGGCGTCTCCCGCCGGCACTGTGAGATCCGGACCGGAACGCCCTCGACGATCCAGGATCTCGGCTCCACCAACGGCATCGTGGTGGACGGGCAGCACACCACCCGCGCTACGCTCCGCGACGGCTCGCGGATCGTCGTGGGCAGCACCACCATCATTTACCGGCAAGCCGAAGGGTGAAGCGGGGGCAATGTCAGAGCTGACCCTCACGGTCATGCGGCTGGGTTTCCTGGCCGTACTGTGGCTGTTCGTGATCGTGGCCGTGCAGGTCATCAGAAGTGACCTGTTCGGGACACGCGTCACCCAGCGCGGAGCGCGCAGGGAGGCGGCGCGGCCGCAGCAGGCCGCCCGGCAGCAGTCCGCGCCCCCGCAGCAGCGCGGCCAGCAGGCCGGCGGCCGGCGCGGCCGCAACGCCCCCACCAAGCTGGTCGTGTCCGAAGGCACCCTGACCGGCACCACCGTCGCGCTGCAGGGCCAGACCATCACCCTGGGCCGGGCGCACGACTCCACGATCGTGCTGGACGACGACTACGCCTCCAGCCGCCATGCCAGGATCTACCCGGACCGCGACGGCCAGTGGATCGTCGAGGATCTCGGCTCCACCAACGGCACCTACCTGGACCGGTCCCGGCTGACGACCCCCACGCCGATCCCGCTGGGCGCGCCGATCCGCATCGGCAAAACCGTCATCGAGCTGCGGAAGTAGTGCTACGTCATGAGTGAGCGCGAGCGGAGCGAGCACGCAGCGGCAGGCCGCACCCCGGTCTCCGGCGCGCTCCCGACCGGAGGGTGGGCAGTGTGGCTCGACACGACCGGCTGTACCCGGAGCCGACGGGCGAGGTGCGCATGAGTCTGTCACTGCGCTTCGCCGCCGGATCGCACAAGGGCATGATCCGGGAGGGCAACGAGGACTCCGGTTACGCCGGTCCCCGCCTGCTCGCGATCGCCGACGGCATGGGCGGCCAGGCGGCCGGCGAGGTCGCCTCCTCCGAGGTCATCTCCACCCTGGTCACGCTCGACGACGACGTCCCCGGCTCCGACATCCTCACCTCCCTCGGCCACGCCGTGCAGCGCGCCAACGACCAGCTGCGCGGCATGGTCGAGGAGGACCCGCAGCTCGAGGGCATGGGCACCACGCTCACCGCCCTGCTGTGGACCGGGCAGCGGCTCGGCCTGGTGCACGTCGGCGACTCGCGCGCGTACCTGCTGCGCGACGGGGTCCTGACCCAGATCACCCAGGACCACACCTGGGTGCAGCGCCTCGTCGACGAGGGCCGCATCACCGAGGAAGAGGCCACCACCCACCCGCAGCGCTCCCTGCTGATGCGCGCCCTCGGCAGCGGCGACCACGTCGAACCCGACCTGTCCATCCGCGAGGTCCGGGCCGGCGACCGCTACCTGATCTGCTCCGACGGGCTGTCCGGAGTCGTCTCCCACCAGACGATGGAGGAGACCCTCGCCAGCTACCAGGGCCCGCAGGAGACCGTGCAGGAGCTGATCCAGCTCGCGCTGCGCGGCGGCGGCCCGGACAACATCACCGTCATTATCGCCGACGTGCTCGACCTGGACACCGGCGACACCCTCGCCGGCCAGCTGTCCGACACCCCCGTCGTGGTCGGCGCCGTCGCCGAGAACCAGCACCACCTGCACGACAACGGCATCATGCAGACCCCGGCCGGCCGCGCCTCCCACCTGGGGCGCCAGGGCCACCCCGGGGGCGGCGGCGAGTTCGGCCCGCCCGGCTCCGGCGACACCACCGGCTACGTCCCCACCGGCGGTTACGGGGACTACTCCGACGAGGACTTCACCAAGCCGCGCAAGAACCGCAGGTGGCTGAAGCGGTCGTTCTACAGCGTCCTCGCCCTCGCCGTCATCGGCGGCGGCCTGTACGGCGGCTACCGCTGGACGCAGACCCAGTACTACGTCGGGACCAACGGGGAGCACGTCGCCCTGTACCGCGGCATCAGCCAGGACCTGGCCTGGGTGTCGCTGTCCAAGGTGGAGAAGGACCACCCCGAGATCGAACTCAAGTACCTGCCGCCCTACCAGCAGAAGCAGGTCAAGAACACGATCACGGCGGGCGGCCTGGACCAGGCCCGGGCGAAGATCGACGCCCTGTCCCTGCAGGCCTCCGCATGCCGCAAGCAGGCGGAGCGCGCGGCCGCCGAGACCGAGAAGAACGCCAAGACCGGCGAGGGCGAGGCCGGAGGCACCACGGGAACCACCCCGGCCTCCTTCACGTCCAAGGCATCACCCACGCCGAACCCGTCGGCGTCGTCGAAGTCCCCGTCGTCCCCCTCGAAGTCCCCGACCGCCAAGCCCAGCCCCGGCCCGAGCCTCTCCGAGAATGAGCAGAAGGTCGTCGATCAGTGCGGCAAGCAGTAAGCACGCCGTGAGAGGCCCTGTCACACGATGAGCAGTACTTCGAACACACCGACGCACCACACGTCCACCATCGGCGCCATCGGCGCACCGAGCCGCCGCAACACCGAACTGGCCCTGCTGGTCTTCGCGGTGGTCATCCCGGTGTTCGCCTACGCCAACGTGGGCCTGGCCATCGACGGGTCGGTCCCGGCCGGCCTGCTCGGCTACGGCCTCGGCCTCGGCCTGATGGCCGGCATCGCCCATGTCGTGGTGCGCAAGTTCGCCGCCTACGCCGACCCGCTGCTGCTGCCGCTGGCGACCCTGCTGAACGGGCTCGGACTCGTCGTCATCTGGCGGCTGGACCAGTCAAAGCTGCTGCAGAGCATCGGCGTCGCCGGCGGCAAGGCGACCAACCAGCTCATCTACACCGCGCTGGGCATCGGCCTGTTCGTCGCAGTGCTGATCTTCCTCAAGGACCACCGCACGCTCCAGCGCTACACGTACATCTCCATGGCGGCCGCGCTGGTGCTGCTGCTGCTCCCGCTGGTGCCGGGCCTGGGCGCGGACCTCACCTACGGCGCCAAGATCTGGATCAAGGTCGGCAGCTTCACCATCCAGCCCGGTGAGTTCGCCAAGATCGTGCTGGCGGTGTTCTTCGCCGGCTACCTGATGGTCAAGCGCGACGCGCTGGCCCTGGCCAGCCGTCGCGTCATGGGCCTGTACCTGCCTCGCGGCCGCGACCTCGGCCCGATCCTCGTCGTCTGGGCGATCTCGATCCTCATCCTCGTCTTCGAGACCGACCTCGGTACCTCGCTGCTGTTCTTCGGCATGTTCGTGATCATGCTGTACGTCGCCACCGAACGGACCAGCTGGATCGTCTTCGGTCTGCTGATGTCCGCCCTCGGCGCCGTCGGCGTGGCCAGCTTCGAACCGCACATCCAGACCCGTGTGCAGGCATGGCTCAACCCCATGCACGAGTACCTGGCCAGCCGCTCGGGCGTGCACGACGGCAAGGTCCACTCCGAGCAGCTCCAGCAGGCCCTGTGGGCCTTCGGCTCCGGCGGCACCCTCGGCACCGGATGGGGCCAGGGCCACTCCGAGCTGATCCGGTTCGCCGCCAACTCCGACTTCGTCCTCGCCACCTTCGGCGAGGAGCTGGGCCTGGCCGGCGTCATGGCCATCCTCCTGGTCTACGGCCTGATCGTGGAACGCGGCGTGCGCACCGCCCTCGCCGCCCGCGACCCGTTCGGCAAGCTGCTCGCCGTCGGCCTGTCCGGCGCCTTCGCGCTCCAGGTGTTCGTCGTGGCCGGCGGTGTGATGGGCCTCATCCCGCTCACCGGTATGACGATGCCGTTCCTCGCCTACGGCGGTTCCTCCGTGATCGCCAACTGGGCCCTGATCGGCATCCTCATCCGGATCAGCGACACCGCGCGGAGACCGGCACCCGCCCCCGCCGCCAACCCCGACGCCGAGATGACCCAGGTGGTCCGCCCGTCATGAACAAGCCCCTGCGCCGGATCGCGATCTTCTGCGGCCTGCTCGTCCTGGCCCTGCTGATCCGCGACAACTGGCTCCAGTACGTCAAGGCCGACCAGCTGCGCACCGACACGGCCAACCGCCGGGTCGCCATCGAGCGGTACGCCAACCCGCGGGGCGACATCATCGTCGACGGCGACCCCATAACCGGGTCGGTCGAGGCCAAGAGCGGCGACTTCAAGTTCAAGCGCACCTACAAGGACGGGGCCATGTGGGCCCCGGTCACCGGCTACTCCTCGCAGGCCTTCGGCGCCAACCAGCTGGAGAGCATCGAGGACGGCATCCTCACCGGCAACGACGACCGGCTGTTCTTCCGCAAGACGCTCGACATGATCACCGGCAAGGGCCAGCAGGGCGGCAACGTCGTCACCACGCTCAACGCCGCGGCGCAGAAGGCCGCCTACAGCGGCCTGAAGGCCCAGGGCGCCAAGGGCGCCGTGGTGGCCCTCGAGCCCTCCACCGGCAAGATCCTCGCCCTGGCCTCCTACCCGTCGTACGACCCGTCGAGCTTCGCGGGCAACACGGACAAGGACTCCAAGGCCTGGAACAAGATCCTCAAGAAGAACGACCCGTCCGACCCGGCGCTCAACCGGGCGCTGCGCGAGACCTACCCGCCGGGCTCCACCTTCAAGGTGGTCACCGCGGCGGCCGCGCTGGAGAACGGGCTGTACAAGTCGGCCGACGAGAAGACCGACTCGCCGCTGCCCTACATCATGAAGGGCACGACCACCGAGCTGAAGAACGAGGGCAACATCCCCTGCAAGGACGCCAACATGCGCGAGGCGCTGCGGGTGTCCTGCAACACCGTCTTCGGCAAGATCGGCGCCGACCTCGGCAACGACAAGATGCTGGACGAGGCGAAGAAGTTCGGCTTCGACGCCGAGCAGTTCACCCCCGTCCGCTCCAGCGCCTCGGTGTTCTCCGACGACATGAACCCGTCGCAGACCGCGCTGTCCTCCATCGGCCAGTACAACACCGCCGCCACCCCGCTGCAGATGGCCATGGTCGCCTCGGCCGTCGCCAACGACGGCAAGCTGATGAAGCCGTACATGGTCGACCAGCTGCAGTCCTCCAACCTCGACCCGGTCGCCAAGACCGACCCCGAGGAGCTGAGCCGGCCGCTGTCCCCGCAGAACGCGCAGATCCTGCAGTCGATGATGGAGACGGTCGTCAAGAGCGGCACGGGCCAGCGGGCGCAGATCGGCGGCGGAGTGACCGTCGGCGGCAAGACCGGTACCGCCCAGCACGGCGTGGCGAACAGCGCGAACCCCTACGCGTGGTTCATCTCGTACGCCAAGCTCAGCGACAACAGCTCGCCGGTCGCCGTGGCCGTGGTGGTCGAGGACGAGAACGCCAACCGTGACGACATCTCCGGCGGCGGCCTGGCCGCGCCGATCGCGAAGAACGTCATGGAGGCGGTCATCAACTCCAAGAAGTGAACCCGCTCACGTCCCCTTCACATCGTTGCACGTTGCGATACCGGTCCTGTATCGGGTTCCGGGCTTGGCCAGGGCACACGGAGCGAGCCGGGTACGGTAGGCCCGGACGGCAGCCTCCGGCCGCACACGACATGTGCGCGGCCGGGACCGACGGAGAGGGCTGGTAGGTAGCTATGGAAGAGCCGCGTCGCCTCGGCGGCCGGTACGAGCTGGGCCAGGTGCTCGGTCGTGGTGGCATGGCGGAGGTCTACCTCGCGCATGACACCCGCCTCGGCCGCACCGTTGCGGTGAAGACGCTGCGCGCGGACCTCGCGCGCGATCCGTCCTTCCAGGCCCGGTTCCGCCGGGAGGCCCAGTCGGCCGCCTCGCTCAACCATCCCGCGATCGTCGCGGTCTACGACACGGGCGAGGACTACATCGACGGGGTCTCGATCCCGTACATCGTCATGGAGTACGTCGACGGCTCCACGCTCCGTGAGCTCCTTCACTCCGGCCGCAAGCTCCTGCCGGAGCGGACGCTGGAGATGACCATCGGCATCCTCCAGGCCCTGGAGTACTCGCACCGGGCCGGCATCGTCCACCGCGACATCAAGCCGGCCAACGTCATGCTGACCCGCAACGGCCAGGTCAAGGTGATGGACTTCGGCATCGCCCGCGCCATGGGCGACTCCGGCATGACCATGACCCAGACCGCGGCCGTCATCGGCACGGCCCAGTACCTCTCCCCGGAGCAGGCCAAGGGCGAGCAGGTCGACGCCCGCTCGGACCTCTATTCGACCGGCTGCCTCCTCTACGAGCTGCTGACGGTCCGCCCGCCCTTCGTCGGCGACTCCCCCGTGGCCGTGGCCTACCAGCACGTCCGCGAGGAGCCCCAGGCACCCTCGGTCTTCGACCCCGAGATCACGCCCGAGATGGACGCCATCGTCCTCAAGGCACTGGTCAAGGACCCGAACTACCGCTACCAGTCGGCCGACGAGATGCGCGCCGACATCGAGGCCTGCCTCGACGGCCAGCCGGTCGCCGCCACGGCCGCGATGGGCGCCGTGGGCGCGGCGGGCTACGGCGGCTACCCCGACGACCAGCCGACGACGGCACTGCGCTCGGACGCGGGAGCGACCTCCATGCTCCCGCCGATGAACCCGGACGACGGCGGGTACGGCTACGACGAACGCCCGGACCGCCGCCGCCAGCAGAAGAAGAACAACTCCTCGACGATCCTCCTCGTGGTCGCGGGCATCCTGGTGCTCGTGGGCGCGATCCTGATCGGCCAGTGGATCTTCAGCGGACACGGCAGCGAGAACGACTCGTTCGCCGCCCCGAACTTCGTCGGCAACAGCTACGGCACGGCCCAGAAGATGGCCGAGAACCGGGGCCTGAAGCTGGCGCCGCCCACGCGCAAGCCCTGCGAGGCGCAGCCGAAGGGCAACGTCTGCGAGCAGGACCCGACGCCGGGCTCGGACGTCAGCAAGGGCGACACCATCACGCTGGTGGTGTCCACCGGCGCACCGAAGGTCACCGTCCCGGACGTGCTCGGCATCCAGTACGACCAGGCCGAGGCCCAGCTGCGCAAGAAGGGCTTCGAGGTCGAGAAGAAGACCGAGGTGTCCAGCCAGACGCCCAACGTGGTCACCAAGCAGGACCCGGACGGCGGCACCAGCCGGCAGAAGGGCTCGACCATCGTCCTCACGGTCGCCAAGGCCGAGGAGAAGGTCGCGGTCCCCGACGTCACCGGCAAGACCTGTGACGAGGCCAGGGCCGAACTGCAGTCGAAGGGCCTGGCCCCGAACGCGACCTGCAACGACACCCCCACCGACAACCCCGACGACGACGGCAAGGTCCTCTCGACCACCCCGACGGCGGGCAGCGAGGTCGCCAAGAACACCCCGGTGACGATCAACGTCGGCAAGGTGCAGAACCAGCAGGTGCAGGTCCCGAACGTGCAGGGCCAGAAGCTCAAGGACGCCAGGAAGCTGCTGGAGCAGGTCGGCCTGAAGGTCGGCAACGTCACCCCGACCCAGGACGACAACGCGATCGTCTTCACGGCGAACCCGGGCCAGGGCAGCACGGTCCAGCGCGGCTCGGCCGTCGACCTGGTCACCGTCGGCGGCCAGAACGGCAACAACGGCGGAAACGACGGCGGCACCAACTTCTTCGGCGGCGCCGGAGGCTGACGCCCGCCACACACGAGTGGGCCCCTGCCGGACGGTTCCGGCAGGGGCCCACTCGTTTTCAGCGATCACCTGTCGACCCGGGAGTGGGCGCCGCGGACCCGCACGAAGGCCCGAAGCCGCGAGGAGGAGGTGCGGCTTCGGGCCGAAGGGACCGTCAGCGCAGTTCCGCCGGCGGCGTGCGCTTGCTGTTCACCTTGTCCACGCGGACCAGTTCGCCCCACACCACGTACCGGTAGCGGGACGTGTAGACCGGGGTGCAGGTCGTCAGGGTGATGTAGTGGCCCGGCTTCTTCCTGCCGGACTGGTCGGGGATCTGGGAGAGGACCTTGACGTTGTACTTCGAGGTCTCCGGGAGGATCGAGTAGACCTTGTAGACGTACCAGTCGTCCTTCGTCTCGAAGACGATCGGGTCGCCGTCCTTCAGCTTGTCGATGTTGTGGAACTTCGCGCCGTGGCCGTCCCGGTGGGCGGCGAGGGTGAAGTTGCCCTTCTTCCCGGTGGTGGGCAGCGCGGCCTTGACGGGCTCCGTGTAGTAGCCGGCCACACCGTCGTTGAGGATGTCCTCCCCGGTGCCCTTCTCCACCAGCACCGCGCCGTTGCGCATCGCCGGGACGTGCAGGAAGCCGATGCCGTCCTTGGTGTCCAGTGCCCCGGGACCCGTGTCGGTGGACTGGGCCCAGTGGTCGCGGACCCGGTCGGCCTGCCGGTCCGCCTTGCGGTCCGCTATGACGTTCGTCCACCACAGGGAGTAGACGACGAACAGTCCCATCACCACGCCGGCGGTGATGAGCAGTTCACCGAAGAAGCTGACCGCCAGCGCGACCCGGCCGGGGCCTCGGCGGCCCGGGACGGGCGTCGCGCCGGACGTCTCCGTGTGGTCTTCGGTCTCGTCGGCGGTCGCTGCCACAGTCTTGTTGCCCCTACTCGATGAGCGCGTCCGGCTTGCCCTTGCTGCGCGGGCGTTCCTCGACCATCTTGCCCCAGACGATCAGCCGGTACTTGCTGGTGAACTCCGGCGTACAGGTGGTGAGAGTGATGTAGCGGCCCGGCCCGGTGAACCCCGAGCCCTTGGGCACCGGGTTCAGGACGCTGGTGTTGGACGGCGGGGTCACCGGCAGCGTCGAGGTCACCTTGTACACGAAGTACTCGTCCTGCGTCTCGACCACGACCGGGTCACCGGGCGTCAGCCTGTTGATGTACCGGAACGGCTCGCCGTGCGTGTTGCGGTGCGCCGCAAGGCCGAAGTTGCCCGCCTTCGCGTCCGGCATCGCCGTCTTCAGCGGCGCCTCGCCGTAGTGCCCGACCATCCCCTTGTCGAGCACCTTCTTGTTGCTGACGCCCTCGGCGATCGGCGCCACCACGTCCAGCTTGGGGATGTGGAGTATCGCGAAGCCCTGCCCCGGTTCGAACACCCCCGGGGCCCGCCTGCCGTTCGCCCAGTCGTCCTGCAGCTGGTGCGTCTCGCTGCCCGCCTGCGCGTGCGCGCGGACGTTCGTCCACCACAGCTGGTAGGTGACGAACAGCAGCATCAGCACGCCGGTGGTGATGAACACCTCGCCGATCGCCCGGCTCGCGATGACGCCCGGACCCGGCTTGCGCAGCCGCGCCTGCCGCCGGGCCTCGACCCGGGACAGCGGCCGGCCGCCCTCCGGTTCCGCCGCGGCCGTGGCCTCCCGGTGCACTCCGCCGTGACGCCCACCGCGCCGCTTGGCGGCCTTTCTGCGGGCCGCACGGCCACCCGCCGGGGGTCCGGGGGCGGACGAGGCGGAAGAGGCCTCTGAGGCGCGCGGAGCGCCGTTCTCGGGACCCTGCGCCCGATCGGGCAGCCGCAGCGCCATCGTCTCGTCGTCCAGAGCGGCCCGGTACGGCTGCCCCGGCGACGTCCCCGCGACGTGCCAGTCCCCGTGCGCACCGGAAGCCCCGTACGACTGATCCCCGTACGAGGCATCGGTCTCGCGCTCCGGGCGCAGCGCGGTCACGCCGTGGCCCTGCCCACCACCGGGGCGAGCCCCGCCGACCTCGCCACCGCGCCCTCGTCGCCGCACTCGACCAGCCAGTTGGCCAGCATCCGGTGCCCGTGCTCGGTCAGCACCGACTCGGGATGGAACTGCACGCCCTCCACCGGGAGTTCACGGTGGCGCAGGCCCATGATGATGCCGTCGTGGGTCCGGGCCGTGACCTCCAGCTCGGCCGGGACGGTCGCGGGCTCCGCCGCCAGCGAGTGGTAGCGGGTCGCCGTGAACGGCGAGGGCAGTCCGGCGAAGACGCCCCGGCCGCCGTGCTCCACCAGCGAGGTCTTGCCGTGCAGCAGCTCCGGCGCCCGGTCCACCACACCGCCGTACGCCACCTGCATCGACTGCATGCCCAGGCACACCCCGAAGACGGGGACACCGGTCGCCGCGCAGTGCCGGACCATGTCCACGCACACGCCCGCCTGCTCCGGCGTGCCCGGTCCCGGTGAGAGCAGCACGCCGTCGAAGCCGTCCTGCGCGTGCGCGGTCGACACCTCGTCGTTGCGCAGCACCTCGCACTCGGCGCCGAGCTGGTACAGGTACTGGACCAGGTTGAAGACGAAGCTGTCGTAGTTGTCGACGACGAGAATCCGCGCGCTCACTGGTTGTCCACCGTCACATCGTTGAAGGGCAGCAGCGGTTCGGCCCAGGGAAAGACGTACTGGAAGAGGACGTAGACCACGGCCAGGACCAGGACGAGCGAGACCAGCGCCTTCGCCCACACGTTCCCCGGCAGATGCCGCCAGATCCAGCCGTACATGCCGTCCCTTCCCGTCTCACCACGGCACCGGTAACCCACGCCGTACGGCACCAGACTAACGGCGTGGAGCCCTTGGTTGGCCTGACTCGGCGGGCTGCTTGGTCAGCGCGGGGGACCCGCCGGACGCGTGTACCCGGACGTACGTGGCGGGGGGCCGATCACCTCAACGCCCGCCGTGACGGTTTCACGGGAGCCGCGCACCGCCCGCGCCCGGACGGATGGCTACTGCACCGGCTTCGCGTAGTGCAGATCCACGGTGCCCGAGTAGCCCGGCAGCGTCACCGTCCCGTCCTCGGTGACCTTCCAGCCGAGACCGTAGACGTTGACGTACACCATGTACGTCTGGATCGCCTTGCTCGCGGCGAGCGACTGCTGCAGCCGCTCCGGGTCACCCACCGCGGTGATCTTGTACGGCGGCGAGTAGACCCGACCCTGGAGGATCAGGGTGTTGCCGACGCAGCGCACCGCGCTGGTGGAGATCAGCCGCTGGTCCATGACCTTGATGCCCTTGGCGCCGCCCTGCCACAGCGCGTTCACCACGGCCTGCAGGTCCTGCTGGTGGATGACCAGGTAGTCGGGCTGCGGCTCGGGGTAGCCGGGCAGCTTCGCCGTGGCGTTCGGCGGGGCGTCGTTCAGGGTGACGGTGATCGCGCTGCCCTTGACCTGCTGGGTGCCCGCGCCCCGCTCCAGGCCGCTCAGCTTCTCGTCCTGCGCCCTGGTGCTGCCGTCGTCCCCCTCGGCGAGCGACTCCACGTTGTCCCGCAGGGCCGCGTTGGACTCGTCGAGCTGCTTGTTCTTGTGGCTGCGCTCCTGGATGAGGTCGGACAGCTTGAGCAGGGAGGCGTCCTGCCGGATGTCGGTGCCCTTGGCCGTGTTGAAGCTGGTGAAGAAGATCAGGCCGGCCAGGGCGAACACGGCCACCGTGAGAATCCGCGCCGGACGCAGGCGCGACGAACGAACCGGGCCGGAACCCGTTGATCCCGTCCCGGGGGAGTCGGCAGAATTGCTCAACGTACCCTTATCTCCTTCGGCGCCGCGGAAGCACTACGCTAACGGACGCCCGGGGGAGCGCTAAGTGTCCCCTTGTACGCTGCCCCGGACCGACCCAGTTACCTGCGCGGCCACGCAGCGCATCGACAGGAGAGACCCTCGTGCCGAAGTCACGTATCCGCAAGAAGGCCGACTACACGCCCCCGCCCGCGAAGCAGGGGCAGGCCATCAAGCTCACCAACCGCGCCTGGGTCGCGCCGGTCATGCTGGCCATGTTCCTCATCGGCCTGGCCTGGATCGTCGTCTTCTACGTCACGGACGGCTCATTGCCGATCGACAGCCTGGACAACTGGAACATCGTGGTCGGTTTCGGCTTCATCGCCGCCGGCTTCGGTGTCTCCACCCAGTGGAAGTAGCCTGCTCCAGGCCGGCTCTGCCCAGGGCTGTTCACTGAGTTATCCACAGGATTGAGCGTCGTCCACACCCTCCTGGGGAAAAGACTACGATCTGTGGATAACCTCTCAGCCGTTGACGCCGGTGTGACTGCCCTACCGGTCCCCGGACGAGCGTTCGCCCCCTGCCCCACCTGCGGAAACACATCCGAGCGGCAGGGGGCACAGCTGTGTCCGCACAGTATGCACAAGATTCACCACACACTGTGGACAACGGTTCGACGTCAGGTGAGCTGAGCGGTTCTGACCAGCACCAGAACCAGCACCACGGCCAGGACGAGCGCACACGTGCCGTACTGGATCAGTGACCGCCGTTCCCGAGGGGCGTGCACCATGGCGTACCCGGTGACGATGCCGGCGACCAGGCCGCCGATGTGGGCCTGCCAGGCGATGCCGCCCCAGCCGAAGGTGATGATCAGGTTGATCACCAGCAGGGCGATGACCGGGCGCATGTCGTAGTTGAGCCGGCGCATCAGCACCGCCGTGGCCCCGAACAGCCCGAAGATCGCGCCCGAGGCGCCGAGCGAGGGCTGGTTGGGAACGGCGATGAGATAGCTGAGTGCGCTGCCGGCGAGGCCCGAGACGAAGTACAGGGCCAGGTACCGGGCGCGGCCGAGGGCGGCCTCCAGGGGGCCGCCGATCCACCACAGGCTGAGCATGTTGAACAGGATGTGCACATAGCCGCCGTGCAGGAACATCGAGGTCAGCAGGCGGTAGTACTGTCCTTCGGCCACCCCTTCGAGGGCGCCGAAGGGGGTCATCTGGGCACGGGCGACGAGGTCGAACCGGTCGGTGAAGCTGTCACCGACGGCCATCTGGACCAGGTAGAGCGCCAGGTTGATCCCGATGAGGATCTTGGTGACCAGCCGGGGGTCCGCCGCCACCGTGCCCCCCGCGACCGTGCGCGGGCGGGAGGCTGCGGGAGAGTGGCCGGTGCCCGAGCCCGCGCGGACGCATTCGGGGCACTGGAAGCCGACCGAGGCGCTGACCATGCACTCGGGGCAGATGGGGCGCTCGCAGCGGGTGCAGTGCACGCCGGTCTCGCGGTCCGGGTGCCGGTAGCACACGGGCACGCTCCGGGCGTCGTGCGTGCGGTCTGCGGCGTGTTCCATGAGCACCCCTTGCTGGTCGTGGGCCTTCCCTCCGGCACTACCCCGCCCCGCTCTTCCATACGGACGAGCGGGGCGTTTGGTTCCCTGGTGAGGGCCGGGGGCGTGAGCGCGCCCGCGCTCAGCTCGCGCGCTTCTCGATGACGACCGACTCGATGACGACGTCGTTGACCGGCCGGTCGTTCGGCTTGGTGGTGGGGACGGCGGCGATGGCGTCCACCACCTTCTGACCGGCCGGGTCGGTGACCTCGCCGAAGATGGTGTGCTTGCGGTTCAGCCAGGTCGTCGGGGAGACGGTGATGAAGAACTGCGAGCCGTTGGTGCCCGGGCCGGCGTTGGCCATGGCGAGCAGGTAGGGCTTGTTGAAGGACAGGTCCGGGTGGAACTCGTCCTCGAACTCGTAGCCGGGGCCGCCGATGCCGCTGCCCAGCGGGTCGCCGCCCTGGATCATGAAGCCGCTGATCACCCGGTGGAAGACCGTGCCGTCGTAGAGCCGGTCCGTGCTCACGGTGCCGGTGCCCGGGTGGGTCCACTCACGCTCGCCCTGTGCGAGTTCGACGAAGTTCCTGACGGTCTTCGGCGCGTGGTTCGGGAAGAGCCGTACCTCGATGTCGCCGTGGTTGGTCTTCAGGGTGGCGTAGAGCTGCTCGGCCACGGTGTGCCTTCCGTTGTCCTCGTGTAACCCCCCGATCCTCGCACGGCGGGGGTCGGGTGGCGCCCGGCCCGTGGCGAGTTCCGCGGAGAGGGAGCGCACGGCGGCGATTCGTGGCAGTGTCGTCGACAGGCCCCTGTTGCACCCATATGCCCGCCCTCGCATGCCGCACCGGCCCCCGGGAGGCATGATCCGTAAAAGGGTGGAAAGTCGAATTACCGTACGCCACCGAGGAGGAGGAACCCGTGACCCGCATTGAAAGCGTGCGCGCCGCGACCGGCTCGGCGAAGGACAGCGTGCTGCACGCCGCGGAAGTGGTGGCGCCCTACGCCGACACGGCCAAGGAGCGTGCCGCGTATTACGCGCAAGAGGCACGCGTACGGCTGGCGCCCGTGGTGTCGCAGGCCGCCGAACAGGCCCGCGAACAGTACGACGCCCGGCTCGCCCCGCGTCTGGAGCAGGCTCGCGCGCATGTACCGCCGAAGGTGGACATGGCCGCACACGAGGCCGCCGTCCGCACCCGCAAGGCTGCCCGGCAGGCGGCCGACTACTCACGTCCGAGGATCGAGCAGGCGGTGGCCGCGGCCGCGCCGGTGGCCGACGAGGCCGCGACGCGGGGTGCCGCCGCACTGGCCGCGCTGCGCGGCCAGGTCACGGCCGAGGAGATCCGGAAGCTGGCCCGCAGGAACGAGCGGCGCTGCCGGGCCGGCCGTGCCGTGAAGGCGCTGGCGCTGCTGGGCCTGGTCGCGGGAGGTGCGTTCGCGGCCTGGAAGTGGTGGGACAAGCAGGCCAACCCCGACTGGCTGGTGGAGCCGCCTGCCGCGACCGAGGTGCCGGAGTCGGGCCTGAGCGCGGTGGACGGCAGTGGCTCGGCGGTCCTGGACCCCGAGGTCCAGGCGAAGCAGGCCGAGGACGAGGCCGCCGACCGGGACGACAAGGACTGAGCCGGCGATATCCCACCCTCCCCGAAACAGCGGTGGGGCGGACGACCCGAAGGTCGTCCGCCCCACATCCGTTTCACGTGAAACAGGCCCGAGGAAGGCCACGAAGAAGCCCTCCGTAGCTGCGTCGTCGCAGCTCGGAGGGCTTTTCCAGGTGGAGCCTAGGGGAGTCGAACCCCTGACATCCGCCATGCAAAGACGGCGCTCTACCAACTGAGCTAAGGCCCCGGAAAGGAAGCGTCCGGCCGTAGGAACCACGTCCCGGGCGGGCGCCGGGCACCAGAGTACCGGGTCACCCCCCGTATCCCGCAAAAAGATTGGGGGTCCCGGCGAATGACCACTCTCCGTAAGATGCTCGGCGTGGTTCGCTACAGCGAACCGCGGTTTCAGGGGTAGCGATGGGGAGACGCAATGGACGCCGCACAGCAGGAAGCCACCGCGAGAGCGCGGGAGCTGCAGCGGAACTGGTACGGAGAGCCGTTGGGGGCGCTCTTCCGTAAGCTCATCGACGATCTCGGGCTCAACCAGGCCCGGCTCGCGGCGGTGCTCGGGCTGTCGGCTCCGATGCTGTCGCAGCTGATGAGCGGCCAGCGCGCCAAGATCGGCAATCCCGCCGTGGTCCAGCGGGTTCAGCTGCTGCAGGAGCTGGCGGCCCTGGTCGCGGACGGCAGCGTCAGCGCGGCCGAGGCGACCGAGCGGATGGACGAGATCAAGAAGTCCCAGGGGGGCTCGGTGCTGAGCAACACCACGCATACGACGAACAGTTCCGGTGCGCCGACGGTCAAGCGCGTGGTGCGTGAGATCCAGTCGCTGCTGCGCTCGGTGGCCGCCGCCGGGGACATAATCGAGGCCGCCGACAGTCTCGCCCGGTCCCACCCCGAGCTGGCAGAGTTCCTCCGGGTCTACGGGGCCGGCCGTACCTCCGACGCGGTCGCGCACTACCAGTCCCACCAGAACTGATCTCACGGCCCGGTCCTCGGAGGGGGTCCTGGACCGGGCCCGGGGTGTGTTCCAGGGGGACCGCGGGAATGCCCGTCTCCCGGTGGGCCGGGGGTGTGTCACTCGTCGAGGGGCTGGGGGAGGAGCGGCGGACTGTCATGGGTGAGGTCTTCGCCGGCCGGTACGAACTGGCCGATCCGATCGGGCGTGGCGGGGTGGGTGCCGTCTGGCGTGCCTGGGACCACCGGCGCCGACGCTATGTGGCCGCCAAGGTGCTCCAGCAGAGCGACGCCCACTCGCTGCTGCGCTTCGTACGCGAGCAGGCCCTGCGCATCGACCATCCGCATGTCCTCGCTCCGGCCAGCTGGGCGGCCGACGACGACAAGGTCCTGTTCACCATGGACCTGGTGGGGGGCGGCTCGCTGGTCCATCTCGTCGGTGACTACGGCCCGCTCCCGCCGGGCTTCGTGTGCACCCTGCTGGACCAGCTTCTGTCGGGGCTCGCCGCGGTGCACGCGGAGGGCGTCGTGCACCGCGACATCAAGCCCGCCAACGTGCTGCTCGAGGCCACCGGAACCGGCCGCCCGCGCCTGCGGCTGTCCGACTTCGGCATCGCCATGCGGTTCGGTGAGCCCCGCCTGACGGAGACCAATCTCGTGGTGGGTACGCCGGGTTATCTGGCGCCCGAGCAACTGCTGGGTTCCGAACCGGACTTCCCGGCCGATCTGTTCGCGGTGGGTCTGGTCGCCCTGTATCTGCTCGAGGGTGCCAAGCCGGACGCCAAGGCTCTGGTGCAGTACTTCGCGGAGCACGGAACGCCCGGCCCGCCCAGGGGAGTTCCGGAACCGCTGTGGCAGGTCGTCGCCACCCTGCTCCAGCCTGATCCGGCGGCCCGGTTCCGCACCGCCACAGGAGCGCGCAAGGCGCTCGCCTCGGCCGTCGAACTGCTGCCGGAGCCGGGCCCGGACGACGAGTTGATCGAGATATTCGACCAACTCGGTCCGCTTCCGCCCGGGTTCGGACCCGGAGGACCGCTGCAACCCGCTTCGGGGGTGCGGGTACGGGAGGCGCCCCCGGCCGCGGGCGTCCACGGCGGTGACGGCGCGGGGAGTGCCGGGGCGGAGCGCTCCGGCACCGGATCGATGTCGGACACCGGGAGTTTCCATCTTCCGCCGCCGCAGCCGACGCCGAGCCCCCAGCCGTACGTCCGGCGTGCGGAGCAGGCGGCGGCCCCGGTGCCGCGGAACGACGGGCCTCCGGCCGGTCGTGCGCCGGCTCCCGTCGCGAAGCCGGGCGCGGGCGTCCCGTACACCCCGGCACACCGTCCGGAACCCTCCCCCGGGTTCCACTCCGGCCGGCATGCCGCCGCGGACTCCCCTGCTTTCCCGGTCGCCCCGGAGGCTCCGACGGACCCGGCGGTCTCCGCGCCCCCGGTCCCCTGGGCGCCGCCGCGCACCGATCCCTCCACCGCCTCGTACACCGCCCAGGACCCGCGCGTACCTCCGCCCGCCCGGCCGGCCGGTCCCGCCGCCGTTCCCCACGCCGGGTCGATGGCCGGGCGCGCGTCCGGGCGGGGACGCCGGGCTCGTCGGGCGGTCCGGCGTCCCGGGCCCCCGGCGAAGGCGGCCATACCGATCCTGCTCCTGGCGCTGGCCTGCTACGCCGTGGGTTTCTGGGCGCTGGCCCGCGTCTGAGCCCGCCGGGCCGCGACGGTCCAGCCGCCCAGCACCAGCAGCAGTGCGGTCCCGGTGCCGATGCCGCCGGCCGCGACCGCCTTCATCGCGATGCCGCCGCCCCCGGTGTCGCCGGTGGCGGCGGCCCGCCGGTCCTGCTCCGTGACCGTGAAGACGTCTCCCGGCTCCGGCCGCCCGGCGTATCGCGGTCCGTCGTGCGCCTGCCCGTCGACGCGTACCCGCAGCGTCACGTGGAACGGGCCCGTGCCGAAGGTGCCGGCCATCTTCTCGCTGAGGTGCAGCACGAGGTAGTAGTCGCCGGCGAAGCGCACCGTGTTCTCGCCGGTGAGGACGGCGTACCGGTTGGCGTACTCCACGGGCGGCAGCGGATCGAGGGCCGCGGACCTGCGGGTGCCGGTGTAGCCGAGGGAGGCGCCGTCGACGTATCCGCGCACGGGGCTGTACAGCGAGAGGTTCAGGGCGCCGCCGACATAGCCGTGGCCGCTCGTGGAGGCGTCCAGTTCGGCGACGGCGTGCACCCGGCGGCCCCAGTCGACCGGGACCCTGTAGAAGAGGGTGCTCCCGGGTGTGATGCCGGTCCGCCAGACCCCCCGGCCGAGCGGGCGGGCGGAGGTGAACCCGGTGCCGCCGGCGCGGTCACGGGGGTCTCCGGTGAGCGGCTCGGGGGTGGCGTCGTTCTGCTCCGGGGGCGCCGTGGTGGGTCCGGCGGCGGCCAGGCCGGGCTCGGTGACGGGTGCGATCTCCAGGTCCCAGCGCGGCGCGGGGGAGGCCGTGTCCCTCGCGGTGCCGCCGGCGCTCAGGCGCTCGACGCGCAGGTAGTAGGTTCCGGCTCCCTGACACAGTGAGCGGCCGGTCTGCCGTTGTCCCAGGGCGGTCACCGGGCGGGCGCTGAGGCCCGCGCCGAAGAGCGCGGAGGCGGTGGAGCAGCGGGTGCCGCGCGCGTCCTCCAGGGACACCCGGATGCCGTCGGTGGCGTTGCCGGTGGTGCCGGCCGGGGGGACGGCGGTGACCGGGGCGTACGCGGACTCGGCGGCGGTGAGGTCGAGCCGGTAGGTGAGCGGGCCGCTGCCCGGAAGGGAGTCGCGGTAGGTACGGCCCGGTTCCAGGCGCGGTGCGCCGGCGGTGCCGGTGGCGCCCGTCACGGACCGGCCGGCGGGGTCGAAGGCGTAGGCGTCCTGGGCTCCGGCCGCCGCCGCGATCCCGGTCGGCAGCGCGGCCACGGCGCACAGCGCGGCCGTCACGACGCCCGCCCTGGCCGCCGCGCTCCTCGGCCGGCCATCGCTCCGCGGCCACCATGTCCTGCACCTTCGCCCCCGCACGTGCCGCTCCCCTCACGTTCCGCGCCGCGCATCCGGCCGTGGCCCATCCTGCCCCGGGCAGCCCTGCGCCATCCGGGGAATCCGTACGGCCGTCCGAAGCACCGGTACCGGCGAAGCGCGCGGCTGCGGCCCGCCCGGTGACGGCTACACCACCTCCGGTGATCCGGCAACACGAGCCATAGGACCACCGGACAATCGGACAAGAGGACCGGATGGTGGAGAAAGGCGGGCTCCAGGGCCGCGGAGGCGCGTGTCCGCCCGGACAACACAAAACCCCGACCGCAAAGGCGGCCGGGGTCTGATCAGTCCGAATCGGTACTCACGAACCCGTGGGCACGGAGTCAGTCGCCTCCGTCCACAGGTCCTGCTCGGCGCGATCCGCCTGGATCTGGCGGTACACGAGGAGCCCGCCGATGGCGGCCAGTGCGACCAGGAGCAGCTTCTTCACCGCGCGACCTCGTCTTTCCTTGACGTAGGGGACCTCTGGCGCCCGACTATACACACCGGCCGATATCGATCGGTGACCTGCGTCGGGCCCCAACTCCCGCCTCCGGGGCGCGCGATAGGCCCGGTCGGCACCGCCGTGACCGGAGGGTGATCACACCCCCACGGGCCGTCACTTTGCTCGCGTTTCGCTCCACCTCGCCCGGTTTCGGGAGATTTCCGGTTCTCTTACGTCCATCCGAGTGGTGTTGATCAGAACATCGACGCGCCACGGTCGCAGGTCCACCACTTCGCGACGCCGATACACATCATGAGGAAAGTACGCAAATCGCCCAACCTGAAAGTGAGGGGCCATGACCAGGAACAACAAGGTCGTGCAGCTGTGGACCGCCATCGTCACCGCCTTCCTCGCGCTGTGCACGGCGCTCGGACTCGTCACCGCGACCACCGCCACCGCGGCGGCCGCACCCCGGACCGAGGCCCCGCAGGACAGCGTCGCGCAACGGATCGTCCCGGCCGGCCCCCTCGCGCATCCCTGGACCCGCTCGCATGCCAGGGCCCTGCCTCCCACGATGAAGCAGCGCATCCGGGCCGAGGCCCACGGAAAGTCCCCTAGCTGCCGGCACAGCCCCCTCACCGACACCGAAGCCGAGACGGACCCGGACCTTCAGTCCACGGACCCGCTGAACTGCTGAAGCCCCCGCGGTACTGAGAACGCAGACGTTTCGACACAAGGGCGACTTGCGTACGCATCAGTCGACACGGACAGACCCCCGGCCGGGATCGGCCGGGGGTCTCGCGCTGTCCGGAGAACGCCGGTACCGGCTCGTCAGGCCCGACTCGACGCCCTAGCCTGGGCGGATGCCCAGGGTCTCGGACCTCGTGCTGCCCGGCGACCGCACGGCCCGCTCCTCACCACGTGCCCGGAAAGGTGGTGGATGCCGCCGTGCCCCGGCGCGTCACCGTTGTCACCGCTGTCCACGCCCCGTCCGCCCGCTTCCTGCCGGACGCCCACAAGTCCCTGCGCGAGCAGCGGCTCCCGGACGGCTGGGAGTGGCAGTGGCTGATCCAGGAGGACGGCCTGACCGACGCGGTGCGCCCGTACGTGCCGGACGACGAGCGGGTGAGTTTCCGGCAGGGGCGGACCGGCGGGCCGGGCGTCGCCCGCACCATCGCGCTGGCGCGCGCGGACGGCGCGTATGTGAAGGTCCTGGACGCCGACGACCTGCTCACGCCCGGCGCCCTCGCCCGTGACCTGGCCGTCCTGGAGGCCGACCGCACCCTCGGCTGGACCACCGCGCGGACGCTGGACCTGCTCCCCGACGGCTCAACGGCCGGCTTCCCCGGCGATCCGGACGACGGCCCCGTCGAGCGCGGTGCCGTACTGCGCCACTGGAAGGAGCACGGGTTCCGGGCCCAGGTCCATCCGGCGTCGCTCTGCGTCCGCCGGGACCTGCTGACGGCGCTCGGCGGCTGGATGGCCCTGCCCGCCTCCGAGGACACCGGCCTGCTGCTGGCGCTGAACACGGTCAGCCGCGGCTGGTTCACCGGTGAGCCCGGGCTGCTGTACCGGAAGTGGGAAGGGCAGGTGACCGGTCAGGCGGCCCACACCGACCCGGCCGAGCGGGACGCCCGCATGGCGGTGGTGGAGGCCAGGGCGCGTGCCCTGGCGGACCTCGGCTGGACCTTTCCGCCCGGCCGGTGATCCGCGCTCACCACGTCATTCGCCGAGCACGACGGCCTGGGAGGGACACCTCTCGGCCGCCTCGCGCACCCCCGGGTCCTCCCCCGCGTCCTCCTGGCCGGGCCGGACCACGCCGTACCCGTCCTCGAACGCGAACACCGACGGGGCGCGGTGCGCGCACTCGGCCGAGCCGTAGCACACGGCGCGGTCCACCGAGACCTTCATACGTCCTCCAGCCCTGCGGGACGCCGGCGCCCCCACGGGACGGCCGGCGGTCGGTGACTGACCACCAGGACGTGACTGCCCGGTTCGGCCGCCCGGTGAACCGCCGCCCGGTACCCGGCCCGTCCGGCACCGGTCCCTCCCCTCGTGGGGACCGGTACCGGACGGATCGGGTGGCGTCGCCCGCACCGTGTCGGCGGATCGGTGCGGGGGCTCGGGTGTCCTGGACGGTCATGCACCTCGTGCCGTCGATCTCCGCCGCGCCCGCGGGCACATTGGCCGAGAACGTTCGGCACATCGGGCCGTCCGCCCGGGTACCGGCCCGGTGGCCTGTCCGGACCGAGTGTGACGATTCCGCTACCGCGTCGTGATCCTGCCATTTACGGCCCCCCACGAGGAGGTCCCGGTCTCCGGTCCAGGGCGTAGCCGCAGGTCAGCCGTATAGGGTGAGTTTTCCGGTCCGGACGTCCTGATGCGGGGGGAGTAAGGGGTGGGACCTTGAGTTCCGACTCAGGGACACGCACGGCCTTCGCCGAGCGCCTCGCACTGCTGTACAAGGAGGCCGGCAATCCACCCCTGAAGAGCGTGTCCGAGGCGGTCGTACGACTGCAACGGGTGGATGAGCGCGGACGGCCGGTACGGGTGTCCGCCCAGCGGATCAGTGACTGGCGGCGGGCCAAGAACGTACCGGCCCAGTTCGCCGCCCTCGCGGCCGTCCTGCAGATCCTGATCCCGGAGGCGCGCCGCGCGCGGCCGGTCCCGGTCTCCGGCGGCCTGTACGACCTGCCCCAGTGGCAGCGCCTGTGGGAACGCGCGCTGGCCGACCCGGCAGGCGACCGCCCCGTGGTGCCCGCCCAGGAGAACCGGCGGCCGCCGGCCCAGGCACCGCCCGTCGCCGGCGGTGTGTGCCCGTACCGGGGTCTGGCCCCCTACCGCCAGGAGGACGCCCGCTGGTTCTTCGGCCGGGAGCGGAGCACCGAGTCCCTCATGGCCCAGCTCCGCGCCGCGGAGCGGACCGGCGGACTGATCATGGTCGTCGGCGCCTCGGGCGCCGGTAAGTCCTCCCTGCTGAACGCCGGCCTGGTGCCCGCGATACGCGACGGCGCGCTCGGGGACGGCAGCGGCGGTCCGCCGACGGCCGTGCTCCAGCTGGTGCCGGGCGCCGATCCGCTGGGCGAGCTGACCCGCCGGATCCCGGAACTGGACGCCCTCGCCGCCGACGCGCACGTGGCCGAGACCGGGTCGGCCCACCGGCCGGACACGCCGGGCTCCGGCACCCCGCGCCTCGTCCCCGCGGTGCGCGAGGCGGTCACGGCGTGGGCGCTCCGGGAGACGTCCGCCCCGCAGCACCAGGAGCCGCCCGGCGACACGTCCCAGGACGCGCGCCGGGCCGGCACCGGCCCGGCGGACACACGGACGCCCGCGGCCGAACCGGCCGGCACGCGGGCGGACGGCGGCGGCCCCCGGACCACCCTCCTCGACGAGACGGGCGCCCACCCGTACCCGGCCGGGTCCGGCGACGGCACCCTTCCGATTCCGCACCGGTCCGGTGCGCCACGCCGCACCCCGGACGACACCCCCGGCCCACCCTCCGCGCACCCGGCCGGGCCCCCCGCGCGGCCGCGAGCGGTGATCATCGTCGACCAGTTCGAGGAGACCTTCACCCTCTGCCCCGACGAGGCCGCCCGCCGCGCCTTCGTCCGGCTGCTGCACGCGGCCTGCACCCCGCCCCCGGACTCGCCCGGGCCCGCACCCGTCCTGGTCGTCCTCGGCATCCGCGCCGACTTCTACGAGCAGTGCCTCGCCCACCCGGAGCTGGCCGACGCGCTCCAGCACCGGCACATGGTGCTCGGGCCGCTCACCACGGCCGAACTGCGTGAGGCGGTCACCGGCCCCGCCAAGGCCGTGGGCCTGGAGCTGGAGCCGGGCCTCGCGGAGCTGATCGTGCGGGAGGTGAGCGCGGACGGCCCGCGCGGGGCGCACGACGCCGGAGTGCTCCCGCTCCTCTCGCACGCCCTGCTCGCCACCTGGCAGCGCCGCAAGGCGGGCCGGCTGACGCTGGCCGGCTACCGCGCGGCGGGCGGCATCCAGGGCGCGGTGGCGGCCACCGCCGAGCGCGCCTGGACCAGCCTCGACCCGGCCGCCCGCAGCGCGGCCCGGCTGCTGCTGCTGCGCCTGGTCCGGCTGGGCGAGGACACGCAGGCCACCCGCAGGCGCGGCACCCGGCGCCAGCTGGCGCAGGAGTCGGCCGACCCCGGGAAGACGGAGGAGTCGCTCGAGGCGCTGGTGCGCGCCCGGCTGGTGACGCTCGACGCGGAGACCGTGGAGATCACCCACGAGGCGCTGCTGCACGCCTGGCCACGGCTGCGGCACTGGATCGACGCGGACCGGGGCGACCACCTGCTGCGCCAGCGGCTGGAGGAGGACGGCCGCGCCTGGGAGGAATCCGACCGGGACAGCGCGCTGCTCTACCGGGGCTCCCGCCTGGAGCAGGCCCGGGGCTGGGCGAAGTCGGCCGGGGACACCTATCTGACCCGCGGCGCGGTGGAGTTCCTGGCCGCCTCGGTCCGGCTGCGCAGGCGCACCGTCCTGATCAGCCGCGCCGCGGTGGCGGCGCTGGTCGTGCTCGCCGTGCTGGCGGCGGGTTCGGCGGTGGTCGCCTGGCAGCAGCGGGACGACGCCGTGTTCGAGCAGGTGATCGCGGAGGCGGACCGGGTCCAGCACACCGACCCGTCGCTGGCCGCCCAGCTCGACCTGGTGGCCCACGACCTGCGCCCCGACGACGAGGGGACCTACAGCAGGCTGATCTCGGTCGTCAACGCCCCCCTGGCCACCCCCATGCTCGGCCATCACGGCGCCGTCTACCTCACGTCGTTCAGCCCCGACGGCAGACTCCTCGCCACGGCCGGCTACGACCGGACGGTCCGCCTGTGGAACGTGGCCGACCGGGGCCGGCCCGCGCCGCTCGGCAAGCCCCTCACCGGTCACACCAGCTGGGTCAGCAGCGCGGTCTTCAGCCCCGACGGCCGCACCCTCGCCAGCGCCGGGGACGACGGCACGATCCGGCTCTGGGACGTCACCGACCCCGCCCACCCGATCCCGCTCGGCAAGCCGCTCACCGGCCACGAGGGCACGATCTACCTGGTCGCCTTCAGCCCGGACGGGCGCACCCTGGCCTCCGCCGGCGAGGACCGCACGGTGCGCCTGTGGAACGTCTCCGAGCCGCGCCGGCCCGAACCGCTCGGCGCGCTGGGCGGTCACACGGCCGCGGTGCGCTGCGTGACGTTCGGCCCCGACGGACGCACCCTCGCGGCCGGCGGCGACGACGGCACGATCCGGCTGTGGAACACGGCCGACCCGCGTCACCCGCGACCGCTGCCCAAGGTGCTCACCGGCCACACGGACCTGGTGCACTCGGTCGCGTTCAGCCCCGACGGACGCACCCTGGCCAGCGGCAGCGCGGACGACACCATCCGGCTGTGGAACGTCGCCGACCCAGCGCGCGCGGCACCCGCCGGCTCACCGCTCACCGGTCACACGGGCCCCATCTGGTCCGTGGCCTTCAGCCCCGACGGCGACCGGCTCGCCGCGGCCAGCGCGGACAGCACCGCGAGCCTGTGGAACGTCGGCGATCCGGAATCCGCGTCACAGGTCGGCGAGCCGCTGGCGGGCGGCAGCGGCGAGATGTACGCCCTGGGATTCAGCCCGGACGGCCGCACCCTCGCCACCGGCAGCGGTGACGGCAAGGTCCGCCTGTGGTCGGTGCCGACGTCGGACATGACCGGCCGCGGCGGCGCGTTCCGCCCGGACGGCAAGGTGCTCGCCACCGCCGCGCGCGACGGCGCGATCCGGCTGTGGAACGTGACCGCGCCCGGCCGGCCCGTGGCCCTGGGCAAGCCCTTCATGCGCACCAACGGCGACCAGCGGTCCCTGGTGTTCTCGCCCGACGGCCGCACCCTCGCGGTGCTCACCGGGAACCGGACGGTACGCCTGTGGAACGTCACCGACCCGGCCCACCCGGTCTCCGCCGGACCGCCGCTGGCCCTGCGGACCCGGTTCATGGGCCCGGACGCGCTGGCGTACAGCCCGGACGGGCACACCCTGGCCACCGCCTACGACGACCGCACCATCCGGCTGTGGAACGTCACCGATCCCGCCCGCGCCGTACCGCTCGGCGAGCCGCTCACCGGGCACCGGGGCTTCGTCAACTCGCTCGCCTTCAGCCCCGACGGGCGGACCCTGGCGAGCGGCAGCGCGGACAGCACCGTCCGGTTGTGGGACGTGACGAACCCCGCCCGTACCGCGCCGCTCGGCAAGCCCCTCACCAGGCACTCGGGCCCCGTCAACACGCTCGCCTTCAGCCCCGACGGCCATACGCTGGCCAGCGGCGGCGACGACGACACCGTGCGGCTCTGGGACGTCACCGACCCCCGTGCGGCGACCGAGCCGGGCCGGCCGCTCACCGGACACACCGAGGCGGTCACGTCGCTGACGTTCGGCGGATCCGGCCACATCCTGGCGAGCGGTGGCAACGACAACACCGTACGGCTCTGGAACGTCGTCCGGCCCTCGTCGGCGAGCCCCATCGGCCAGTCGATGAGCCCCTACGCCAAGACCGGCAACTTCCTGGCGTTCAGCCCCAACAGCCATGTCCTCGGCGTGTCCAGCGGCGCGGACACGGTCCGGCTGTGGCGGCTGGACGCCGACGCGGCCATCCGGCACATCTGCGCCGTCACCCGGGGCGTGCTGACCCCGCAGAAGTGGCACGAGTACCTGCCCCGCCTGTCCTATGACCCTCCGTGCCACTGACCGATCAAGATCGGCCAACTCCCCTTCGCAACAAGCCGGTTGCCTCCCACAACCACTCCAACCTTGTTACCCTTGGCCATGGCCCGATCGCTGGTGCATCCCCCGTCGCCAGCGGTCGGGCCTTCCGCGTGCCCGGATCGGGCGGACACGGCTCCCAGGGGCTCTCACTGAGGCCGGCGGGCCTGCGGACAGAGCCCGTTGCCTTCGGGATCCGCTATGACGACCCACGACTGGTCGCCCTGGCCGATGTCCACGCGGGGCAGGTCGGCACCTGTACGTCGAGGCTGGGCGCGGAGGCGACCGCGGCGCGGAAGGCGATCGACCGTTCGTCGAGCAATTTGCACAGCCGAGGCAGGAGTGCGTGTCAAAAGACCCCCGGTCCTGGTGGACCGGGGGTCTTCTCGTATGTGGGGCCAACAGGATTTGCACCTGTGGCCTCGTCCTTATCAGGTCGCTCACACGGAGTCGGCAACGTCGGTCAACCGGCGGGTTCCTTGGCTGATCGTCCGTTGCCATGCGGCGTTGGTCGGCGCTGTCCGCACCTGTTGGTGTCAGCCGTTGGTGTCAGCCGACCGATCCCCTCTTGACAGATCTGCTGTCAGTTCTCCGGAAGGGGCGCAGCTGAGAAACTGTCCTCGTGATGGACAAGGCTGGTGGAGTTCGAGGTCAGGCGGTGCGCCCTGGAAAGTACGCCCGCGTCGAGAGGGAGAGACGATTCCTGCTGGCTGAGCCTCCAGCGCCATCATCAGTGACCGTCACCCGTGTGATCACCGATCGGTATCTGGTGGGAACACGTCTGCGGCTGCGACGTGCCGATTTCTCGGACGGCGGCTGCGAGCTCAAGCTGACCCAGAAGGTGCCGATGGGTCGTACGGGCGCCGTTCAAGGCCTGATCACGAATACGTACTTGTCGCCGAACGAGTACGACTTGCTTGCCTCACTACCAGCTGCGGTTCTCGCCAAGTCGCGTTCCAGCGTGCCTCCCCTGGGCATCGACGTCTTTGGCGGTCACCTCCAGGGCCTGATCCTGGCGGAGGCTGAGTTCACCACCGATGAGGAGGCGCAGGCCTTTGTACCCCCTCCGGAGTGCGTGGCCGAGGTGACCCACGATCCCCGCTTCACCGGAGGCCGCCTTGTTGAGGCGTCTCGTCAAGACGTACTCGAATGGTTGAGCGAGTACGGGCTTCGCCCGGAGTGACATCTGGCCCAAACGCTCACCACTCGCATAAGCCACAGCCGTCCCCCGGCTCCCCGCGCACGCCACTACGGACCCGCAGCCGGAAGCGGCGCCCCTCCATCCCGGTGCCGGCCGATCCCCCCGCCGGAGGCACTGTTCTGACCGTGGCCGCGATGTGCGGTGATCGACTCATGGCCACCGGCCCTATCCACACGTGGGCGCCCGTCGGCGCAGCGCGCGCAGAGCGGGCCGAAGGCAGGAGCGCAGCGCGCAGCGGAGCCGGGAGCGCGCCCGGCGAAGCGGAGCGCAGCCGGGGCTTGAAGGTCCACCCCAAGGTCGCTCAGGCGATCCTCCGGCACAGCCAGATCAGCATGACCATGGACGTGTACACGCATGTGGTCGGCGACAGTGAGCGCGAAGCCGTTGCGATGCTTGCCGAGCTGTTGGAAGACCCGCTCATCGGCTGACCGCCGCTGTTGGTGTCAAGAGTGGGTGTCAAAAGACCCCCGGTCCTGATGGACCGGGGGTCTTTTCGCTGGTGGGGCTAACAGGATTTGAACCTGTGGCCTCATCCTTATCAGGGATGCGCTCTAACCAACTGAGCTATAGCCCCGCCGCGCTCTGCGGTGTGTCCCGCGCGCTGACTCCTGAAGATTAGCGCACGAGGGCGGCAGTCCCAAAATCGGTTGTCGGAGGGCTGTCGGGCAGGTCCGGGAGGTGGGTCACTCGTCCTCGGCCAGCGTCAGTTCGACGCCGCCCACGAAGCCCGCGGACAGGTTGTAGATGAAGGCGCCCAGCGTGGCGAGGGCCGTGGCGAGGACGACGTCGATGACCGCGATGATCGACGCGAACGTCAGCACGTGCGGCAGGGAGAGGAAGGACTGCAGGTCGAAGCCGTTGGCCTCGTTGGAGCCGGTCGCCTCCGAGATCGTGCCGCCGACGGTCGAGAACACGCCCATCGCGTCCATGACCATCCACAGCACCGCCGAGGCGACGACCGTGCAGATGCCCAGCGCGATGGAGAGCAGGAAGCTGACCTTCATCACCGACCACGGGTCGGCCTTGGCCACGCGCAGCCGTGCCTTGCGGGTGCGCGGCGCGGTCCGTGCGCCGGTGCGCGGCCGGCGTACGGCACCGGTCGGCGTCTGCGCCGGGTACGCCTGCGGCGGGTGGTACGGCCCGGAGTGCTGCTCGGAGCGCCGCTCACCGGGGAGCGGGGAGGACGTCTGCCCCTCGGCCGGGCCCGCGCCGGCCTGGGTCTGCGGGCCTCGGGTGTCCGTCACTGTTCCCCCCTGGGGTGCCGGCGTGTCGGTGGAGGGCGAGTCCTTCGCCGAGGACTTGACCGCCCTCAGCTGGGTCGTGTGCGGGTCCGCCGCACCCGTCCCCTGCGCGGCGGAGCCACGGCCGCCGCCCGTTTCCGTACCCGTGGGGGTACCGGCCGATCCGGCGCCCGTGGCTCCGCTCACGATGACTCACTCCTCGTGCTACTCGGCCGAGGGCGCCTCACCCTCGTCCGTGCCGGTGGGCGCGGCGGCCTCGGCGGTCTCGTCGACGACGTCCCCGCCGTCGACCTCCTCCGCCTCGCGCCCCGCCTCGGCGTTACGTGCGATACCGACCACGGCATCGCGCTTGCCCAGGTTGATCAGTTGGACGCCCATGGTGTCACGGCCCGTCTCCCTGACCTCGCTGACTCGCGTACGAATCACACCGCCGGACAGGGTGATGGCGAGGATCTCGTCGCTCTCCTCGACAATCAGCGCGCCGACCAGCGAACCGCGATCCTCCACGATCTTGGCGGCCTTGATACCGAGGCCGCCGCGACCCTGGACGCGGTACTCGTCGACGGCGGTCCGCTTCGCGTACCCGCCGTCCGTAGCGGTGAACACGAACGTACCGGGTCGAACGACATTCATCGAGAGAAGCTCGTCCGTCTCACGGAAACTCATGCCCTTGACGCCCGAGGTCGCACGGCCCATCGGTCGCAACGTGTCGTCCGAGGCGGTGAACCTGATCGACTGCGCCTTCCTGCTGACCAGAAGGAGATCGTCGTCGGCCGAGACGAGTTCGGCACCGATCAGTTCGTCGTCGGTTCCGTCCTCCCGCTCACGCAGATTGATCGCGATCACACCGCCGGCGCGGGGCGAATCGTAATCCTTCAGAGGCGTCTTCTTGACCAGACCGGACTTCGTGGCGAGGACCAGGTAAGGCGCCGCCTCGTAGTCCCGGATCGCGAGGATCTCGGCGATCGCCTCGTCCGGCTGGAAGGCGAGCAGGTTCGCCACGTGCTGACCGCGCGCGTCGCGGCCGGCCTCCGGGAGCTCGTACGCCTTCGCCCGGTACACGCGGCCCTTGTTCGTGAAGAACAGCAGCCAGTGGTGCGTGGTGGAGACGAAGAAGTGGTCGACGATGTCGTCTTCCTTCAGCTTCGTGCCGCGCACGCCCTTGCCGCCGCGCTTCTGCGCCCGGTAGTCGTCCGTCTTGGTCCGCTTGACGTAGCCACCGCGCGTGACGGTGACGACGATGTCCTCCTCGGCGATCAGGTCCTCGATGGACATGTCGCCCTCGTACGGGATCAGCTTGGTCTTCCGGTCGTCGCCGTACTTCTCGACGATCGCCGCCAGCTCCTCGCTGACGATCCCGCGCTGGCGGACCGGCGAGGCGAGGATCTCGTTGTACTCGTTGATCTTCGCCTGGAGCTCGTCGTGCTCCTGGACGATCTTCTGGCGCTCCAGGGCGGCCAGCCGGCGCAGCTGCATCTCGAGGATCGCGTTGGCCTGGATCTCGTCGATCTCCAGGAGGCCCATCAGGCCGCCGCGCGCGATCTCGACGGTGTCACTGCGCCGGATCAGCGCGATGACCTCGTCGATGGCGTCCAGGGCCTTCAGCAGACCGCGCAGGATGTGCGCCCGCTCCTCGGCCTTGCGCAGCCGGAACCGGGTCCGGCGGACGATGACCTCGATCTGGTGCGTCACCCAGTGACGGATGAACGCGTCCAGGGACAGCGTGCGCGGCACGCCGTCGACCAGCGCCAGCATGTTGGCGCCGAAGTTCGTCTGCAGGTCGGTGTGCTTGTACAGGTTGTTCAGCACGACCTTGGCGACCGCGTCCCGCTTCAGCACGATGACCAGGCGCTGGCCCGTACGGGACGAGGTCTCGTCACGGACGTCGGCGATGCCGCCGATCTTCCCGTCCTTCACCAGGTCGGCGATCTTCTGCGCCAGGTTGTCGGGGTTCACCTGGTACGGCAGCTCGGTCACCACCAGGCACTGGCGGTTCTGGATCTCCTCGACCTCGACCACCGCGCGCATCGTGATGGAGCCGCGACCGGTGCGGTACGCCTCCTCGATGCCCTTGCGGCCCACCACCAGGGCGCCGGTCGGGAAGTCCGGGCCCTTGATCCGCTCGATGAGCGCGTCCAGCAGCTCCTCGTGCGAGGCCTCCGGGTTCTCCAGGTACCACTGGGCGCCGGCCGCGACCTCGCGCAGGTTGTGCGGCGGGATGTTGGTGGCCATGCCGACCGCGATACCGGCCGAGCCGTTGATCAGCAGGTTCGGGAACCGCGACGGCAGGACGGTCGGCTCCTGGGAGCGGCCGTCGTAGTTGTCCGTGAAGTCGACGGTCTCCTCGTCGATGTCACGGACCATCTCCATCGACAGCGGTGCCATCTTGCACTCGGTGTAGCGCATCGCCGCCGCCGGGTCGTTGCCCGGGGAGCCGAAGTTGCCGTTGGAGTCCACCAGCGGCATCCGCATCGACCACGGCTGGGCGAGGCGCACCAGGGCGTCGTAGATCGAGGAGTCGCCGTGCGGGTGGTAGTTGCCCATGACGTCGCCGACGACGCGGGCGCACTTGTAGAAACCGCGCTCGGGCCGGTAGCCGCCGTCGTACATCGCGTACAGCACGCGGCGGTGCACCGGCTTGAGTCCGTCGCGTACGTCGGGCAGCGCACGGGACACGATGACGGACATCGCGTAGTCCAGGTACGAGCGCTGCATCTCCGTCTCGAGCCCGACGGGCTCGACACGCAGGGTGATCTCGCCGCCCTCGGTCTCAGGCGTCTCGGGAGTGTTCTCGTCGGCCATTGCTGGTGAAGATCCTTCCTGGTGCGGTCAGCTGAGACCGACTCAGATGTCGAGGAAGCGGACGTCCTTGGCGTTGCGCTGGATGAACGCGCGGCGGGCTTCGACGTCCTCGCCCATCAGCACCGAGAACAGGTCGTCGGCCTGGGCGGCGTCGTCGAGGGTGACCTGGCCGAGCACCCGGTGCTCCTGGTCCATCGTGGTCACACGCAGCTCCTCGGCGTTCATCTCGCCGAGACCCTTGAAGCGCTGGATCGAGTCCTCGCGGATGCGCTTGCCGCGCTGACGGCCCATCTCCAGCAGCGCGTCCCGCTCGCGGTCCGAGTACGCGTACTCGATGTCGTCCCGGCCCCACTTGATCTTGTACAGCGGAGGACGGGAGAGGTACACGTGCCCGCGCTCGACCAGGTCCCGCATGAAGCGGAACAGGAAGGTCAGCAGCAGGGTGTTGATGTGCTGGCCGTCGACGTCGGCGTCCGCCATCAGGATGATCTTGTGATAGCGGAGCTTCTCGATGTCGAAGTCCTCGTGCACGCCCGTACCGAACGCGGAGATCAGCGCCTGGATCTCCTGGTTCTGCAGGATCTTGTCGATCCTGGCCTTCTCGACGTTGAGGATCTTGCCGCGGATCGGGAGGATCGCCTGGTACTGCGGGTTGCGGCCGGACTTGGCCGAACCGCCGGCGGAGTCACCCTCGACGATGAAGATCTCGCACTTGGTGGGGTCGTTCGACTGGCAGTCGGAGAGCTTGCCCGGCAGGGACGCCGACTCCAGCAGACCCTTGCGCCGGGTCAGGTCACGGGCCTTGCGGGCCGCCACGCGCGCGGTGGCCGCCTGGATGCCCTTGCGGATGATGTCCGCGGCCTCGACCGGGTTGCGGTCCAGCCAGTCGTTGAGGTGCTCGTAGACCGCCCGCTGCACGAAGGTCTTCGCCTCCGTGTTGCCCAGCTTGGTCTTCGTCTGGCCCTCGAACTGCGGCTCGCTCAGCTTCACCGAGATGATCGCGGTCAGACCCTCGCGGATGTCGTCACCCGTGAGGTTGTCGTCCTTCTCGCGCAGCAGCTTCTTGTCGCGCGCGTACTTGTTGATCAGGCTCGTGAGGGCCGCCCGGAAGCCCTCCTCGTGCGTACCGCCCTCATGCGTGTGGATGATGTTCGCGAAGGAGTACACGCCCTCGCTGTAGCCGCTGTTCCACTGCATCGCGACCTCGAGGGACAGGCTCTTGTCCTTGTCCTCCGCCTCCAGGTCGATGACGGTGGGGTGCACCACGTCGCCCTTGCGGGAGTTGAGGTACTTCACGAAGTCGACGATGCCGCCCTCGTAGTGATACGTGACCGACTTGACCTCGGCCTTCTCGTCCGCGCCCGCTTCGTCCGCACCACTGGTGGCCTTCGCCGACTCACGCTCGTCGGTGAGCTTGAGCGTCAGCCCCTTGTTGAGGAACGCCATCTCCTGGAAACGCCGCGACAGCGTCTCGAAGGAGTACTCGGTGGTCTCGAAGATCTCCGGGTCGGCCCAGAACGTGACCGACGTACCGGTCCGCTCGATGGCCTCGTGCTTGGCCAGCGGGGCGGTCGGCACGCCCATCTTGTAGTCCTGCGTCCAGCGGTGGCCGTCGGTCCTGACCTCGACGGAGACCTTGGACGACAGCGCGTTCACCACGGAGACGCCGACACCGTGCAGACCGCCGGAGACCGCGTAGCCGCCGCCGCCGAACTTGCCGCCCGCGTGCAGCACGGTCAGCACGACCTCGAGAGCCGGCTTGCCCTCGGAGGGCACGATGCCCACCGGAATGCCACGCCCGTTGTCGACGACGCGCACGCCGCCGTCGGCGAGGATCGTCACGTCGATGGTGTCCGCGTAACCGGCCAGCGCCTCGTCGACCGAGTTGTCGACGACCTCGTACACCAGGTGGTGCAGTCCCCGCTCACCGGTCGAGCCGATGTACATGCCGGGTCGCTTGCGGACCGCGTCCAGCCCTTCGAGCACGGTGATGGCGCTGGCGTCGTAGGAGGCGGAGGCCGTGCCGGGTGCCGCGGCCTCGCCGGTGACGCCGGCGTCGGTGGACGGGATGTTCTCGTTGGGGTTGCCGGAATCGGCCACGAAGCGCCCTTTCTGGCACAGCACGAGCCAGGCTCCTGGGCGGGCCCCCTCCTGGGAAGGGTCAACCGGAGCGGCTGCGGCATGTTGCGTCGGTAAGCCTTGATCAGCGTTGCTCAGCTTTTCCCGGACGTCCCCACGACTGGGGCGGGATTGTCTCCCAGTCTACCGGTAGCGCCGACAGTGATGGGGGTTTGCCGGTACCTGAGTCCCCATGTGCCGCCCTGAACCGGTCTCGGCCGGGTACCGATATGCGGAAGGGGGCTCCAAGGGGCTCACAGCGGCACTCAGCGCTTCGAGCCGTCAACCCTTGGCTACTGGCGGGTCAGCACGTGATCCACACCTGTGCACGGCACCGCGGCGCGGGCCGCGAAGGCACCGCACGGGGACCGTCCGACGTGATGTACGTCACCCGTAGGTGTCGCCGGGACCGGTGCTCCCCGGAGCCCTCAGCGGGCCGTAACGCCGGGCCGGACCTCCCGGACCGTTCACCTTGATCAGCCGGACCGTGCCGTGGCCGAGGTCCTCGTTGAGCCGGGCCACCAGCGTCGGGGCGAGCAGCCGCAACTGGGTCGCCCAGGCCGTCGAGTCGCAGCTGACCGACAGCACCCGCTCGTCCTCGTCGTACCGCTGCGGCACGCAGTGCTTCGCCAGGTCCTCGCCCACGATCTGCGGCCAGCGGCCCATGACCCCGCCCACCGCGGCCGGCGTCTCCCAGCCCCGCTCGGTGAGCAGCCGGTTGATCGCCGCCCCGAGCGCCATCGGGTCACGGCCGTCGGCCCGCGCGCCCGAGCGCAGCCCACCGCCGCGCCGCGCCTGCTTCTTCTGCCGCGCCGCGTCACCGCGCGCGCGTGCCTGCTCCTTCGCCGCGCGCAACGCCACGCGCGCGAGGTCGACGCCCGACGGCTCGTCCTTCTTCGGCGCGGGTTCCCCGGTGCTCATACGCGCTCCACCGTCCCGCCGGCCACCGCGTACCGCGCACCGGCCAGCACATGGGGTACGTCGTCGTCCACGGCGGCGGTGACCAGCACCTGCTCACCGGGCGCGACCAGCTCCGCCAGCCGCTCCCGGCGGCGCGCGTCCAGCTCGGCGAAGACGTCGTCCAGGACCAGCACCGGCTCGTTGCCCTCCGCGCGCAGCAGGTCGTACGAGGCCAGCCGCAGCGCGAGCGCGTACGACCACGACTCGCCGTGCGACGCGTACCCCTTGGCGGGCAGCTGACCGAGTCTGAGAACGAGATCGTCCCGGTGCGGGCCAACGAGGGTCACACCCCGCTCGATCTCCTGCTTGCGCGCCTCTGCCAGGGCCGCCATCAGCTGACCGTGGAGATCCTCGCGCGTGTGGGCCTCACCGGGCGCCGACGGCTTGTACTCCAGCGCCACCGGACCACCGCCGGGGGCCAGCTGCTCGTACGCCTTGTCCGCCAGCGGCTGCAGCGCGGCGATCAGGTCCAGGCGCCGGGCGAGCAACTCGGCGCCCGCACGGGCCAGATGCTGGTCCCACACGTCCAGGGTGGACAGGTCCATGGAACGCCCGCCGTGCCGGCGCGCGAGAGCGGCGGACTTCAGCAGCGTGTTGCGCTGCTTGAGCACCCGCTCGTAGTCGGAGCGCACCCCCGCCATGCGCGGGGAGCGCGCGGTGATCAGCTCGTCCAGGAACCGGCGCCGCTCACCGGGGTCGCCCTTGATCAGCGCGAGGTCCTCGGGCGCGAACAGCACCGTCCGCACGATCCCCAGCACGTCCCGCGGCCTGACCTGCGAGGAACGGTTGATGCGGGCCCGGTTGGCCTTGCCCGGGTTCAGCTCCAGCTCGATCAGCTGCTGCCGCTCGCCCTGGCGGACCTGCGCCCGGACGACCGCGCGCTCGGCGCCCATGCGGACCAGCGGGGCGTCCGAGGCGACCCGGTGGCTGCCGAGGGTGGCGAGGTAGCCGACGGCCTCGACGAGATTCGTCTTGCCCTGCCCGTTGGGGCCGACGAAGGCGGTGACGCCCGGGTCGAGAGGGACCTCGGCCCGGGCGTACGAGCGGAAGTCGGCCAGCGAAAGATGCGTGACGTGCATGGTCGTCCGCCGACCTCCCCCAGGGTTGTGGATCCCGGAGGGATCCTGTGGATTACTTCTTCTCTACGGCGTGGCCGCCGAACTGGTTGCGCAGCGCGGCGATCATCTTCATCTGCGGCGAGTCCTCCTGCCGGGAGGCGAACCGCGCGAACAGCGAGGCGGTGATCGCGGGCAGCGGCACCGCGTTGTCGATGGCGGCCTCCACGGTCCAGCGTCCCTCACCGGAGTCCTGGGCGAAACCGCGCAGGCCGTCGAGGTGCTCGTCCTCGTCCAGCGCGTTCACCGCGAGGTCGAGCAGCCAGGAGCGGATGACCGTGCCCTCCTGCCAGGAGCGGAAGACCTCGCGCACGTCCGTGACGGAGTCGACCTTCTCCAGCAGCTCCCAGCCCTCGGCGTAGGCCTGCATCATGGCGTACTCGATGCCGTTGTGGACCATCTTCGCGAAGTGGCCCGCGCCGACCTTGCCGGCGTGCACCGAGCCGAAGTCGCCCTCCGGCTTGAGCGCGTCGAAGACCGGCTGCACCTTGGCGACGTTCTCGGCGTCGCCGCCGTACATCAGCGCGTACCCGTTCTCCAGGCCCCAGACGCCGCCGGAGACGCCGCAGTCCACGAAACCTATGCCCTTGGCGGCCAGTTCCCCGGCGTGCTTCTCGTCGTCCGTCCAGCGGGAGTTGCCGCCGTCCACGACCACGTCACCGGGCTCCAGCAGCTCGGCCAGCTGGTCGACCGTGGTCTGGGTGGCCTCGCCGGCCGGAACCATCACCCAGACCACGCGGGGAGCGGAGAGCTTGCCCACAAGCTCCTCGAGGCTGTGGACGTCCGCGAGGTCCGCGTTGCGGTCGTACCCGATGACGGTGTGGCCCGCGCGGCGGATCCGCTCGCGCATGTTGCCGCCCATCTTGCCGAGGCCGACGAGACCGAGCTCCATCAGTTGTGTTCCTTAGGTCGGTGTGTGCCGTGACAGGCACCGGAGTGCCGAGCCGAGCCTAAACCCGGACGCGCGTGCACAGTTGTGGGCATACGCGCTCACACGCACGGCCTGACCTGCGGAATCCCATCCGGCTGCGGGGCTCGTCGCCCGGTCACGGTGCCGGGCACCGCAACGGTGCCCGGCGACTGTGCACAGCTGTGGACGGCCTCAGCCGCTGAGCCGCACCGGCATGATCAGGTACTTGTAGGCCTCGTCCGCCTCGGCGTCCAGCGCGGGCTTGCCGCTGAGGAGCGCCGGCTTGGTGGACGTCGTGAACGACAGCTGCGCCACCGGGGAGTCGATCGCGCTCAGGCCGTCCAGCAGGAACGTGGGGTTGAAGGCGATCGAGATGTCGTCGCCGTCCAGCTGGGCGTCCACCCTTTCCACAGCCTGTGCGTCGTCGCTGGAGCCGGCCTCCAGGATCAGCACACCCTGCTCGAAGCTCAGCCGCACCGGGGTGTTCCGCTCGGCGACCAGGGCCACACGCTTGACGGCCTCCACGAAGGGGGCGGTCTCGATCACCGCGACGGAGTTGAACTCGGTCGGGAAAAGCGTGCGGTACTTCGGCAGGTCGCCTTCGAGAAGACGGGTCGTCGTACGCCGCCCGGCGCCCTCGAAACCGATCAGGCCCTCGCCGGCGCCCGAGCCGGACAGCGCGAGGATGACGCTGTCACCGCTGGTCAGGGCCTTGGCGGTGTCCTGGAGCGTCTTGGCGGGCACCAGGGCGACCGCGGAGACGTCCGGGTTCTCCGGCTTCCACAGGAACTCGCGGACCGCGAAGCGGTAGCGGTCGGTGGAGGCCAGGGTGACGGTGTCGCCCTCGATCTCGATGCGCACACCGGTGAGGACGGGCAGGGTGTCGTCCCGGCCGGCGGCGATGGCCACCTGGGACACGGCGGCCGCGAAGACCTCGCCGGGCACGGTGCCCGTCGCGTTCGGCATCTGCGGCAGCGCCGGGTACTCCTCCACAGGCAGGGTGTGGAGTGTGAACCGCGAGGAACCGCAGACCACGGTCGCCCGTACACCGTCTGTGGAGATCTCCACCGGCCGGTTGGGGAGGGCGCGGGAGATGTCGGCGAGCAGGCGGCCGGAGACAAGGACGGTGCCGTCCTCGTCGACCTCGGCCTCGACGCTGACCTTCGCGGAGACCTCGTAGTCGAAGCTCGACAGGCTCAGCTGGCCGTCCTCGGCCTTCAGCAGCAGGCCGGCGAGGACAGGCGCCGGCGGACGGGCCGGGAGGCTGCGTGCCGCCCAGGCCACTGCCTCCGCGAGTACGTCGCGTTCCACCCGGATCTTCACCGTAAGCCGCCTCCTGCTGTTGCTACTGAGTCCTCCGACTCGGTGTCACCGCCCACTGCGACGGGAAGGACACCGGGGACCAGTCTGACGCACCGCACTGACAGTAGGTGCCTGTCGGGGTCAAGTCGCTCCGGGGGGCAGCCGGGCTCGAGACGGCGAGTTGTGCACAGGCCCCGCTTCGAAACGGATTCCCAGCTCTCTCTAGTTGGGAGTAGTAGTAGGGGCTGTGGATACCGTGGATAACCACGTTTTCCCAGCTCAGAGCCGGAATTTTGTCCACTGACCCTGTGGGCGGAGACGGTGGACAACTCAGGGTCTCTGTGGAGAACGGAAAGTTCTGCACACACCGCCCACAGCCCGAGCGCAGTTCTCCCCAGCTGCGTCCCCAGCTTTACCCACGTTTCCCACACCCCAATCCGGCAGCCTCGTGTGACGGCTTTCACTCGACGCGGTGATCTGGTGCGTCGCGTTGCCGAACAGTGGACAGCCATGTGGAGAAGCTGGGGATCGCTGGGGACAACCCGCTCCAGCCTGTGGGCCGCCCGTGGACAACTCCGTGCACAGCCTGTGGATCTCCGTCTCGTCCACAGTCTGTGGAGATCCGTCGTCCACGATTCCACAGGCCACTGAGCTGCGCGAACGTCACTTCCTCAGGGCGCCTGTGGACGCGGTTCGGGACAACTCCACAGTCCCCAGGATGTGGAGGGAAGAAAGTCGGCGAATCTGTGGAGGGGGGCCGTAACCACGCAGGTATTCGAACACCCGGTGGCCCTGGAGGAACGAACGGCGGACGGCGACGCCCTGCCGGCAGCCCCTCCGGAGCCCCTCCGGAGCCCCTCCGGAGCACCTCCGGAGCCGGTCCGGAGCCGGTCCGGAGCCCGTCTGAGGCCCGTCTGGTGCCCGTCCGGTGCCGGACCGGTGCCCGCCCGCGGCCGGTCCGCCGCCCGTCCGCCGCCGTCGTGGCAGCGCGCGGCCGGGTGCCGGCGAGCGCGCGGGAGGCTTTCCGCCCACACGGCAGGGCGCCCCCGGGATCTCCTCCCGGGGGCGCCCTGCCGTGTGGTCCTGTGGCCGGATCAGCCGTTCTTGATGCGGTTCGTCAGCTCGGTCACCTGGTTGTAGATCGAGCGCCGCTCGGCCATCAGCGCGCGGATCTTGCGGTCGGCGTGCATGACCGTCGTGTGGTCGCGGCCGCCGAACTGCGCGCCGATCTTCGGCAGCGACAGGTCGGTCAGCTCACGGCACAGGTACATGGCGATCTGCCGGGCGGTGACCAGCGCGCGGCCGCGCGAGGTGCCGCACAGGTCCTCCACCGTCAGACCGAAGTAGTCGGCGGTGGCCGCCATGATGGCCGGCGCCGTGATCTCCGGAGCGGAGTCCTCGCCGCCGGGGATCAGGTCCTTCAGCACGATCTCGGTCAGACCCAGGTCCACCGGCTGCCGGTTGAGCGACGCGAACGCCGTCACCCGGATCAGCGCGCCCTCCAGTTCGCGGATGTTGCGCGAGATCCGGGAGGCGATGAACTCCAGTACCTCCGGCGGGGCGTTGAGCTGTTCCTGTACCGCCTTCTTGCGCAGGATCGCGATGCGCGTCTCCAGCTCGGGCGGCTGGACGTCGGTGATCAGACCCCACTCGAAACGGTTCCGCAGCCGGTCCTCCAGCGTGACGAGCTGCTTGGGCGGCCGGTCGGAGGACAGCACGATCTGCTTGTTGGCGTTGTGGAGCGTGTTGAAGGTGTGGAAGAACTCCTCCTGCGTCGACTCCTTGTCCGCGAGGAACTGGATGTCGTCGACGAGCAGGATGTCCATCTCGCGGTAGCGCTTGCGGAAGCTGTCGCCCTTGCCGTCGCGGATGGAGTTGATGAACTCGTTGGTGAACTCCTCGGAGCTGACGTACCGCACCCGCGTGCCCGGGTAGAGGCTGCGCGCGTAGTGCCCGATGGCGTGCAGCAGGTGCGTCTTGCCGAGCCCCGACTCCCCGTAGATGAACAGGGGGTTGTACGCCTTCGCCGGTGCTTCGGCGACGGCCACGGCGGCCGCGTGCGCGAACCGGTTGGAGGCGCCGATGACGAAGGTGTCGAAGAGGTACTTGGGGTTCAGCCGCGCGGTGGGCTCACCGGGACCGCTCGCCGGCGCGGGCTGCGCGGCCAGCGGTCCGGGGGCGCCGCCCGCACCGGCCGACGGCAGGTTCGGACGGACCGGGCCGCCGCGGTGCGCGGGGCCGGCGCCCGGCGGCTGGTCGGGCAGCTCCCGGCGGACCGGGTCGCGCTGGTCGTAGTCGGCGCGCGGGGTGTCGTAGTCGGGGCGGTCGTAGTCCTGCCGGTCCCGGCGGTCGTCCGGACGTTCGTAGTCCTGGCGGTCCTTGCGCTCGTAGTCCTGCCGGTCCCGGCGGTCGTCCGGGCGGTCGTACTCGGAGCGGTGGCCGTCGTACTCGCCGCGCTGCTGCTCGTACGCCTGGCGCTCCCGGCCCGGCGAACGGTAGTCCTGCGACGGCGGGCCGTAGCCGTCCTGGGAGGAACCGCCGTAGGGGTCCTGCGGTGAGGAGGCATAGGGGTCGCGGTCGGGGAAACCGAGCCGCGGCTGCTGCCAGCCGCCGTACTCGTCCCGTGCGGGGCGCGGCCAGGCGCCGGGCTCGGGCCGCTGGTACTCGGAGGGGTACGCGGGCCGCGCGGTGGGGAGCTGGTCCCCGCGCGACGGCGGTTCGCCACCCTGCTGCGGATCGGCCGCGCGGTGGCGGCCGTAGCCCTCGTACGGTCCGGGCTGCGGCTCGGGCTCGTCGTAGCGCGGCTGCGGCTGGGGCGTGGACGACGCGGGGGCCGGCGGCTCGCCCGCGGAGTCGTCGACGGTGATCGCGATGCGGATGGGACGTCCGCACTCGCGGCTGAGGGTCTCGCTCACGATCGGCGCGAGACGGCCTTCCAGTACGCCCTTCGCGAATTCGTTCGGCACGGCGAGCAGGGCGGTGTCCGCCACCAGCGCGAGCGGCTGGCAGCGCCGGATCCAGTGCTCGTCCTTCGTCTCGACACCCTGGCCGCGGCCCTCACCGAGGAGCTGCTCCAGTACTCGTGGCCACACTGCGGCAAGATCGGCAGGTACGTCAGCCACAGGGCACGCTCTCTCGCAGGTCCCACGAACGTGTGGTTCGGGGACGGGGTTCGGGATGAAGATCGGGTGGAAGGTGGGGCGATCCCGCTCGGGCGGGGACAAGGGAACGAATCGGAGTTCAGCCACGGTAGTCAGCGCGGCGGGTAGGGTTCAAGTTGTTGTCCCCAGCCTGTGGACAGTGTCCCTCCTGGCTGCTGGTTTGACCGAATGGCGCAGCCCCGCGTACCGTAACCAGGTCGAGTTGTCGATGGCTGCTGCCGCCTGCCTCCGATGGGCACAGATCACTAGCAGGTGATCGGGAAGCGGTGCACTCGGGCGTGACGCGAGCTACTCGTGGGCGCACGGTGACAGCCAGGACGGCACCCCGCCACTACCGATTTTCTCTGGAGCCCCCGAGTGAGCAAGCGCACCTTCCAGCCGAACAACCGTCGTCGCGCGAAGACCCACGGCTTCCGCCTGCGGATGCGCACCCGTGCCGGCCGCGCGATTCTCGCGAACCGCCGCAGCAAGGGTCGCGCCAGCCTGTCCGCCTGATTCGATCAGGTCATGACGTCGTGCTGCCCACCGAGAACCGGCTGAGGCGGCGCGAGGATTTCGCGACCGCGGTACGACGAGGTCGCCGGGCCGGTCGCCCGACCCTCGTCGTCCACCTTCGTAGCGGTGCCACGGACCCGCACGCGCCTGGGGAGAGCGCTCCCCCGACGCGTGCGGGTTTCGTCGTGAGCAAGGCAGTGGGTGGAGCGGTCGTGCGCAACCAAGTCAAGCGCAGACTGCGCCACCTGATGCGTGACCGAGTCGCTGTTTTCCCCCCCGGTAGCCTGGTAGTCGTACGAGCGCTGCCCGGAGCGGGCGACGCAGACCACGCACAGCTGGCCCGAGACCTGGATGCCGCCTTGGAGCGGCTGCTGGGAGGGGGCGCGCGATGAAGTACCCACTGCTGGCCCTGATCAAGCTGTACCAGTGGACGATCAGTCCACTCCTTGGGCCGGTGTGCAAGTACTACCCGTCGTGCTCCCACTATGGCTACACGGCCATCGACCGGCACGGTGCGATCAAGGGAACGGCACTCACCGCCTGGCGCATCCTCCGGTGCAATCCGTGGTCGCTCGGCGGTGTGGACCATGTCCCGCCGCGCAAGCGCCCGCGGTGGCACGAAATGCTGCGCAACGCTTGGCGCGCACGCAAGGGCGGAACCTCCGCCGCCGAACCGGCCACCGAGGAGAGGACTCGATCCGAGCTCTCCTCGAGCCCGGCCGCAGAGACTTCGTCCCATGCCCAAGGAGCATGATTAGTGGACACGATTGCCAGTCTTTTCAGCTTCATCACGACACCCGTCTCGTGGGTCATCGTCCAGTTCCACACGGTGTACGGCGCCATCTTCGGCCCTGACACCGGATGGGCCTGGGGCCTGTCCATCGTGTCCCTGGTGATCCTGATCCGCATCTGCCTGATCCCGCTCTTCGTGAAGCAGATCAAGGCGACCCGGGCCATGCAGACGCTCCAGCCCGAGATGAAGAAGATCCAGGAGCGCTACAAGAACGACAAGCAGCGCCAGTCCGAAGAGATGATGAAGCTGTACAAGGAGTCGGGTACCAACCCGCTCTCCTCGTGCCTTCCCATCCTGGCGCAGTCGCCGTTCTTCTTCGCCCTGTATCACGTGCTCAACGGCATCGCCTCGGGCCAGACCATCGGCGTCATCAACGCGTCGCTGCTGGAGAGCGCCCGTAAGGCGCACATCTTCGGTGCCCCGCTGGCCGCGAAGTTCAAGGACAGCGCCAGCACGATCGAGGCCCTGGGCGCCTCGGTCACCGACGTCCGCGTCGTGACCGTGGTCATGATCGTCATGATGTCGGCGTCGCAGTTCTACACGCAGCGCCAGCTGATGACGAAGAACGTCGACACCACGGTGAAGACGCCGTTCATGCAGCAGCAGAAGATGCTGATGTACGTCTTCCCCATCATGTTCGCCGTCTTCGGTATCAACTTCCCGGTCGGTGTCCTCATCTACTGGCTGACCACCAACGTGTGGACCATGGGCCAGCAGATGTACGTCATCCACAACAACCCGACCCCGGGTTCCAAGGCCCAGGCCGCCTACCTCGAGCGGCTGACCAAGCACGTCACCCAGCACGGCAAGATCCGCCGCCGCAGCGAGAAGACCATCGTCAAGGCGATCGTCGCCAAGGGCCGCGACCGCAACGAGTCCGAGCGCAAGTTCATCAACGGCCTCACCAAGGCGGGCCTCGCGGCCCAGGCCGACGGCACCGTGGTGAAGAGCGAGAGCCAGGCCCTGGCACAGGCCGAGGACGGTACGACGACCGCCACCGCCACCGCCGTGCGGCGTCAGCAGCCCAAGCGCCAGAGCAAGGCTCAGCGTCAGTCCGGCCCGACCAAGCAGGCGGACGAGGGGCCCTCGCTGGAGAAGTCCACCGACGAGCCGCAGGACGACGTCAAGCCCGCTGCTGCCAAGCAGCCCCAGAAGCCCGGCTCCGGCACCCGCAGCAAGGCCCAGTCCGGGCAGCGCAAGGGTGGCCCGCAGCGGCCCAAGTCCCCGTCCAAGAAGTAAGAAGGAGCCCATCCCGTGACGGAAGGCACCACCTCCGCCGCTGCCGAGGGTGCAGACACCCTGACCCGCCTGGAGCAGGAGGGCGAGATCGCGGCGGACTACCTGGAGGGCCTGCTCGACATCGCCGACCTCGACGGCGACATCGACATGGACGTCGAGGCCGACCGCGCCTCTGTGTCGATCATCAGCGACGCCGGCAGCCGTGACCTGCAGAAACTGGTCGGCCGGGACGGCGAGGTGCTCGAGGCTCTTCAGGAGCTCACGCGCCTGGCCGTGCACCGGGAGACCGGTGACCGCAGTCGGCTGATGCTGGACATCGCGGGCTACCGGGCCAATAAGCGCGCCGAGCTGTCGGAGCTGGGCGCCAAGGCCGCCGCCGAGGTCAAGAGCACGGGCGAGCCGGTGAAGCTCAAGCCGATGACGCCGTTCGAGCGCAAGGTCGTGCACGACGCGGTCAAGACCGCAGGGCTGCGCAGTGAGTCCGAGGGCGAGGAGCCGCAGCGCTTCGTCGTCGTACTGCCCGCCTGATCGGCCCCTCTCGTTTTACGGCCCCGTCTGCCTGCAGACGGGGCCGAACTTTGTCAGCCTGGTAGTTCTGGTGGCCGGTGCACGAAGCCCGGCGCTGTACGGAAGGACGGTCCCCGTGACGGAGGCAGCGGAGCTTCCCCCCGCGCCCGAACAGGCGCGGGAAGTGTTCGGTGAGCGCTTCGCCGATGCGGTTCGCTATGCGGAGCTGCTCGCCGAGGCGGGAGTGCAGCGCGGCCTGATCGGCCCGCGCGAAGTGCCCCGCCTGTGGGAACGGCATCTGCTGAACTGCGCGGTCCTCTCGGAGGCGGTTCCTGAGGGGGTGACGGTGTGCGACGTCGGCTCCGGAGCCGGCCTGCCGGGTATCCCGCTGGCCCTGGTCCGGAACGACCTGAACATCACCCTGCTGGAGCCCCTGCTGCGGCGCACCAACTTCCTCACCGAGGTGGTCGAGCTGCTGGGCCTGGACCACGTCACGGTGGTGCGTGGCCGGGCCGAGGAGGTCATGGGCAAGCTGCCGCCGGTCCATGTGGTGACCGCCCGTGCCGTGGCTCCGCTGGACCGGCTGGCCACCTGGGGTATCCCCCTGCTTCGTCCCTACGGCGAGATGCTCGCCCTCAAGGGGGACACCGCCGAGGAGGAGCTGAAGTCGGCCGCGACGGCCCTCAGCAAGCTCGGTGCGGTGTCGACGTCCATCCTTCATGTCGGCGACGGCGTGGTGGATCCGCCGTCCACCGTGGTCCGGGTGGAGGTCGGTGAGAGCCCCGGCGGTGTGCGGTTCGCCGCCAAGCGGGCCAAGGCCGCTCGAACGGGACGGGCACGGCGTCGTCGCTGACTCCTGGGGGTGACGTCTCGGGGTCGTACTGAGAACGAGACGTACTCCACCCAAGCTGCCAAACCCGTGCAAGCCGGAGTGTCGCGAAGATCCGGTCGCTGTAGCTGTGCATCGTGTTTCACGTGAAACGTCGCTCACTGCTGCACGGCATCATCAGTAGGGGCCGCGCTGCGGCCGAACCTCGTGACCGCAAGCCTCTCGGTTCACTCGGAAAGGCAGCGGAGTTGTCCACAGAGGTGGATTTCTCCACAGAACAACAGGCCTCACTGGTTCACGACCCCGAAGGCATGGGAGGCTCTGTTCATTGCGAGCCTGAAGTCGAGGAGAGTGAATCCTTGCGGTCCGACGCCAACATCGCGGGACCGATGACCGATCCGGTCCCCGGTCCCCGTACCGAGTCGATGGGGGCGGATGTTTCACGTGAAACACCGCCCCCGATGGACGACACTCCCATCGGTCGTGCTGCCCAGCTGGCGGTGGAAGCTCTGGGGCGGGCCGGTGAAGGCCTGCCACGACCCGAGCAGACCCGAGTCATCGTGGTCGCCAACCAGAAGGGCGGCGTCGGCAAGACGACGACGACCGTCAACCTCGCCGCTTCGCTGGCTCTGCACGGCGGCCGCGTCCTGGTGATCGACCTCGACCCGCAGGGCAACGCCTCCACCGCGCTGGGGATCGACCACCACGCCGAGGTTCCCTCGATCTACGACGTCCTGGTCGAGAGCAAGCCTCTCGCCGATGTCGTCCAGCCCGTGCCGGACGTCGAAGGCCTCTTCTGCGCTCCAGCCACCATCGATCTCGCCGGTGCGGAGATCGAACTGGTCTCCCTGGTGGCCCGGGAGAGCCGGCTGCAGCGGGCGATCCAGGCTTATGAGCAGCCGCTGGACTACGTCCTCATCGACTGCCCGCCGTCGCTGGGCCTGCTGACCGTCAACGCGCTCGTCGCCGGCCAGGAGGTCCTCATCCCCATCCAGTGCGAGTACTACGCGCTGGAGGGACTGGGGCAGCTGCTGCGCAACGTCGACCTGGTACGAGGCCACCTCAACCCGACCCTGCATGTGTCGACCATCCTGCTCACCATGTACGACGGTCGGACGCGTCTCGCCTCGCAGGTCGCGGAAGAGGTGCGCACCCATTTCGGTGACGAGGTACTGCGGACGAGCATTCCCCGCTCGGTCCGGATCTCCGAGGCGCCGAGCTACGGGCAGACGGTGCTGACCTACGATCCTGGATCGAGCGGCGCCCTGTCCTACCTTGAGGCCGCCCGAGAAATCGCGCTGAGGGGCATTGGCATCAACTACGACGCCAGCCAGGCCCACATCGGCGCCCAGAACGATCCGAACATGGTGGAGGGCATCCAGTGAGCGAGCGACGGAGGGGGCTGGGCCGTGGGCTCGGCGCACTGATCCCTGCTGCCCCGACCGAGAAGGAGCCGGCTCCGGCCGCGAGGGGGAGCCAGGCTTCCACTTCTCCGGCCGCGGTACCGCTGCTGTCGGACCGAGGGGTCGCCGCGGCGAAGGTGGCCACGCTGCCGTCTGTTTCACATGAAACAGAGGAGCCCCCGGCGAGCCCAGCCGCGGAAACGCCCGCGCCCCCGGTGGGGGCTCACTTCGCTGAGCTTCCCCTGGACTCCATCACGCCGAACCCGCGCCAGCCGCGTGAGGTCTTCGACGAAGACGCGCTCCACGAGCTGATCACCTCCATCAGGGAGGTCGGTCTCCTCCAGCCCGTCGTCGTTCGGCAGCTCGGGCCCGCCCGCTACGAGCTGATCATGGGTGAGCGGCGCTGGCGTGCCTGCCGTGAGGCCGGCCTCGAGGCCATCCCGGCGATCGTCCGGGCCACCGACGACGAGAAGCTGCTTCTCGACGCGCTGCTGGAGAACCTGCACCGCGCGCAGCTGAACCCGCTGGAAGAGGCGGCCGCCTACGACCAGCTCCTGAAGGACTTCAACTGCACCCATGACCAGCTGGCCGACCGCATCGGGCGTTCGCGTCCGCAGGTCTCCAACACGCTGCGTCTGCTGAGGCTCTCGCCCGCCGTGCAGAAGCGGGTGGCCGCCGGTGTTCTCTCGGCCGGCCACGCCCGAGCCCTGCTGTCCGTCGAGGACTCGGAGGAGCAGGACCGGCTCGCTCACCGCATCGTGGCGGAGGGGCTGTCCGTTCGGGCCGTCGAAGAGATCGTGACGCTGATGGGGTCCCGGCCCCAGAAGGCTTCGCGGTCCAAGGGCCCTCGGGCCGGAGGACGCGTCTCCCCGGCGTTCAACGAGCTGGCGACGCGACTGTCGGACCGCTTCGAGACGCGGGTGAAGGTCGAGCTGGGCCAGAAGAAGGGCAAGATCACCGTGGAGTTCGCCTCCCCGGAGGACCTCGAACGGATTCTGAACACGCTCGCTCCCGGAGAGCGCCTGGCCCTCCAGCAGAGCCTGCAGGAGAGTGCGGCCGACGGAGCCGACGACTGATCGTCACTCCTGCCCAGTGAGCTGAAGAGCGGACGGCGTCCGGTGGTACCGGAAGGCGGTCCGCTCTTTGCTTTGAGGCGGTATCGAGGCAATCGCATCGTGGATACGATGCGTGTGGGTATGGCGCATCCACCTGGCGGACTCTGAGTGGGGAGACAGGGGCCATGCGATCGATGAGCCGCACCGGACTGGTGAGCGCGGGCCTGGGCATCGGGGTGGTCGGCGGATTCGTCGGCAGCCTGCTCGGGAGACGGAGCGTCCTGACGACAGCTCGCGATGCGGCGGGCGAAGGAAGCGAGGAACAGCTTTCATGGGGCGTCGGCTCGTACCGCTCACGCTGGACAACCTGGAGGACCTTCCCCGGCGCTGCCGCTCGTGTGTCTTCTGGGAGTTGGATCCCGTCAGCGGCGAGGCCGCGGTAAAGGCCGGCACCTCCGGACTGGAGAAGGAATCCTGGATCTCCGCCGTGCTGCTGGATTGGGGATCGTGCGGCCGGGTGGTCTACGTCGACGACATCCCCGTCGGCTTCGTGCTCTACGCGCCCCCGGCCTACGTGCCGCGCTCCACGGCCTTTCCCACGAGTCCGCTCTCCCCTGACGCCGTCCAGCTCATGACGGCGTTCATCCTGCCCCGCTATCAGGGGCAGGGGCTGGGCCGGGTGATGGTCCAGACGGTCGCCAAGGATCTGCTGCGCCGCGGCTTCAAGGCGATCGAGGCGTTCGGCGACGCCCGCTGGAAGGAGCCGGCCTGTCTGCTGCCCGCAGACCACCTCCTGGCCGTGGGGTTCAAGACGGTCCGGCAGCACCCCACGCACCCCCGTATGCGGTTGGACCTTCGCTCGACCCTCTCCTGGAAGGAAGACGTGGAGATGGCACTGGACCGCCTTCTGGGTGCGGTCCAGAAGGAGCCGGCACTGCGACCGTTGTAGCGGGCGCGCGGTCAGCGAAGCCCACCTCATGCGAATGGGCCAACCCGTTGGGGTTGGCCCATTCGTGTTTCACGTGAAACATGCGCCGCCGGTTCGACGGCACCTACCGACTACTCGGCGATGAACTCCTCGAGGTCCCGCACGATGGCGGCCTTCGGCTTGGCGCCCACGATCGTCTTGGCGACTTCGCCGCTCTGGTAGACGTTCAGCGTCGGGATGGACATGACGCCGTACTTGGCAGCCGTACCCGGGTTCTCGTCGATGTTGAGCTTGACGATCTCGATCTTGTCGCCGTACTCGGCGGCGATCGCCTCCAGCGACGGGGCGATCTGGCGGCAGGGACCGCACCAGGCGGCCCAGAAGTCGACCAGGACGGGCTTGTCGTTCTTGAGGACGTCCTGCTCGAAGGAGTCGTCGGTCACGTTCTTCAGAGTGCCGGCCACGGCGGGCTCCTTAACTTGGTCGTGCGGTGAGGCGGGAGTGGGCGAGGGTCGGACGGCGGCGATTCAGACGGCGGCGGTCTTCTCGGGCTCGGCCTTGTCCTCGTCCGCGAGGGCGGCGAGGAAGCGCTCGGCGTCGAGAGCGGCGGAGCAGCCGGTGCCGGCCGCGGTGATCGCCTGCCGGTAGGTGTGGTCGACCACGTCACCGGCGCCGAAGACCCCGGTCACGTTGGTGCGGGTGGACGGGGAGGCGACCTTCAGGTACCCCTCCTCGTCGAGGTCCAGCTGACCCTTGAAGAGCTCGGTGCGCGGGTCGTGGCCGATCGCGATGAACAGACCGGTCACCGGCAGCTCCGACAGCTCGCCGGTCTTGATGTTGCGCAGCTTGAGCCCGGAGAGCTTCTGGTCGCCCTGGACCTCGGCAACCTCGCTGTCCCAGACGAACTTGATCTTCGGGTCGCCGAAGGCACGCTCCTGCATCGCCTTCGAGGCGCGCAGCGTGTCCCGGCGGTGGACGATCGTGACCGACTTGGCGAACCGGGAGAGGAAGGTGGCCTCCTCCATCGCGGTGTCGCCACCGCCGATCACGGCGATGTCCTGGTCCTTGAAGAAGAACCCGTCACAGGTGGCGCACCACGAGACACCACGGCCGGAGAGGGCGTCCTCGTTCGGCAGACCGAGCTTGCGGTGCTGGGAGCCGGTCGTGACGATCACGGCCTTGGCGCGGTGAACCGTCCCGGCGGTGTCCGTGACGGTCTTGATCTCACCGGTCAGATCGACGGAGACGATGTCGTCCGGGATCAGCTCGGCGCCGAAGCGCTCCGCCTGGGCCCGCATGTTGTCCATCAGGTCCGGGCCCATGATGCCGTCGCGGAAGCCCGGGAAGTTCTCCACCTCGGTGGTGTTCATCAGGGCACCGCCGGCGGTGACGGCACCTTCGAACACCAGAGGCTTCAGCGACGCGCGCGCGGTGTAGAGCGCCGCCGTGTAGCCTGCGGGCCCGGAGCCGATGATGATCACGTTACGGACGTCGCTCACGGCTTGATTCCTCGTCTCTGGTCTGTGTCAGTCGACCGGTGGAGCCCCTTTCGGAGCTCTCACCCCACCCAACGGATCCTAGGGGGTCCGCATTCCCAGTGTGTCCGGGCACACGGGGATGCCACAGGGTACGGATGACCGCACAGGCGCCGAGGAATCCTCCGACGAACTCAGGACCGAGGGAACGACCGTTTCATCAGTACCTTGCCGGCGGAGTCGGGATGCTGATGGACGCACTGCGCGTCGACCACGTAGGCGGTGACCCGGGTGCTGTCGTCGGCGTCGGGCACCACGACCAGGTAGGCGCTCTTACCGGCGTAGATGCCGGTCTTGGAGCCCAGGACGTCGTCGTGGCTGTTGATCGCCTGGCGGACACATTCCGGGACGGGGGGCTGAGCCTGGAGCAAGGTGTTGGCGCTCTGGGTGGACCCGGGGCTGGTGTGCTCGGTCTCGACCCCCGAGCGCGGCTCCTTGGAGTGATGCTGCCTGGTCGTGCCGGCGGCCAGCAGACCCCTGACCTGGCTCTGGACGCTGTCTCCGGAGAAGCTGCCGGAGGATGGCGTCGCCGTGCCATGAGCCGTCGTACCGGAGTCCCCACCGCTCAGGGACTGCAGCACGAGGGATCCGGCGCCCAGGACCGCGGCGGTGAGAAGGGAGCCCAGGACTACGGTCCTTCGGCGACGGCCACGCCGAGCCTCCTTGCGTCCTGGACCTGTCGCCGCGGGGGACCGTCCAGCAGGGCGGTCCGACGGGATCGATGTTTCACGTGAAACACGACCACCGCTCTCCATGGAGACGGTCGAGGTCGGCACCGCCTCGGCGGCGAGAGCGGCGTCGAGACGGCCGGCGATGTCCGCAGGCATACAAGGGGCGTCCTCGAACGTGCCCAGCAGCCCTCGGATCTCCTCCAGTGAGGCGAGGACGTCAGCGCACAGCTCGCACGCCTCCAGGTGCCGCCGTACGGCGGTGGCCCGGTCGGATGGGAGCAGATCCTCGGTGAGGTCGGAGATCTCCGCGACGTCCGGGTGCCCGGCCGTGTCTGTCGGGGAAGTCACGCTCGCCCACCTCCGCCCTTCGCTACGGCTGAATCGCTCGGACCCGTGCCTCCGGCATCTCTGCCGTGAAGGCCCGTTGCAGGTGGGACGGATGTCCCCTGCACCCGGTTCCGTCCCGGAGCGGGTTCTTTTTCGTCTCCGGTGCTTCCGGGCCGCAGATGGCCGAGCAAAGGGAGGAGCCGGGCTCTGCCCCGGGCGCATCGGCTCTTCACCGTGCCGGTGGGCACATCGAGGATCCGGGCGGCCTCGGCGACGGGATAGCCCTGCATGTCCACAAGGACCAGCGCGGCGCGCTGGTCGTAGGGAAGCGTGCCGAGCGCCTCGAGGAGCTGCCGGTGCAGATCGTTCCGCTCGGCGGGGGCCGCGGCGGACTCATGCGGCTCCAGCAACTGCTCGAGCCGCTCGGTGTCGTCGACCGGGGCGGTCTTCCGGGTGGCGGCCTTCCGTGCGCGGTCGAGGCAGGCGTTCACGGTGATCCGGTGCAGCCAGGTCGTGACGGCCGACTGACCCCGGAAGGTGTGCGCGGCCCGATAGGCGGACACCAGGGCGTCCTGGACGGCGTCAGCGGCCTCCTCCCGGTCGCCCAGCGTCCGCAGCGCCACGGCCCAGAGCCGGTCCCGATGCCGTCGGACGATCTCGGCGAAGGCATCGGGGTCGCCTTCCACGTGTCGGGCGAGCAGATCCTCGTCCCGTGCGTCGCCGTATCCGGCGCCATCTCCCATCGGCCCCTCCCGAGTGGAGACCTACCTCAGCTGGTCACCTTGATGTCTGCCACTCGGCCCCGCCAGTGGCCCTCGTTGTCCGCGGGCAGCTTGGTCAACCACACGAGGAGGTACTGCGTCTTGAGGGTCTTGCCGGGCTTGAGCGTCACCGTGGTGCCCGAGCCACTGGCAACCTTGGTGTAGGCGTTGAAAGTCGTCGGCTCGGATCCCGCGCCCGCGTCGGCGGCGCGGAGTTCGACCGAGGTCTCGCCCACGAACGTGATGCTCACCTTCCCGACCTGCTGGACCTTGCCGAGGTCGAGTTTGACGCCGACGCCCGACTTCAGATTGCCGAACTCCGGGCTCAGGTAGAAGTCCGTCTGCCAGTAGGAAGCGGTGCTGTTGTCGTAGGCCTTGCTTATGTCGGCCGGCTTCTCGGACTGGTCACTTCCGAACGGGTCGAAGTCCCGGGCGCCCTTGATGGCGATGGGCCTGCCGTCCGTGGGCTTCTTGGGGCTCTTGTCGCCGCCGTCCTGCGTCTGGGTGTTGTCGGTGTCGTTCGACTTGTCGCCGTCCATCAGGGCGTCCGCGAGCTGCCAGCTGCCCAGACCCAGTGCGGCGATGAGCAGGGCGGAGACCGCCCACTTCAGGACCTTGCCGGTACGGCTCTCCAGCGGGGCCGGCGGAGACGTGAGCTGCTGGGTGGCGCCGGGGTGCGGCGCGGGCCGCCCGTAGGTGCCCTGCTGGTACGTGGTGCGCTGGTACTCCGGCGGTGCGGTGAAGGCGGGCTCCGGCGGGCGGATGCGGGGCATCTCGCCGATCGCCTTGACCAGTTCCTCCGGTGTGGTGCAGGCGGCCTCGTGACGCGAGGCGGTGGCGCCGTCGTTGACCAGGGCCCGCATGGCGAGCTCGGACAGACCACGGTGCACACCGGCCCGTACCTGGTCCGGGGCGATCAGGCCGATGTCCTTGGGAAGTCCCGCCAGGCCGTAGGCGTCGTTCTCGTACGGCCAGCGCTGGGTGAGCGCCGCGTACAGCAGTGCGCCGATGGATTCGGTGTCCGTGCGCTGCGGGGTGTCCGAGTTGATGCCGCGCAGCGCCGCGTTCACGGCGAGACCGCGGATGCGCCACTGGCCGGTGGAGGCGCGCAGTACGGCGTTCGGGTTCAGCCGGAGGTGGGCGAGGCCCTCGCGGTGGGCGGCGGCCATGGCGGAGGCCACCTGACTCACCATCTGGTACGCGTCGTGCGGCTCCAACGGGCCGGCCGCGAGCAGCGCGGTCAGTTCGATGGCGTCGGGCAGCCATTCGTGTACGACGTAGACGAGGTCGTTCTCCTCGACGGCGTCGAGGACCTGGACGAAACGCGGATCACCGAGCAGTGCCGATGACCGGGCGGCGGCCAGCACCGACCGTGCCCGCACATGATCCGCGGGGAGGATGTGGACGCCTACGGCGCGACGGAGTTTCTCGTCGACCGCACGCCAACTGCTGAATCCGTCCAGACGGGTGACGCACTCCTCGAGACGGTAGCGTCTGGCGAGCTTGTGACCGCTGTGCAGTTCGGGCGGCGAAGCCTTCCTGCCGGGGCCCTCCGTCCCGCCGCTCCCCTGCGCCTCGTCGCTGTCCGTGTCCCGCTCCGGGTTATGGGCCACCCCGTCGGCCGTGGACTGGTCCGCCTTCGCGGTCAGCGGCTCGTCGCCGCTGTTGTCTGCCACGTCGACGGCAGCCGTGCTCCGTTCCGCCACCGTCGTCCCTGCCTCCCCATCCGTTGCACGCTGTCCGACGCCGAATCCAATTGTGCCCACAGTCCGCCGCTATGCACGACACACGGCCGCGGACGATGGTTGTGCGCCTACCCCCGCCTCAGCGCCCCAGACGCCCGCGGACCATACCCACGAGCGAGTTGAGCTCCTCGATGCGCATCTTGCGGGCGGCGACGAAGAAGACGCCGAGCAGGACCGCGCCACCGGCGATCAGCGCGGCGAACGAACCGACGACGCCCTGGCCGAGAGTGTGCCCGATGCCGTAGCAGGCCGCACCGCTGAGCAGGGCCGCCGGCACGGAGGCGATGCCGAGCCGGGCGTAGGTCCGCAGCACCCGGGCACCGTCCAGGTCACCACCGAGCCGCTTGCGCAGCCGCCGCCAGGCGACACCCACTCCGATCGCGTAGGCGAGGCCGTACGCGGCGGCCATGCCCGCGACCGCCCAGCGGGCCGGCAGCAGGAAGTAGCAGAGTCCGGAGACGGCCGCGTTGACCGCCGCCACGATGACGGTGTTGTAGAAGGGGGTGCGGGTGTCCTCGTACGCGTAGAAGGCGCGCAGGACGACGTACTGCACCGAGTACGGGATCAGGCCGAGGCCGAAGGCCATCAGCATGTAGCCCATGTTGGTGGCCGAGCTGATGCCGGCCGAGCCGAAGATCAGCGTGCACATCGGGATGCCGAGCGCGAGGAAGCCGAAGGCGATGGGCACGATGGCGACCGCGGTCGTGCGCAGCCCCTGGGAGATGTCGTCGCGGACGGCCCCGCCGTCGCCCTCGGCGGCCGAGCGCGAGATGCGCGGCAGCAGCGCCGCCATCAGGGACACCGTGATGATGGCCTGCGGCAGACCCCAGATCAGCTGGGCGTTGGCGTACGCGGCGAAGCCGGTTCCCTTGATACCGGAGTCGTCACCCGCGGCCGTGGACAGCTGGGTCACGACCATGGCGCCCAACTGGTTGGCCAGCACGAACAGGACCGTCCACTTGGCGAGCATCGCGGCCTTGCCGAGGCCGTGGCCCCGCCAGTCGAAGCGCAGCCGGATCCGGAACCCGGTCTCCCGCAGGTACGGGATCATCGCCAGCGACTGCACCACCAGACCGAGCAGCACACCGGCGCCGAGCAGGCGCTGGCCCTGGGGCGGGATGCTCTCGACGGCCAGGTGGGAGTTGGCCGCGGTGCCGTAGACCCAGATGAACATGCCGAGCGAGATGATGATGACGATGTTGTTCAGGACCGGGGTCCACATCATCGCACCGAACTTGCCCCGCGCGTTCAGGATCTGACCCATCACCACGTGGATGCCCATGAAGAAGATCGAGGGCAGGAAGTACCGGGTGAAGGTGACCGCGACCTCGTTGGCCGCCGGGGCGTCCGCGATGGTGGGGGACAGCAGCCGCACCAGCAGCGGCGCCGCGAACATCGCGAGGCCGGTCAGCGCGGCCAGGGCCACCATCACGAGGGTCAGCAGGCGGTTGGCGAAGGCCTCGCCGCCGTCCTCGTCCTCCTTCATGGAACGCACCAGCTGCGGCACGAAGACGGAGTTGAGGCCGCCGCCCACGGTGAGGATGTAGATCATCGTGGGCAGCTGGTAGGCCACCTGGAACGAGTCGGCGAGCAGGCCGAGACCCAGTGCGGCGGCGATCAGCGCCGAGCGGACGAACCCGGTGAGCCGGGAGACCATCGTGCCCGCCGCCATGACCGCGCTGGACTTCAGCAGTCCCGCGGCCTTCCCGCCCTTCTTCGGGGCGGGCGGGGCAGCGGTCGCGGTGGCGGCCGTACCGGAGTGCTCGGGGGCTGTGGCCGGGGCCGGCACCGAGGACGGCGTGGGGCCGCCCGGAACGGTGGGTCCGGCCTGGTACGAGGCGTCCGCGTACCGGTTCGGGTGCTGAGGGCCCTGGGCGTGCGGCGGAGCCGGGTGGGGGCCGGCGGGGCCCTGCCCGGTGCCCGGGCCCGCGGCCGGGCCGGAGACGGCAGAGGGATCGACCGGGGCGGACCCGCCGCCCTGCTGCTGGTCCCGGAAGAGGTGCGCGAAGGCGTCCGGCTCGTGGTACTCCTCGCCGGAGTGCGTGACCAGGTCGTCCACGCCCACGAACTGGGTCGTGCGGGGGTCGTCGCCGTAGGGCAGGTAGGGGGCCGCGCCGTCGGGCTCCGGCGCCGGGGTCTGCGCCCAGACCCGCGGGTCCGGCGCGTGCGGTGACTGGGCCGGCGGTGCGTACAGCGGCTGCTGCCGCTCGTACGTGCCCGGGGGCGGCGGCGGGTGCGCGGCGCGGTCGTACAGCGCCTCGGCGACCGGGTCCTGGGCGGCGAGGTCCTGCGCCCGGTAGGGGTCCTGGTCGTAGGCGTCCTGGAGGTACATGTCCGCCGCGTGCTGCGGCGGCACCTGGCCGGGCTCGGGCGACGGCTCGGGGTAGCCCGAGCCGGCCGTGCCCTGGCCGCGATCACCGTCGTACGGCGCGTTCATGGTTACCCCACCTCATCGTCCCGGGCCACACCGGCCACGACATCGCTCAACGGTCCACTCTCTCACCCGTCCCGGACGGGTCGGTGTTTTCCGGTGCGGTGTCCGGCGCAGGGTCACTCGGCTGCTCCGGGTCCTCTGCCCCGGACGGGGCGCCGGACTCGTCGGGGAGACGGTCTCCGGGGGCGTCGGGGTTCCCGGGATCGTCGTCGGTTTCCCCACCATCCGCGCCGGGTCCCTCGTCCTCCGCCTGACGGGCCGCCGCGCGCTTGCGCTGGGTGTACATCCGGAAGCCCGCCAGGACGAGCAGGAGCACACCGCCGCCGATGACCAGCATGACGGTGGGGGTGACCTCGGTGACCTTCACGTCGAAGCTGACCGGGTCGCCGTACTCCTGGCCGTCCTGGGTGTAGAGCTGGGCGTCGACCGTGACCCGGCCGTTGGCGTTGGCCGCGGTGGTGAACTTCACGGTCTGGCTGTGGCCGCCGGAGACCTCGACGAGCTGCTCGTCGTAGGCCTTGCCGTTGATCTTCAGGCGGGTCGGCATCCTCGAGGTGAGCCGCAGGACCAGATGGCTCACGGGCTGCACGAGGTTGTTCTGGACGGTCACCGGGATGGTGGCGCTGCGCCCGGAGAGCTTCGTCTCGGACTTGTCGATCAGCTTGACCTGGTCGGTCAGCTCGTCGAGCCAGGCCTCGGCGTCGCCCCGGAAGCTGTCCGCCTCGGAACCACGGCCGCGCCAGGACGTCGACATCTCGCGGTTTATGGCCCGGCCGAACGGGGTGATCACCCGGGACTGGTCGCTGAGGACGACCTTGAAGTTGTCGAGCTTGTCCTGGGTGCGCGCGATCTGCTCGAAGGCCGTCCTCGGGAGTTCCTGCCTGCGCAGCGAGGAGGGGTAGTCGGACGTCGACGGGATGCGGGTGGTGGCGTCCGGGTCCGGCTTGGCCTTGGCGGCCGCGGTGAGGTTCTGCGCCTGGGACCACGTGCCGTCCTGGAGCTCCTTCACCGCCTTCGCCATCGCCTGTGCCTGGCTCGCCGACGGCATGCGCTGCGGTGCGACCACGACGCTGCGCTGCGCGTCCGTCTGCGCGTTCACCTCCAGGCTCTGCGCCAGGAACTGCTGGACGGCGAGCGTCGCCGAGCCCGCCTTGGTCAGGTCGTCCTCGAAGGCCGTGGACAGCCGTGCGTCGGAGACCACCGCCGTCGTGCCGCCGCCGACCGGGCGAGCCGCGGACGGGGTGTACGGCAGCCCGGCCGTCTCCTGGAGGCTGTCGCTGCGGGCAATCACGCGGTCGGCTCCGGCGGAGGTGGCGACCTTCATGATCGACGGGTCGACGGCGCCTTCCACGGGCCAGGCGAAGTCGGTCGTCGGTGTGACGTGAAGCACGGTCTTCACGGTGGTGGCGGCGACGTCGGTGGCGTCCTTGAGGTGACTGAGTGATCCGGTGACGCTGGTACCGCCGTGTGCCAGGGAGGCCAGGTCCGGGTCGGCGAAGGGCAGGGCGATGACCTCCTTGCCCACGACGGCCTTCTGCAGCTTGGCCAGCCACTGCTTGGCGACCGCCTGGTCCGAGCCGGCCTTGGTGGTGTCGTCCTCGCCCTGGAGCCGGTAGCTGCCCGCCATGGCGTCCACCGAGGCCAGCAGATCCGGGTCGATCACCCAGGTGACGTCGAGGTCCTTGCCCAGGTCCAGCATCTGCGCCAGCCGGCCGCCCGGTGAGATCTCCTTGGCCAGGTCGTCGTTGCGGAAGACCGGCGTCTGCAGCTCACCCGCGCCCGTCCGGGCCGTCATGTGGGACGTGGAGATCAGTGGCCACAGGACGGTGGTCCGGGTCTTGGTGTCCGCGTCGGACGGCTGCCACGGCAGGAAGGTCCGCTGGATGCCGAGCACCTGGTCCCAGGGCCGGGCGGAGGTCTGGCCGGACAGGGCGACACCGAACTCGTAGACACCGTCCTGGCCGAGGTCGAGCTGGTCCACCGGGACGGAGATGCTGAAGTGCTGTGCTACGCCGGGCGTGAGCTTGGCGAACTTCTGCACGTACTTCCCACCGAGCTCGGGGCCGGTGCGGGTACGGAGGTCGTCGGGGTGCCGGGAGACGGCGTCGATCGCCGAGCGGGTGTTCAGCAGGGGGCCGACCCGGAGGCCGACGTGGGCGCCGGTGACGTTCTGCTTGCCGCTGTTCGTCACGGTGCCGGACACGGTCACCGTGTCCCCGTCCGTGGGGGCGCCGGGGCTGAGCGAGTCCAGGGAGACGGACACCGGGTTGGAGGAGGCGGCCTGTGCGGGCGCCGCCGCGGGCAGCTGCAGGAGTCCCGCCAGCAGCGGCACACCGGCGAGCAGTGCTCCGGTGCGCCGCAGCCACCGGCGGGCAGGTGAGGCACTGGTCCCCTGGAAGTCAGCCGCCTCGGCCACGCGCTCGCCCGTCCCTCGTCGTCGTCAGTGGTCGTCGGAATGTGCGTCCACGCATGGTAACGAGGCTCGCCGAGTGGAAGTGCCGCGGTCTGCTCCGCAAGACCGGGGAGCGGTTGCGCCACGTCCTCTATATCCAGTATCGAGGGGAGAGCGCTTGTACGCCGTAAGCACAGCGCTTGTGCGGGTATGCCGTGAGGTGTCCGCGCCGCTCAATGGAGGAGACCCGGACCGCCGTGGACACGTACCCTCTTCTGTTGTGCCGAACGCCAACGAAGACACTCCCTCTGCCCTGAGCCAGGCGCAGCACCGCGCGGTCAGCGAGCTGCTGCGGGTGGCCCCTGTCGCCGACGACCTCGCCCGCCGCTTCCAGGCGGCCGGGTTCTCGCTCGCCCTGGTGGGCGGCTCGGTCCGGGACGCGCTGCTCGGCCGGCTCGGCAACGACCTGGACTTCACCACCGACGCGCGTCCCGAGGACGTACTGAAGATCGTGCGGCCGTGGGCGGACGCCGTCTGGGAGGTCGGGATCGCCTTCGGGACGGTCGGCGCACAGAAGAGCGCCCGCGTCGCGGACACCGACTGGCAGTTCCAGATCGAGATCACGACCTACCGGTCGGAGGCGTACGACCGCACCTCACGCAAGCCCGAGGTGTCCTACGGCGACTCGATCGAGGAGGATCTCGTCCGCCGCGACTTCACGGTCAACGCGATGGCCGTGGCGCTGCCGGAGAAGGAGTTCATCGACCCGCACGGGGGCCTTCAGGACCTCGCGACCCAGGTGCTGCGTACCCCCGGTACCCCCGAGGAGTCGTTCTCGGACGATCCGCTGCGCATGATGCGGGCCGCCCGGTTCGCCGCCCAGCTGGACTTCGAGGTCGCCCCCGAGGTCGTCACCGCGATGACGGAGATGTCCGGACGGATCGAGATCGTCTCCGCCGAGCGGGTCCGGGACGAGCTGAACAAGCTGCTCCTCTCCGAACGGCCGCGCAAGGGCCTGACCCTTCTGGTCGACACCGGGCTGGCCGGCCATGTCCTGCCCGAGCTGCCGGCTCTGCGGCTGGAGAGTGACGAGCACCACCGCCACAAGGATGTCTACGAGCACACGCTGATCGTGCTGGAGCAGGCCATCGAGCTGGAGCAGGAGGGCCCGGACCTCGCGCTCCGCCTGGCCGCGCTGCTCCATGACATCGGCAAGCCGCGTACCCGGCGTTTCGAGAAGGACGGCCGCGTCTCGTTCCACCACCACGAGGTGGTCGGCGCGAAGATGACCAAGAAGCGTATGACGGCCCTGAAGTACTCGAACGAGCTGGTGAAGGATGTCTCACGGCTCGTCGAGCTCCACCTGCGCTTCCACGGCTACGGCACGGGCGAGTGGACGGACTCGGCGGTGCGGCGCTACGTCCGTGACGCGGGTCCGCTGCTGGACCGTCTGCACAAGCTGACCCGGTCCGACTGCACGACCCGGAACAAGCGGAAGGCGGTCGCGCTCTCGCGGGCCTACGACGGCCTGGAGGAGCGCATCGGTCAGCTTCAGGAGCAGGAGGAGCTGGACGCGATCCGGCCGGACCTCGACGGCAACCAGATCATGGAGATCCTGGGCGTGGGCCCCGGTCCCGTCATCGGCAAGGCGTACAAGCACATGCTGGAGTTGCGCCTGGAGAACGGGCCGATGACCCACGACGAGGCGATGACTGCCCTCAAGGAGTGGTGGGCCGGCCAAGGCTGACATGTGGCGGGGCCCATGTTTCACGTGAAACACGGACCCGCTGCCCTACCGAGGGGGCGATGTTTCACGTGAAACATCGCCCCCTCGGCTGTCCCGGCCGTGGTGGCGCTCGAAGTGGCCCATGCCCACGGCTACCCCGCCGTAGACCAGCGCGACGAGAACCACCAGCAGGGCCGAACGCCCATCGGGTGGGAGCATCAGCGCGGCGACTCCGGCGGCGCCGACGAAGGCGATGTTGAAGAGGACGTCGTACAGCGCGAAGATCCGGCCTCTGAAGGCGTCCTCCACCGACGACTGGACCACCGTGTCCGTCGCGATCTTGGCTCCCTGAGTGATCAGGCCCAGAACGAAGGCGGCCACCAGAAGCGGGCCGGCGGCGAACGGGAGGCCGAGCGCGGGCTCCAGCACGGCGGCCGTACCGGCGCACACCGCGATCCAGCGGCCCGGTCCGAGTCGTCCCACTGCCCACGGTGTCACCACCGCGGCCGCGAAGAAGCCCGCGCCGGACACGGCCAGGCCGAGTCCGAGCAGCCGCAGTCCTTCCTCGGGGGTTGTGGAGAGGGCGTAGCGGCAGAGCATGAGCAGCAGCACGAGGAGCGCTCCGTAGCAGAAGCGCATCAGTGTCATGGAGGCCAGTGCCCATGTCGCCTCCCGGCGGTGGGGGGCTGCCAGGTGCCGCACGGCCGAGAGCAGGTCGCGGGCGGTGTCGAGGAGCGCGGTCCGCAGGTGGGGCTGCGCGGGCTCCCTGTCGGGACCGAGCAGAGCGGGAGCCATGCGCAGGGCGGTCAGCGCCGCACACAGATAGAGGAAGGCGCCCAGCAGGACCACCGCGGCATCCGAGTCCGACGCCGCCAAGCGGACCACGAAGGCGAGGCCGCCCCCGGCCGTCGCGGCGAGCGTCCCCGCCGTGGGTGACAAGGAATTGGCGATCACCAGGCGCTCGGTGTCGACCACGTGCGGCAGCGCGGCCGACAGTCCGGCGAGGACGAAGCGGTTGACGGCCGTGACACAGAGCGCGGAGGCGTAGAAGAGCCAGTTCGGCACATGGCTGACCATCAGTACGGCGGTGGCTCCCGCCAGCAGGGCGCGCAGCAGGTTGCCGTACACGAAGACCTGGCGACGCCGCCATCGGTCCAGCAGGACTCCGGCGAAGGGGCCGATCAGCGAGTAGGGCAGCAGCAGGACCGCCATCGCCGAGGCGATCGCCGCAGCCGAGGTCTGTTTCTCCGGGGAGAAGACGACGTACGCGGCCAGTGCGATCTGGTAGACGCCGTCGGCTCCCTGGGACAGCAGGCGCACGGTCAGCAGGCGGCGGAAGTCCCGCAGACGCAGCAGGACGCGCAGGTCACGCACGACGGGCATGGACCCCACCCTCACATATGCGAAGGGTCCCCGGATCGGGAGACCCGGGGACCCTTCGCAGCCCTGGCAGGAGCGTTCTCTTCGGCGCGCCGGGCGGCCGAATCGGCCTGGTTAGCGCTCGACCTCGCCGCGGATGAACTTCTCGACGTTCTCGTAGGCCTCGTCGTCGAAGTACTGGACCGGCGGGGACTTCATGAAGTACGAGGACGCGGACAGGATCGGGCCACCGATGCCACGGTCCTTGGCGATCTTCGCGGCGCGCAGGGCGTCGATGATGACACCCGCGGAGTTCGGGGAGTCCCAGACCTCGAGCTTGTACTCCAGGTTCAGCGGAACGTCACCGAAGGCGCGGCCCTCGAGACGGACGTAGGCCCACTTGCGGTCGTCCAGCCAGGCCACGTAGTCGGACGGACCGATGTGGACGTTCTTCTCACCGAGGTCCCGGTCGGGGATCTGGGAGGTGACGGCCTGCGTCTTGGAGATCTTCTTCGACTCGAGGCGGTCGCGCTCGAGCATGTTCTTGAAGTCCATGTTGCCGCCGACGTTGAGCTGCATCGTGCGCTCGAGGCGGACACCGCGGTCCTCGAACAGCTTCGCCATCACGCGGTGCGTGATGGTGGCGCCGACCTGGGACTTGATGTCGTCACCGACGATCGGCACACCGGCCTCGGTGAACTTGTCCGCCCACTCCTTGGTGCCGGCGATGAAGACCGGGAGGGCGTTGACGAAGGCGACCTTGGCGTCGATGGCGCACTGGGCGTAGAACTTCGCCGCGTCCTCGGAGCCCACGGGCAGGTAGCAGACGAGAACGTCGACCTGCTTGTCCTTGAGGATCTGGACGATGTCCACGGGCTCCTCGGCGGACTCCTCGATGGTCATGCGGTAGTACTTACCGAGACCGTCCAGGGTGTGGCCGCGCTGGACCGTGACGCCCTTGTTCGGGACGTCGCAGATCTTGATGGTGTTGTTCTCGCTGGCACCGATGGCGTCCGAGAGGTCGAGGCCGACCTTCTTCGCGTCGACGTCGAACGCGGCGACGAACTCGACGTCACCGACGTGGTAGTCGCCGAACTGCACGTGCATCAGGCCGGGGACCTTGGACGCCGGGTCGGCGTCCTTGTAGTACTCGACTCCCTGCACCAGCGACGCGGCGCAGTTGCCCACGCCGACGATGGCTACGCGAACCGAACCCATTCCGGTTGCTCCCTGTGTGTACGAGTGAGGCCCTGAGTGGGACTCACGTGGCGGTGTCGCCGGGCGTATCCGTAGCGGAGTGCTCTCCGGTACGGGGCAGGCCGCCCGTCGATCCAGTGGTGGTGTCCTGCTGAGCGGCTCCCCCGGACGCGGAACCCTTGAGGTCCCGCCCGGCCCGCTCGCTCTCGATGAGCTCGTTCAGCCAGCGCACTTCGCGCTCCACGGACTCCATTCCGTGGCGCTGCAGCTCAAGCGTGTAGTCGTCGAGGCGCTCCCTGGTGCGCGCCAGGGAGGAACGCATCTTCTCCAGACGCTCCTCCAGGCGGCTGCGCCGGCCCTCCAGTACGCGCATGCGCACATCCCGTGAGGTCTGCCCGAAGAAGGCGAACCGTGCGGCGAAGTGCTCGTCCTCGTACGCGTCGGGACCGGTCTGCGAGAGCAGCTCCTCGAAGTGCTCCTTACCTTCTGCCGTCAACCGGTAGACGATCTTGGCGCGCCGCCCGGTGAGGGGAGCGCCCAGGGCGTCCTCGTGGGTGCTGCCCGGTTCCTCGATCAACCAGCCGTTGGTGACCAGCGTCTTGAGACAGGGGTACAGGGTTCCGTAGCTGAACGCCCGGAACACACCCAGTGACGTGTTGAGTCGTTTGCGCAGCTCATAGCCGTGCATCGGGGACTCGCGCAGCAGGCCGAGAACGGCGAACTCAAGGATGCCGGAGCGCCGGCTCATGATCGCCTCCTCTTGGTCCGCCGCGTCTTTATCTCACACTGATGTATCGACTCGATACATCATGACGATAGAACGGCCTTACGCGCGCGACAAGAGGGTTGATGGTGAACGGGATCACATCACCGATTCGTAGGAGGCAAGTTGCCTGATTTGGGGTGAACTTCAGGACTCGGCGGGTTTTGGTGGTGCGTAGTCTGTGCGGCATGCACATCACCGGGAACCGAGTGACGCCTGGGGGCGTCCTCGTCCCTGGAGCAGTACGGGTGAATGCGGAAGCGACCACATCCGTACTTCGGGGGGACCGGAAACCAGCCGCCGTTTCCAGGCGCGCAAGGGTGCGCCTGCCCGAGGAGTAGTCGTTCGATGAGCGAGCACCGTCGCAAACCGCCGCAGCCGCAGGGAGGCGGACGTGCCGCGGCCCGACGCGGTCAGTCCGGCCCCGCCTCCGGCCACCGCGCGGCACCGCGAGGCGCCACCGGGTCCTCTGCCGACTCCTATGGGTCCAGTTCTCATGGGTCGGGGTCCTATGGCTCTGGGGGTGAGGAGCGCGCCTACGGCGGCCGTGCCGAGGCACGCCGGGCGGCGCAGAGAGGTGGCGGCCGGCGCAGGGCCGCCGAACCGGCCGGGCCCGGACGCGGCAGAGGCCGTGCGGCCGATCCCGGCAGGAAGCGTTTCATCGACTACCCGCGCTACGACAGGGACGGGTGGCACCGCTGGGTGCCCTCCTGGAAGCTCGTCACCGGGCTGTTCATCGGCTTGGTCGGCAGCCTCGTGGCCATGGTCGGCGTGGGCTACGCGATGGTCTCCATCCCCAACGAGAACGACGCGGCCAAGTCCCAGAACAACGTCTACTACTGGGCCGACGGGTCACAGATGGTCGCGACGGGCACGGGTGTGAACCGTCAGAACGTCACCATCGACAAGATCCCCGAGGCCATGCAGTACGCGGTGATCTCGGCCGAGAACAAGAGCTTCTACCAGGACTCCGGCGTCGACCCCATGGGTATCGCCCGTGCCCTGGCCAACATGGCCCGAGGCGGTCAGACGCAGGGCGGATCGACGATCACCCAGCAGTACGTCAAGAACACGTACCTCAGCCAGGACCAGACCGTCACCCGCAAGTTCAAGGAGATGTTCATCTCCATCAAGGTGGGGACGAAGCTCAAGAAGCCGCAGATCCTGCAGGGCTACCTCAACACCTCGTACTACGGCCGTGGCGCCTACGGCATCCAGGCCGCCGCGCGTACGTACTACAACAAGGACGCCGTCGACCTGAAGCCCAGCGAGTGCGCCTTCCTCGCCGCGCTGCTCAAGGGAGCGACGTACTACGACCCGGCGGGCAACGAGAACCTCGACAAGTCGGCGACGGCCAGCGCCAACCGCAAGCGTTCGGAGGAGCGGTGGTCCTGGATCCTCGGCGAGATGCACAAGGACAAGCGCCTCACCGACGCCCAGTACCAGGAGGCCATCAAGACCTACCCCATGCCCAAGGACCGCAAGGCGACCAAGGGCATGACCGGCCAGATCAGCTATCTGGCCGACACGGCGAAGAAGTACGTCCTGAACCACTCGAAGATCTCCGAGCAGGAGTTCGACCGGGGCGGGTACCAGATCTACACGACCTTCAAGAAGGACAAGGTCAACGCTCTGAGTGCCGCCGTGAAGAAGATCCAGAAGGAACGGCTCAACCCGAAGCGCGAACTCGACAAGTACGTCCAGTTCGGTGCGGCGTCGGTGCGCCCCGACGACGGTGCGATCGTCGCTCTGTACGGCGGTGACGGCTACGAGAACGGTCACTTCACGAACAACGCCGACACCCAGGGTGTCCCCGTCGGTTCGACGTGGAAGCCGTTCGTGCTGGCGGCGGCCATGCAGTACGGCACGTACGACTCCGATGGCGTGGGGATCTCCCCGCTGAGCAAGTACAACGGCAACGACCACCTCAAGGTGAAGAAGCCGGACGGGTCGTACTACCTCAACAAGGACAACTCGTTCTTCTTCCAGAAGAACGAGAGCCCGCACCCGTGGGGTTACATCACCCTGCGCAAGGCGATGGAGCAGTCCATCAACACGCCGTTCGTGCAGCTCGGCGTCGATGTCGGCATGTCGCACGTCCGCGACGTCGCCCGCTCGGCCGGCATCCTCGACCAGAGCATGTCGGTGGACCTCAACCCGTCGTTCGCCATCGGTACCTCCACCCCCAGCGCGATCCGCATGGCCGACGCCTACGCGACCTTCGCCGCGTCCGGCAAGCAGGCGGATCCGTACTCGGTGACCTCCGTCAAGAAGGACGGCGTGGACCAGCCCGGCTTCGAGCGGCCCAAGGTCAAGCAGGCGATGGAATCGAACATCGCCAACAACGTCACGGACGTCCTGCAGAACGTCATCCAGAACGGTACGGCTCAGAACGCCAAGGCCCTGGGCCGTACGGCGGCGGGCAAGACCGGTACCACCGACAAGAACAAGTCCGCCTGGTTCGTCGGCTACACCCAGCAGCTGTCGACCTCGGTGGCGATGTTCCGGGAGAACCCCAAGAACCACAAGCTGCTCTCCATGAACGGCACCGCGGGCAAGGACTCCATCCACGGTGGTGACATCCCGACGCAGGTGTGGACCGAGTACATGAAGGCCGCGCTGAAGAACGCGAACGACCCGGGCTTCCCGGACGCCATCAAGATCGGCAAGGTGCACGACGAAGCCGGTGCGCCGTCCCCGACGCCGTCGGTCACCATCACGCCGAGCCAGACGCCCAGTGACTCGCCGAGCCCGTCGCCGAGCCTGACGTCGCCGTCCCCCTCCCCCTCGGCCAGCGAGACCTGCCAGTGGGGTGGCTGGGGCAACAACTGCAACGGCAGCAACGGTGGCACCGATACAGGTGGCACGGACGGAGGAACGACACCCACGCCCACGGTCACGGACACGAGCGGGACCGGCAGCACCAGAGGCAATGGCAACGGAGGCCTCTTCTCGGGCCAGAACGGTTAGCGTGCCGCTCGCACCGATTGGTGACCATTTGGGCCGCCAGGCACGTTTCACGTGAAACATGGGCCGTCGCACCCACCGGGTGCGGCGGCCCTCGGTGTATTCCCGGACTGGTACGGCAGGATGTGCCCCATGCCCAGTGCAGAGACGACGCCCGCAGGCGTGCACGAGCCCGAGCCCGTACGGCCCGCCGGCGCTGAGCCGGTGCGGCCGACCCGTGAGGACGAGGTCGCCGCGGCCGGGAGCGAGCTGATCGGCGGGCCGATCGGCCGCCGCGCCCTGCTCGGGACGACCTGGTGGACACCGCTGCGCGTCATCGTGCTCGTGGCGATCGGCATGTTCGCCCTCGGACTGGTGCAGAAGGCGCCCTGCTACCAGAGCGCCTGGTTCTTCGGCGCGAGTTCGCAGTACACCCATGCCTGCTACTCGGACATCCCCCACCTGTATCAGGGACGGGGATTCGCCGACGGGCTGGTGCCGTACTTCGACCGGCTCCCGGGCGACATGGACTACCTCGAGTACCCGGTCCTGACCGGCGTGTTCATGGAGGTGGCCGCCTGGCTCACACCGGGCAGCGGCGGCATCCAGCACCAGGAGCAGTGGTACTGGTTCGTCAACGCCGGAATGCTGATGGCGTGCGCGGCCGTCGTCGCCGTCTGCGTGACCCGCACCCATGCCCGGCGCCCCTGGGACGGTCTGCTGGTCGCTCTGGCGCCCGCGGCCGCCCTGACGGCCACGATCAACTGGGACCTGCTCGCGGTGGCCCTCACGGCCGCCGCGATGCTGATGTGGTCGCGGGGCCGATCACTGGCCTTCGGTGTTCTGCTGGGACTCGCCACCGCCGCCAAGCTCTACCCGGTCCTGTTGCTCGGCCCTCTGCTGGTGCTGTGCTGGCGGGCCGGCAAGTGGCGGGAGTTCTTCCGGGCCGTGGGCGGCGCGGCCGTCGCCTGGCTGGTGGTGAACCTGCCGGTGATGCTCTTCGCCTACGAGGGGTGGTCGAAGTTCTACACGTTCAGCCACGACCGGGGCGTCGACTTCGGATCGCTCTGGCTGATCTGGGCCCAGAACTCGAGCAACCCGCCCTCCACCGACTTCGTGAACAACGCCGCCGTCGTGCTGGTGGCGCTGTGCTCCCTGGGTATCGCGGCGTTGACGCTCACCGCCCCGCGGCGGCCGCGCTTCGCGCAGCTGGCCTTCCTGATCGTCGCGGTCTTCATCCTGACCAACAAGGTCTACTCCCCGCAGTACGTCCTGTGGCTGGTGCCGCTGGCCGTTCTCGCCCGGCCCAAGTGGCGGGACTTCCTGATCTGGCAGGCCTGCGAGGTGGCGTACTTCCTGGGCATCTGGTTCTACCTCGCCTACACGACCAGTGGTGACGCCCACAAGGGACTGCCCACGCTGGGGTACGACTGGGTGATCGCGGTGCATCTGCTCGGCACGCTCTACCTGTGTGCCGTCGTCGTGCGGGACATCCTGATGCCCGAGCGGGACGTGGTGCGCCGGTCCGGGGACGACGACCCCTCGGGCGGAGTGCTCGACGGCGCCGAGGACGTCTTCGTGCTGGGCGCCGCGGCCCATCCGCCGCGCCACGCAGCCCACTTCGACGCGCCTCAGGTGGACTGGGGACGGCCCGGCCTGCCGCCGAACGGGGAGGGTTCGCTCTGAGCGAACGGGTGTCCCGGGCGCACATGAGGAAGGCCGTACACGCGCGACGCGTGTACGGCCTTCCCGGTTCGGGGCCCGTTCCGTCCGGCGGTCCGGGCTAGCGGTCCACGATCCGGTCGAACTGGGTGGTGGTGTGCCGCAGGTGGGCCACCAGTTCGTCGCCCACCTTCGGCTCGGGAGCGTCCGAGGGGACGAAGAGGATCGACACCTGCATGTGCGGCGGCTCGGCGAACCAGCGCTGCTTGCCGCCCCAGACGAACGGGGACAGGTTCCGGTTGACCGTGGCCAGGCCGGCCCGTGCGACGCCCTTGGCGCGCGGCATGACGCCGTGCAGCGCCTTGGGGGCCTCCAGGCCGACCCCGTGCGAGGTACCGCCCGCCACGACCACCAGGAAGCCGTCCGAGGCCGCCTTCTGCTGCCGGTAGCCGAAGCGGTCGCCCTTGGTCACCCGGGTGACGTCCAGAACGGCGCCGTGGTACTCGGTGGCGTCGTGGTCCCCGAGCCAGAGCCGCGTGCCGATGCGGGCGCGGAACCGGGTCTGCGGGAACTGCTGCTGCAGCCGGGCGAGTTCATCTGCCTTGAGGTGGCTGACGAACATCGTGTGCAGCGGCAGCCGTGCCGCGCGGAGCCGGTCCATCCAGCCGATGACCTCCTCGACGGCGTCCGAGCCGTCGGTGCGGTCCAGCGGCAGGTGGATGGCGAAGCCCTCCAGCCGGACGTTCTCTATGGCGGCGTGCAGCTGCGGCAGGTCCTGCTCGCTGATGCCGTGCCGCTTCATCGAGGACATCACCTCGATGACGACGCGCGCGCCCACGAGGCCGTACACGCCGTCGACCGACGACACCGAACGGATCACCCGGTCCGGCAGCGGAACGGGCTCCTCGCCCCGCCGGTAGGGCGTCAGCACCAGCAGGTCGCCGCCGAAGAAGTCCTTGATACGCGCGGCTTCGTACGTGGTGCCGACGGCGAGGATGTCCGAGCCGAGACGGGTCGCCTCCTCCGCCAGCCGTTCGTGTCCGAAGCCGTAGCCGTTGCCCTTGCAGACCGGGACGAGCCCCGGGAACTGCTCCTGCACGTGCTTGTGGTGCGCCCGCCAGCGCGCGGTGTCGACGTAGAGCGTGAGCGCCATGGCCGGACCCGGACCCTTTCTCGTGGCTGCCGTGTGTCAGTGGGGTGGTGAGCTGTGAAGGCTATGGAATCAAATGTCCCGCGCTCAGCGGCGCGACATGTAGATGTCGAGCGCCTTGTGGAGCAGCTTGTTCAGCGGGAAGTCCCACTCGCCGAGGTACTCGGCGGCCTGGCCGCCGGTGCCGACCTTGAACTGGATCAGGCCGAACAGGTGGTCCGTCTCGTCCAGCGAGTCCGAGATGCCGCGCAGGTCGTAGACGGTGGCGCCGAGGGCGTAGGCGTCGCGCAGCATCCGCCACTGCATCGCGTTCGAGGGCCGGACCTCACGGCCGATGTTGTCGGAGGCGCCGTAGGAGTACCAGACGTGGCCGCCAACGATCAGCATGGTCGCGGCCGACAGGTTCACACCGTTGTGGCGGGCGAAGTACAGCCGCATGCGGTTGGGGTCCTCGGTGTTGAGGGCCGTCCACATGCGCTGGAAGTACGAGAGCGGGCGGGGCCGGAAGTGGTCGCGCACCGCCGTGATCTCGTACAGCCGCTGCCACTCGGCGAGGTCCTGGTAGCCGCCCTGGACGACCTCGACGCCGGCCTTCTCGGCCTTCTTGATGTTGCGGCGCCACAGCTGGTTGAAGTTCTTGTGCACCTCTTCCAGGGAGCGGTTCGCCAGCGGCACCTGGAAGACGTAGCGGGGCTGGACGTCGCCGAAGCCGGCGCCGCCGTCCTCGCCCTGCTGCCAGCCCATGCGGCGCAGCTTGTCGGCCACCTCGAAGGCGCGCGGCTCGATGAAGTCGGCCTCCATGTCGCGCAGGCGCTTCACGTCCGGGCTCTGGATGCCCTTCTTGATCGTCTCCGCGTTCCAGCGGCGGATGATCACGGGCGGGCCCATCTTCACGGAGAAGGCGCCCTGCTGCTTGAGGTGGGCCAGCATCGGCTGGATCCAGTCGTCCAGATTCGGCGCGAACCAGTTGATGACCGGGCCCTCGGGGAGGTAGGCGAGGTAGCGCTTGATCTTGGGCAGCTGGCGGTACAGGACCAGACCCGCGCCGACCATGTCGCCGGTGCGCTCGTCGAACCAGCCGAGGTGCTCCGAGCGCCACTCCGCCTTCACGTCGGCCCAGGCCGGGACCTGCATGTGGCTCGCCGACGGCAGGCTCTGGATGTAGGCCAGATGTTGCTCGCGGCTGATGGTCCTCAGGGTCAGGCTCATGTCGGGGCGCTCCTCGGGCTGGTGTGTCCCCATGGGTTCAGGGGCTCCGGCTCACGCGCCGAAGCCTACTGCGCCGTGCGACCACCCCGACTGGGCGCACGGCACCTTCGCCCCGGCCTGTCGGCTGCCGGGGCGTCCGCGCGGTGCTCAGTGGGGGTGGTCGGAGGTCGGCGGACTCAGCCGACGAGTCCGCCGAACAGCCCGCCGTTGGCCATGCCGAGCATGAAGCCGACGCCGGAGGCACCCAGACCCAGGATCAGGCCGAACCGTTCACGCGTCGTCACCGAGATCCACTGGCCGTAAGCCCCGATCACGATGCCCACGAGGCCGGCCCAGGAAGCGATCAGGTGGAGACCGGAGAAGAAGGACGTGATGAAGGCCAGCACACCCAGGACCAGCGTCACCGCCATGAGGGCGTCCTGGAGCGGATGGGGCTTGCCGTCCGTGGCGAGAAGGGATCCGGCGGTGTTGGGTTGCAATGCCTGCTGTGCCATGGGGCACCTCCTGCGGATCGCGGCGCACCGTAGCGCCATACACACCCGATGTGTACAGACTGACGGTGCCCACCGCCGGATTTCAACCGGAAGCAGGTGTGCAGGTAGTCTGTACCGTCTGCACCGGTGTCTGCCCAGGCCAGTCGGAAATATCTGCGGTCGCACTGCGGGATCCCCAGCGGAACCCCTTCGATTGTCAGTGGTGGCCGATACCGTTGCGTACGCATCACGACCCTCCTGCCACGGAACGACCGTGGCCGCTGAGTCCAAAGGAGGTGGGTTCCACATGCGTCACTACGAGGTGATGGTCATCCTCGACCCCGATCTCGAGGAGCGCGCTGTCTCCCCGCTGATCGAGAACTTCCTGTCCGTCGTCCGCGATGGCGGCGGCAAGGTTGAGAAGGTCGACACCTGGGGCCGTCGTCGTCTCTCGTACGAGATCAAGAAGAAGCCCGAGGGCATCTACTCGGTCATCGACCTGCAGGCCGAGCCTGCGGTCGTCAAGGAGCTCGACCGCCAGATGAACCTGAACGAGTCGGTCCTCCGGACCAAGGTCCTCCGTCCCGAGACCCACTGAGCCTCCCGCTCAGCTGATCTCGGGATTCGAGTAGCAGCAAGCAGCCAGCAGCAAACCCGCCGAGAGGTTCCCCATGGCAGGCGAGACCGTCATCACGGTCGTCGGCAATCTTGTCGACGACCCCGAGCTGCGCTTCACCCCGTCCGGTGCGGCGGTCGCGAAGTTCCGCGTCGCGTCCACTCCCCGCACCTTCGACCGCCAGACGAACGAGTGGAAGGACGGCGAGAGCCTGTTCCTCACCTGCTCGGTCTGGCGCCAGGCGGCGGAGAACGTCGCCGAGTCGCTCCAGCGAGGCATGCGCGTCATCGTGCAGGGCCGGCTGAAGCAGCGGTCCTATGAGGACCGTGAGGGCGTCAAGCGCACGGTCTACGAACTGGACGTCGAGGAAGTCGGCGCCAGCCTGCGCAACGCCACGGCGAAGGTCACCAAGACCTCCGGTGGCGCTCGCGGTGGCCAGGGCGGTTACGGCGGCGGTGGCGGCCAGGGTGGCGGCGGCTGGGGCGGCGGCTCCGGCGGCGGCCAGCAGGGCGGCCAGCAGGGCGGCGCTCCTGCCGACGACCCGTGGGCGACCGGCGCTCCCGCCGGTGGCAACCAGGGTGGCGGCGGTTGGGGCGGCGGCTCCGGCGGCTCCGGCGGCGGTGGCGGCTACTCGGACGAGCCCCCCTTCTAGGGCTCGAATCCCAACTTCTTGATCACACAGGAGAAACACCATGGCGAAGCCGCCTGTGCGCAAGCCTAAGAAGAAGGTCTGCGCTTTCTGCAAGGACAAGGTCACGTACGTGGACTACAAGGACACGAACATGCTGCGGAAGTTCATTTCCGACCGCGGCAAGATCCGTGCCCGCCGCGTGACCGGCAACTGCACGCAGCACCAGCGTGACGTCGCCACGGCCGTCAAGAACAGCCGTGAGATGGCGCTGCTGCCCTACACGTCCACCGCGCGCTAAGGGAGGGGTGACCGACTCATGAAGATCATCCTCACCCACGAGGTTTCCGGCCTCGGTGCCGCTGGCGACGTCGTCGACGTCAAGGACGGCTACGCTCGCAACTACCTGATCCCGCGGAAGTTCGCTATCCGCTGGACCAAGGGTGGCGAGAAGGACGTCGAGCAGATCCGTCGCGCTCGCAAGATCCACGAGATCCAGACCATCGAGCAGGCCAATGCTGTAAAGGCCCAGCTCGAGGGCGTCAAGGTCCGTCTGGCCGTCCGTTCGGGCGACGCCGGTCGTCTCTTCGGTTCCGTCACCCCGGCCGACGTCGCTTCCGCGATCAAGGCTTCCGGTGGCCCCGAGGTCGACAAGCGCCGCATCGAGCTTGGTACGCCGATCAAGACGCTGGGCGCCCACGAGACGTCCGTGCGTCTGCACCCCGAGGTTGCCGCCAAGGTCAACATCGAGGTCGTCGCGGCGTAACGTCGCGCTCGGCTTGAACAGCTGAGAGAGGGGCCACCCCACTGGGGTGGCCCCTCTTCGTGTCGGGCTTGGCTCGCCATACGGCCTGTTTCACGTGAAACCGGGCCAGGGCGAGCCCGCTGATCCACTCAGCGGGTCGCGCCCGTCACGACCCACCGGCCGGAGCGTGTCCGCAGCCAGAGGGTGACCATCCGGACCGTCATCATCAGTGTCATGGCCGCCCAGAGAGCTGTGAGGCCACCGCCGAGCGCGGGAACGAGCAGCGCCACCGGTGCGAAGACCGCCAGGGTCACGACCATGGCCCCGGCCAGATACGGGCCGTCGCCGGCGCCCATCAGGACGCCGTCCAGGACGAACACGATCCCGCAGACGGGCTGCGAGAGAGCCACCATCAGCAGTGCGGGCAGTGCCGTGTCCTTGACCAGGGTGTCACTGGTGAACAGCGGTAGGAACAGGGGGCGGGCGGCCACCACGAGCAGCCCCAGCCCGGTGCCCGTGGCGATGCCCCACTGGACCATGCGACGGCAGGCCAACCGGGCACCTTCGGAGTCGTTGGCTCCGAGGTAGCGGCCGATGATGGCCTGCCCGGCGATGGCGATCGCGTCGAGGGCGAACGCCAGCAGACTCCACAGGGACAGGATGATCTGATGGGCGGCGATGTCGGCGTCGCCGAGACGCGCGGCGACCGCTGTGGCGATCATGAGAATGGCCCGCAGCGACAGGGTGCGGACAAGCAGAGGCGCTCCGGACTGTGCCGAGGCCCTGATACCTGCCGCGTCCGGTCGCAGCGAGGCCCCGTGCCGCCGGGCCCCGCGAACGACCACGACGAGATAGGCCGCCGCCATACCGCACTGGGCGATCACCGTGCCCCAGGCGGATCCCGCGATGCCGAGCCCGGCGCCGTAGACAAGGCCCGCGTTGAGCACGGCGTTGGCCACGAAACCCGCGATGGCGACGTAGAGGGGTGTCCTGGTGTCCTGCAGGCCGCGCAGTACGCCGGTCGCAGCCAGGACGATCAGCATGGCCGGGATGCCGAGCGCGGAGATGCGCAGATAGGTCGTGGCGAACGGCGCCGCCGTGTCGGAGGCGCCGAACAGGTCCACGATGCCCGGGGCCAGGGGGAGGACGGCGGCGATGACCGCCGCACCGAGGAGCAGTGCGAGCCAGATGCCGTCCATGCCCTGGCGGATGGCGGCCTGGAGATCGCCGGCGCCGACCCGCCGGGCCACGGCGGCCGTGGTGGCGTAGGCGAGGAAGACGAAGACACTCACGGCGGTGGTGAGGAGGGCCGACGCCACCCCCAGGCCGGCGAGCTGGGCGGTCCCCAAGTGGCCGACGATGGCGCTGTCGGCCATCACGAACAGGGGCTCGGCGACCAGCGCACCGAAGGCCGGGACGGCCAGCGCGATGATCTCCTGGTCGTGCCGACGGCGGGTGGCCTTGGGGATCGCGGGAGCCTGTGTCATGAGCACCAATCTAATCGTCCACAGGTAAGAGATGCAATTGCCTATAGACCCTTACTTCCTGTCATCGGTCGCGCGGCCGTGCGGACCGTTCGCAGCGATCTTGATCCGACTGGGGAAGTTTTTCTTCTGCACAGCCGGTGGACGGTAAAACAGCAGTTCAGGAGGGTGGCGTGAACCACAGGGAGGGCTTGTTCACAGGGCTGTCCACCGGGTCGTGCACAGGTTTGGGGAAGTTCTCCACAGCATCTGGGCCGTCGTCCACACGGCCTGTGGATAACCAGATTGGCTGACGCTCCCGACAGGCCTAACGTTGTCCGGCGCCCGCTCCTTCCTCCGACCCGGCAAGCGTCACAAAACAGACCCGTGAGAACCGGAGTTGGGCCCCCTTATTTGTCAGTGTCGTGCCGTACAACAGAGGGCACGGCTAGGTCCGCCGTGCGGACGGGAGGAGGTGGCTCGGTGAGCATTTCCGAGCCCTTGGACGATCCGTGGGCCGAGGCCGGGCCCAGTGATCGTCTGCCGGCCTCCCGTCGGCGGAGCGACGGCGGCCGGGGTCGTGACGAGCAGCACGACCGGGGCCGGGAGAGCGGCGGCTGGGACGGCGGCGGCTCCTCCTTCGAACGGCTGCCTCCGCAGGACCTGGACGCCGAGCAGTCCGTCCTCGGTGGCATGCTCCTGTCCAAGGACGCCATCGCCGACGTCGTGGAGATCCTCAAGGGCCACGACTTCTACAAGCCCGCGCACGAGACGATCTACCAGGCGATCCTCGACATCTACGCCAAGGGCGAGCCGGCCGACCCGATCACCATCGCCGCCGAACTCACCAAGCGTGGCGAGATCAACAAGGTGGGTGGGGCGTCCTATCTGCACACCCTCGTGCAGACCGTGCCGACCGCGGCGAACGCCGAGTACTACGCGGAGATCGTGCACGAGCGCGCGGTGCTGCGCCGTCTGGTCGAGGCCGGCACCCGCATCACCCAGATGGGATACGCGGCCGACGACGACGTGGACGAGATCGTCAACCGCGCCCAGGCCGAGATCTACGCCGTCACCGAGCAGCGCACCAGCGAGGACTACCTCCCGCTGGGGGACATCATGGAGGGCGCCCTCGACGAGATCGAGGCGATCGGCTCGCGCAGCGGCGAGATGACGGGTGTGCCGACCGGGTTCACGGACTTCGACTCGCTGACCAACGGCCTGCACCCGGGCCAGATGATCGTCATCGCGGCCCGTCCCGCCATGGGTAAGTCCACCCTCGCGCTGGACTTCGCCCGGGCCGCCTCGATCAAGAACAACCTCCCCAGTGTCATCTTCTCCCTCGAGATGGGGCGCAACGAGATCGCGATGCGTCTGCTCTCGGCGGAGGCCCGCGTGGCCCTGCACCACATGCGGTCCGGCACGATGACGGACGAGGACTGGACCCGGCTCGCCCGGCGCATGCCGGACGTGTCCGCCGCCCCGCTCTACATCGACGACTCACCGAACCTGTCGATGATGGAGATCCGCGCGAAGTGCCGGCGGCTGAAGCAGCGCAACGACCTGAAGCTGGTGGTCATCGACTATCTCCAGCTGATGCAGTCCGGCGGCTCCAAGCGCGCCGAGAGCCGTCAGCAGGAGGTCTCGGACATGTCCCGTAACCTCAAGCTCCTCGCCAAGGAGCTGGAGGTCCCGGTCATCGCGCTCTCCCAGCTCAACCGTGGTCCCGAGCAGCGCACCGACAAGAAGCCGATGGTCTCCGACCTGCGTGAGTCCGGCTCCATCGAGCAGGACGCCGACATGGTCATCCTGCTGCACCGTGAGGACGCGTACGAGAAGGAGTCCCCGCGTGCGGGCGAGGCCGACCTGATCGTGGCCAAGCACCGAAACGGTCCCACGGCGACGATCACGGTCGCCTTCCAGGGCCACTACTCACGCTTCGTGGACATGGCCCAGACCTGACCATCGCATCGGTGGTTGTCGCCGTCACACGGGGGGGCCGCCGAAATGGACTCGACGTGCGTCGGAACAGCCGCTGAACTGGGGGCATGACGACATCCCAGGAAGAGCTGCTCCCCGGTACGCGACGGGCGTTGCTGCACCGTATCGCCGTAGCGCAGACCGAAGGGCGGACGCCCTCGCTGGTCGCCGCGGTGGTCCGGGACGGGCGGACCGTGTGGAACGGTGCGCGGTCCTCGGTCGACGGGCACGCACCGGACGAGAACGTGCAGTACAGGATCGGTTCGATCACCAAGACGTTCACCGCGGTCCTGGTGCTGCGACTGCGTGACGAGGGACTGCTCGACCTCAACGACCCGCTGGAGAAGCATCTGCCGGGCACCGGCGCGGGGGAGGCGACCATCGCCCAACTGCTCGCGCACACCAGCGGTCTGGCGGCGGAGTCACCCGCACCCTGGTGGGAGCGGACGCCTGGTTCGCTGCGTCCGGAGTTGAGCGACGTCCTGGGAGAGCGGCCGGTACTGCATCCCGTCGGCCGACGGCACCACTACTCCAACCCCGGCTACACCCTGCTCGGGGCGCTGGTGGAACGGCTGCGCGGCGCCGCTTGGACGGATGTGCTCGACCGGGAGGTGCTGGAGCCGCTGGGACTGACCCGTACCAGCGCTCAGCCGCAGGCGCCGCACGCGGGCGGCTGGGCCGTTCATCCGTGGGCCGACGCGCTGCTGTCCGAGCCCCTGGAGGACCTGGGCCGGATGGCGCCGGCCGGGCAGCTCTGGTCCACCACCGCCGATCTGGCGCGCTTCGCCGCCTTTCTGGCCGGGGGAGACGACCGGGTGCTGAGCGCGGAATCGGTCCGGGAGATGCGCACCCCGTCGGCACCGGCGGAGACCTCGGACGTCGTCGACGGCGCCGCCTACGGTCTCGGCATGCAGATCCAGCAGCGCGACGGCCGGCTGATCGTGGGGCACTCCGGCTCGCTGCCGGGGTTCCTCGCGAACCTCAGCATCAGCGTGGAGGACGGCGTGGCGGCCGTGGTGCTGACCAACTGCACGTCCGGCCCGGTGGTGTCGGCGGTCGGCGCCGATCTCGTCCGCATCGTCGCGGAGGCCGAACCCCGGATTCCCGCCCCTTGGCGTCCCCTGAGCGAAGTCGACCCGGCCGTACTGGAGCTGGCCGGACCGTGGTACTGGGGAACGCACGCCTTCGCCCTGCGCGTGACGGCGGACGGCCGTGTCTCCCTGGGGCCGATGTCCGGTGCGGGGCGTCGGGCGCGCTTCCAGCTCAACGCCGATGGCACCTGGACCGGACTGGAGGGCTACTACGCGGGAGAGATCCTGCGGCCCGTGCGGCGCCCGGACGGGTCCGTGAGCCATCTGGACCTCGGGTCCTTCGTGTTCACACGGCAGCCCTACGAGGACGGAGCCGGAGTGCCCGGCGGAGTGGATCCGGCGGGCTGGCGAGGGATCGCGGACTGACCGAACCACGCGGCTGTTGGTGGGAGTTTCACGTGAAACACCCACCAACAGCCCTTTCACAACGGCAGCTTGAAGCCGACGTGGGAAGCGGTGAAACCGAGCCGCTCGTAGAAGCGGTGGGCGTCGGTGCGGCTGCTGTCGGAGGTCAGCTGAACCAAGTGGCAGCCCTGGCGCCGGGATTCCTCGACCGCCCACTGGATGAGCTGCGTACCCAGGCCGCTGCCGCGCTCGTCGGCGTGGACGCGGACGCCCTCGATGATCGAGCGGGTGGCTCCCTTGCGTGAGAGGCCGGGAACGATCGTGAGCTGAAGCGTGCCGACGACTCGGGTCTCGCGCACCGCGACGACGAGCCGCTGGTTCGGGTCCGCGGTCAGCCGCTCCAGGGCGGTCAGGTACGGCGACAGGTCGTCGGGTGACTCGCGCTGTGCTCCGAGCGGATCGTCGGCGAGCATGGCCACGATCGCCGGCAGGTCGGGCGCGGTCGCCCCGCGTATCTCAAGATCTCCCATGCCCGAACCCTATGCGGGCACGTTCAAGGACTCCACGACCTTCACCAGCGGGGCCAGCTCGGGACTCCTGGCCGCCTCGTCCAGGGCTTCGCGGAGGGCCGCGTCATTGGTGGGCCGTGCCTCGTCCAGCAGCCGCAGACCCGTCTCCGTGACATTGGTGTAGATGCCGCGACGGTCGGTGGGGCACAGGTAGCGCTCCAGCAGACCGCGGTCCTCCAGGCGGGTCACCAGCCGAGTGGTCGCGCTCTGGCTGAGGACGACCGCGTCGGCGACCTGCTTCATCTGCAGATGGCCGCCCTCGCCCTCGTGCTGGCGGCTGAGGACGTCGAGCAGGGAGTACTCGCGCACGCTCAGGTCGTGCTTCGCCTGCAGGGCGCGCTCGATGTGCGCCTCGATCCTCCCGTGCAACAGGGAGAGAGCGCACCAGCCCTGGGCAAGGGCGGTGAGTGCAGGGTCTGTCGCTGTCATTGGCGTCTTCCTCCGTCCCGGAGCGGCTGTATTCAGGGTAGAGCATTTCCGCGATAGTCGGCGCTTGCATTTAGCCCGCGTCTGCAACTATTGTGAACGCACGCAAAGCGCTCCTGCAATCGTTTGGAAGGTGTACCCCCACATGCCTCTCGCGCTTCTGGCCCTCGCGATCGGGGCCTTCGGAATCGGCACGACCGAATTCGTGATCATGGGCTTGCTGCCCGAGGTCGCGGGTGACTTCGGGGTCTCCATCCCCACGGCCGGCATGCTCGTGACCGGATACGCCCTCGGGGTGGTGATCGGCGCCCCGCTGATGACGGTGCTCGGGACCAAGGTCCCGCGCAAGCGGATGCTGATGCTCCTCATGGGGCTCTTCATCATCGGCAACCTGCTCTCCGCGGTGGCCCCGGCCTTCGCGGTCATGCTGATCGGACGGGTGATCGCGTCCCTCGCCCATGGCGCCTTCTTCGGCATCGGTTCGGTCGTCGCGGCCGACCTGGTGGCTCCCGACAAGAAGGCCGGAGCCATCGCCATGATGTTCACCGGTCTGACCGTCGCCAATGTGGTCGGCGTTCCGCTGGGCACGCTGATCGGCCAGAACGTCGGCTGGCGCGTCACCTTCGGCATCGTCGCCGCCCTGGGTGCCGTCGGTCTGGTGGGCATCGCCCGGCTGGTGCCGGACCTGCCGCGGCCGGAGGGCGTACACCTGCGTCACGAGCTGGCCGCCTTCAAGAACGCCCAGGTGCTGCTCGCCATGGCGATGACCGTCCTCGGCTTCGGCGGGGTCTTCGCGGCCATCACCTACATCGCGCCGATGATGACGCACATCGCGGGCTTCGCCGACGGTTCGGTCACCTGGCTGCTGGTCCTGTTCGGCCTCGGCATGGTCGGCGGCAACCTCATCGGCGGCAGGTTCGCCGACCGCGCGCTGATGCCGATGCTGTACGTCTCCCTGGGTGCGCTGGCCGTGGTCCTGGCACTCTTCACGCTCACCGCGCACAACAAGATCGCCGCCGCCGTGACCATCGCCCTCATCGGCGCCCTCGGCTTCGCGACCGTCCCGCCCCTGCAGAAGCGCGTCCTCGACCAGGCCCACGGTGCCCCGACGCTCGCGTCGGCCGTCAACATCGGCGCCTTCAATCTGGGCAACGCCCTCTCCGCCTGGCTCGGCGGCATGGTCATCGCGGCCGGCCTCGGCTACACCGCCCCCAACTGGGTCGGTGCCGCCCTCGCCGCGAGCGCCCTGGTCCTGGCCGTGCTCTCGGCCACCCTCGAGCGCCGTCAGAGCACACGCCACACGGTGGTCGCCCCGGGGGTGCCCACCGAGCAGCGGACCCCAATCCACCACTGAGCCCCGGCCACCGGACAGCACGTCCGTCCCGGCCGCCATCGCCCGGAACACCGGGGCGTGAGCGCCCCGGCCCGTGCGGCATCACCTCACCCCACGCACCACCGCACAAGGAGAACGCTCCCCATGAGCACCACCACCGTCGCCCCGCTCACCATCGAGGACGCCGAACTGCTCGTCGCCACGGCTCGCCGCGCCGCCGAAGAGGCCGGAGTCACCGTCAGCGTCACCGTCCTGGACGCCGGCGGCCACCTGCTCGCCTTCCGGCGGGACGACCGGGCCGTCCTGATCTCCGGTGAGACCAGCACCCGCAAGGCCTACACGGCACTCCAGCTCAACGCGGCCACCGCCGACCTCGTGGACGCCGTGCAGCCCGGTGGCCCCTTCCACACGCTGCCCACCGCCCTCGACCGTCCCCTGCTCTTCATCGCGGGCGGTCTCCCCGTCCACCGGGACGGCCGTCTGGTCGGCGCGATCGGTGTCGGCGGCGGTGCGCCCGAGCAGGACCACGGATTCGCCGCCGCGGCCGTTGCGGCACTCGTCTGACCGGACCCCTCCGTCCGGAACCGTCGGCCCCCGCTCTTCAGCGGGGGCCGACGGTCACCCTGCGGCCACTGTCAGCGGCGCGAACCGGCGCCGCCAGTCCCCCGGCAGTTCAGTGATGCCGTAGTTCATGACGGCGTTGACGGCTACGGAGGCCAGTCCCCGCGCCCTGGCCCAGGCCAGCAGCTCCTCGTGCCGTACGTCGATGTCGGTTCGCAGGGGGCGGTTCGTACGGGCCGCGAGTGAGGTGATGAGGGCTTTGGCCGTCTCCGTGTCCCTGGCGATCAGCGGGCCGACGACATGGGTGTCCATGTTGGGCCACGCGGCCGTGTAGCCGATGATCCGGCCGTTCTCCTCGGCCACGCGCAGTTGGTCGGCGAAGGAGGGGAGACGGGTGAGGAGGGGAGTGCGGTCGGTGCCGAACGCCTCCTCGTCGAGCCGGAGGATCGAGGGCAGGTCCGCGGCGACGGCCGGCCGTGTCGCGACCCCGGACTCAAGCCCGTCGGGGGTGAAGTACCCCCGCAGCATCTCCGAGCGGCCCGTGACCTTGAAGCCCAGCTCCTCGTAGAGCGGGCGCCCGAAGGGGGTGGCGTACAGAGTCAGCGGGGTGGTGTCCATGAGCGACATGACATGCCGCATCAAGCGGCGGCCGACCCCCTGACGGGCATGGCGTCCGGCCACGAGGACCATGCCGATGGCGCCGAGGGCCGAGCGCTCCCAGGAACCGTACTCAGTGACGACGCACGCGGTGACGAGGCCGCCGTCGGGGTCGTCGATGCCGTAGCCCTGGCCCGCGGTGAGGAGGAGGCCCCACTTGTGTTCCTCGCGTGGCCACCCCCGGTCCTCGGACAGGTCGGCGCAAGCGGCGAGATCGTGGAGCGTCAGACGCCGGATGGGCAGGGCGGCGAGTGAAGGAGTCGGCACGCAGGTCAGGCTGTCCGACCAGCCCCCCGCGCGTCCACCTGTTTCGATGTGGACGCGGACGCTTTCAGCCACGTCATGGCCCGTTTCGCGTGGGCCCGGGTTGGGCGTACGCGTTTCACGTGAAACACCGGTGGGCCAGGGGGGCGTGGCGCGTAGTGGCACTTCCGGACGCGCCGTGCGGCCTACCCGAGGTCGGGGGCGTGCATGGCGCGTACGCCCTCGATATTGCCGTCCAGGTAGTGCCGCAGGGACAGCGGCACCAGATGGACGGAGGCGATGCCGACGCGAGTGAAGGGAACACGGACGATCTCATACTCGCCCAGCGGCTCATCCACCTCGGGGCCGTGGCGCAGTGACGGGTCCATGGACTCCAGTCGGCAGACGAAGAAGTGCTGCACCTTCACGCCGGTCGCACCGCCGTCCTCGCCGATGTGCTCCACGGTGTCGACGAAGCAGGGCACGACGTCGGTGATCTTGGCGCCGAGTTCCTCGTACACCTCTCGGTGCAGGGCGTGGACGACGGTCGGGTCCGCGGCTTCCACTCCACCACCGGGGGTCACCCAGTAGGGATCGATGCCGGGCTTGGTGCGCTTGATCAGGATCAGGTCGTCACCGTCGAGCAGAACGGCGCGGGCGGTGCGCTTGACCACGGGTCGGACGGTCATGGAGGAAATGTGGCCCGGCTCGTTCCACGTGAAACATCACGCCCGCGACACTGCTCGGGTGCGGGCCATCCAGGCGGGCCGGCTGCCTCAGCTCCAGCCGGTCGCGACCCGCTGAAGCCACTCGTGCGCCCGGGCGATGTGCGGCATCGCGAGGGAGCCGGTGCGAGCGGTCAGGAAGTAGGTGCGCAGTGGGGGCACCGCGGGGTCGTACAGCGTCGTGATCTCGCCGCGGTCGAGGGCAGGGGCACTCAGATAGCGGGGCAGCACCGCGAGTCCGGCGCCCGAGACCGCACAGGCGAGCACGGCGCGCAGATCGGGAACGATGACCGCGCCCGAAGCGGCCGGACGGGAGTCGAAGACGGAGGCCCAGTAGCGCGACACGAACGGCAGGGACTCGTGGACCTCCACGACGGGCAGGTTCTCCAGGATCGCTGCCCCCTTGAGGCGCAGGTCTCCGTGGCCGATCCGCTCGGCCCAGCGGGGGGCGGCGACCAGCACATGCTCCTCGTCGCAGAGCGGGGTCGCGGTCAGCAGGGCGCCGCGCGGTCGGGCGGTGCTGATGGCCAGGTCGTGGTGTCCGGCGGCCAGCCCTTCCAGGGCCTCTTCCGCGGTGCCGAAGGAAGCGCGCAACGCGAAGGCCTGGCCGTCCTCACCGGTCAGTCGGGTCAGGGCGGGAAGGGCGCGCTCGGCGGTGAACTCCGGCGGACCGACGAGGTGCAGCGTCCGTAACGGGGATCCCTCGTCCGGGGCGCTCTCGGCTATCTCGACCAGGGCGTCGAGGTGGGGTGCGGCCTTGTGGGCGAGTTCGTCGCCGATGGTCGTCGGCGTCACTCCGCGGGCCTGCCTCAGGAACAGTGGCCGGCCGAGCTGCCGCTCCAGGGTGCGGATCTGCGAGGTGACGGCAGGCTGGGAGAGACCCAGCAGGGCCGCGGCGCGAGTGAAGGAACCGGCCCGGTGCACGGTGACGAAAGTGCGCAGCAAGGCCAGATCCATGGCGTGCCCTCCCCCTTTCCCCGCCCTCTTCCGGCCCCCGGGCAGGCACCAACTATAAATAAGTCGATAGGTCTCTGTCGCTACCGTGATTGGACACTGACAGAGAGTCAACTAGCCTTGTTCGCGCGGTTCTTCGCGCGCAGAACCGAGGACGGTCCGAGCCACGAGGGGGGAGGTTCGGACCGTCCGCCGACCGGGATCGCCGCTGCTGACCGGCTCAGTCGGCCGATTCGTCGAGCGCGCGCAGGACGTCCGCCACCAGGTCCTCGGGGTCCTCCGCGCCGACGGACATGCGGATGAAGCCCTCGGAAACCGCGTCCCCGCCCCAGCGGCGGCGGCGCTCGGCCGTGGACCGTACTCCGCCGAAGCTCGTCGCGTCCTCGACCAGGTGCAGCGCCTCCAGGAACCGCTCGGCACGCGCGCGCGTGGGCAGCGTGAAGGAGACCACGCATCCGTAGCGGCGCATCTGCTGCGAGGCGACCTTGTGCGAAGGGTCGTCGGGCAGCCCCGGATAGCGCAGCCCGGAGACCTCGGGCCGCTGCCGCAGGGCTTCGGCGACCGCGAGCGCCGTGGCGTTCTGCCGGTCGACACGCAGCTGGAGCGTGGCGATGGAGCGGTGGGCGAGCCAGGCCTCCATCGGCCCGGAGATCGCTCCCACGATCTTGCGCCACCGGCGCACGGCGGCCATCGCCTCACCGTCGTGACCGGCCACGTAGCCCAGCAGGACGTCGCCGTGGCCGGTCAGCTGCTTGGTACCGCTGGCCACGGAGAAGTCGGCGCCCAGCTCCAGCGGACGCTGGCCGAGCGGGGTGGCGAGCGTGTTGTCGACGGCGACGAGAGCGCCCCGCGCGTGTGCGGCCTCCACCAGCCGCCGGATGTCGCACACATCGAGCCCCGGGTTCGACGGCGACTCGATCCACAGCAGCCGCGCCCCGTCGAGAACCTCCAGCTGGGCGTCTCCGCCGGTGGGCGCGGTGCGCACCTCGACGCCGTAGGCCTCCAGCTGGGCGCGGACCAGGGGCAGCACCTGATAGCCGTCGGAGGGCAGGACGACCGCGTCGCCCGCGCGCAGCTGGGAGAAGAGCACCGCCGAGATCGCGGCCATGCCCGACGCGAACACCAGCGTCTCGGTGTCGTCCCGTCCCGGCGCCTCCAGCTCGCCGATGGCGCGCTCGAGGTTGGTCCAGGTGGGGTTGTCGTCCCGGCCGTAGGAGTAGGGCCCCGTCACCTCGCCCGGCAGGTGGAAGTGCGCGGCGAACACGGGCCCGGGCAGGGTGGGCTCGTGCTTGACCGGCTCGGGCAGTCCGGCCCGTACCGCGCGCGTGCCGTCGCCGGTGTGGTCCGCGCCCATGGTGGATCCGCTCATGCGATCCGTCCCTCCAGTTGTTCCCGTACGGCGGCGAGCAGACCGGTGCTCGCCTTCTCCACCATCTCAAGGCATTCCTGGAAGCCGTCGGTGCCCCCGTAGTACGGGTCCGGCACGTCGAGGTCGGCGCAGGCGTCCCCGGGAGCGTCGGCCGCGGTGCGCCCGTCGGGCGAGGGGGGCGTGTAGGACCGCAGCAGGCGGACCTTGCGAGCGTCCTCCTCGGTGGGCGCGAGCCGGCGCAGGGCCTTGAGATGCCCGGTGTCCAGGGCGATCACCAGGTCGAGGCGGGCGAACCAGGAGGGCTGGAACTGCCGCGCGACGTGCTCGCTGCGGTAGCCGTGCTCGTCGAGGACCGCGACGGTGCGCGGGTCGGCGGCCTCCCCCTCGTGCCAGTCGCCGGTGCCGGCACTGTCGATCTCCACCAGGTCCTCCAGGCCCGCCTCCTCCACGCGCGCGCGGAACACGGACTCGGCCATCGGGGAGCGGCAGATGTTGCCGGTGCACACGAAACAGACGCGGTAGGTCATGGCGAGTTCAGTCCTCGTCGGGCAGGACGAGGTTCAGCGCCCAGGAGACGACGGAGATGATCAGACCGCCGAGCACGGCCGTCCAGAAGCCCTCCACGTGGAAGCTCAGGTCGAGCTTGCCGCACACCCAGGAGGTCAGCAGCAGCATCAGCGCGTTGACGACCAGGGTGATCAGCCCCAGCGTCAGCAGGAACAGCGGGAAGGTGAGCACCTTCACGATCGGCTTGACCAGGAAGTTGACCAGGCCGAAGATCAGCGCGACGACGATCAGCGTGCCGGCCTCCTTGGCCGTGCTGTCGCCCGTGAGGGTGATCTTGTCGAGCAGCCACACCGCGATCGCGAGAGCGGCCGCGTTGGCGATCGTCTTGACTACGAAATTCTTCATGTGTCTGATCGTGGCAGACCGGATACAGGGCGAGCAGGGGCGAGGGCGGGCAACGGCGATGAAGGCATTCCGGCTGGACGAACTGGAGGCGGAGCGCGCCGCCAACGAAGGGGCCTACCTTCAGTTCCTGCGGGAGCGGAACATGTCGGTGGGCCTGTACGCCCTCGACGCGGGCGAGCACGACCCGCAGAAGCCGCACGACCAGGACGAGGTGTACTTCGTCGTCAGCGGCCGCGCGTCGATCACGGTCGGCCTGGAGACCACCCAGGTCTCACGGGGCAGCGTGGTGTACGTCCCGGCCGGCGTCGCCCACAAGTTCCACCACATCAGCGAGGACCTGAGGGTACTGGTCGTCTTCTCTCCACCCGAGGCCTGAGTCCCGGGCTCGGGGTTCCCTAGGGGTCGGGTCAGGGGAGGACAAGGGGTGCGAGGCGCCCGCAGGCCCCCTCGGCGGCCCTAGCATCGATGGCAGACATCGGGACTGTGTCCAGGACAGAACGCAGGACGTCGTGGACGCAACGGAACGCAAAGGACGAGGGCAATGCGAGAGATCTTCGCGGGGCTGCCGTGGTGGGTGAAGTGGGTCGCGGTGCCGGTCATCGCCCTGGTCGTGTTCGGCAGCCTGATAGCGACCGTCATCGGCTTCGTGATCGGCCTTCTCTTCAAGGCGCTGGTCTTCGTCGCGCTGGTCGGCGGACTGATCTACATCGTGCGCAAGTTCATGTCGAACTCCTCGTCCCGCAGCGACTGGTGAGGAGCAGGGGAGCCGGTGACCGGTAACGGAAGTCACCGGTTCCCTCGGGGGAGGGAAGTTTCCCCGGCAGGCCGTCCGCACGCGGTGGCGGACGGTTAGGTTCGGAACCCACGCGGGGCCGGGCCCCGCGGGCGGCACACCCCACCCGTGTTCCATCGCACGGGCCGCCCCACCCTCGCGCTCCCGGAGTGACCCTTGGCCACGGTTGACACCGCACCGGCAGAACCCCACGCACCTCCCGCTCCACCACGGCCCTGCGTGCCCCATGTGCAGCGGCCCCGTGCGGCGGCCGTCCCGGGACAACCGCGTTCCGCGAGCGGGCCCGGATGCGCGCTGTCCCCGGACGTGCCGGAGCAACCGCAGGCGGCGACCCTCATCGGCTCCGTGCAGCGGGCGATGCGTCTGCTGGAGACCGTCGCGGTCCACGAGTACGGCGCACCCGCCAAGCAGCTCGCCCGTGAGACCGGCCTCGCCCTGCCCACGGCCTACCACCTCCTGCGCACCCTGGTGCACGAGGGCTATCTGCGCCGCGACAAGGGACTGTTCTTCCTCGGCGACGCGGCCGAGCGGCTGAGCAGCAGCGGAGCGCAGCAGAAACGTCGCAGCACGCTGGCCGACACCCTCGGGTACTGGCGCGATTCCATCGGGGCCCCGGTGTACTACGCCATGTACCAGGCCGGTGAGATCGAGGTCATGTGCGTCTCCGACTCGCGGGAGACGCCCGCGGTCGAGGAGTGGGCCGACTTCCGCGAGACCGGGCACGCGCACGCGATCGGACAGTGCCTGCTCTCCCAGCTCGACGAGGAGGCCCGCCGGGACCACCTGAACCGCTATCCGGTGCGGTCCCTCACGCCGTACTCGGTACGGGACAACCACGCCCTCCTGCGCCGGCTGGCCAGGACACCGCGCATGGAACCGGTGGTCGAGCGGCAGGAGTACGCGCTCGGGACGGTGTGCGCGGCGATCCCCATCACGGTGGGCACGACAGCGGCGACGATGGCCATCTCACTCCCCGTACATCAGAGCGAACAGCTGCTGCCCGCCGCCCTGTGCCTGCAGGCCGGGATCGGGCGTCACCTGGGCGCGCTGTCGCTCTCTATCAGTATCTGAAAACTCACTCCTTGTGATCTGTCGTGCACGTTGAGCAAGATTTGATGCACAGTCGAGGGGGATCATTCCCGGCCAGATCGACGTCATATGACGGGGTAGGCGATGCGCGAATCCGTACAGGCAGAAGTCATGATGAGTTTTCTCGTGTCCGAGGAGCTCTCCTTCCGCATCCCGGTGGAGTTGCGCTACGAGACCTGTGATCCCTACGCCGTGCGGCTCACCTTCCATCTGCCCGGTGACGCCCCGGTGACCTGGGCCTTCGGACGGGAACTGCTGATCGACGGGGTGGGGCGGCCGTGCGGGGAGGGTGATGTGCACATCGCCCCCGCCGACACCGAGGTGCTGGGCGAGGTGCTGATCCGGCTTCAGGTGGGCAGCGACCAGGCCCTGTTCCGGTCCTCGACGCCCCCGCTCGTGGCCTTCCTCGACCGCACGGACAAGCTGGTGCCCCTCGGCCAGGAGGGTGCGCTGGCCGACTTCGACGCCCACCTCGACGAGGCTCTGGACCGCATCCTGGCCGAGGAGCAGAGCGCCGGCTGAGGGTCTCGTCCGGAAGCGGGCGCGGGCACTCAGGTACTGCCGTCCGGGACACCGCAGGAACGCTTCTTCGGCGGTGTCCCGGCCCGATGCCCCTCTCTCAGCGCTTTCGCCGCCGCCCCCTGCCACCGCGCGCCGGGGCGGGCTGCGCCCCCGCGTTCACGGTGCCGGCCGACCCGGGCCGGTCGGCCGACACCACGAGGGCGGCGAGCGCCGTGGTGACCGGGACCGAGGCCACCAGGCCGATCGAGCCCACCAGCGTGCGCACGATCTCCTCGGCCACCAGCTCGCTGTTGGCCACCGTGCCCACGCTGCTCTGCGCGATCGAGAACAGCAGGAGCAGGGGCAGGGCGGCACCGGCGTAGGCGAGGACCAGGGTGTTGACGACCGAGGCGATGTGGTCGCGGCCGATCCGGATGCCCGCCCGGTACAGGTCGCGCCAGCCCATCGCCGGATTCGCCTCGTGCAGCTCCCAGACCGCCGACGTCTGGGTCACCGTCACGTCGTCCAGGACTCCCAGCGAACCGATGATGACTCCGGCCAGCAGCAGACCGCTCATGTCTATCGACGGAAACAGGCCGTGGATCAGACCGGTGCTGTCGTCCGTGTTGCCGGTCAGCGCGGCCCAGTCGATGAACCCGGAGCCGAGAACACCGATCAGCAGCAGGGAGGCCAGGGTGCCGAGCACCGCGACCGAGGTACGCGCCGAAAGGCCATGGCACATGTAGAGCGCGATGAGCATGATGGCGCTCGACCCGACGACGGCCACCAGCAGTGGGTTCGAGCCCTGCAGGATCGCGGGCAGGATGAAGAACGTCAGCACCATGAAGCTCACGGCCAGCGCGACCAGGGCCATGACCCCGCGCAGTCGGCCCACCACCACGACGGCGAGCGCGAAGATGCCCGCGAGCAGCGCCATGGGGAACTTCCGGTTCACATCGGTCACCGAGTACTGCAGATCCTTCGGCGCCGAGGGCTCGTAGGCGACCACGACCTTCTGGCCCTGGTGCAACTGCCGTGACTGGTCCGGCTGCACGATCTCGGTGAAGGTCCGGCCCTCGTCCTTGCCGGTGTCGACCCGGATCGTCGCCTTCTTGCAGGTGCCCTTCGCCTCGTGCTGTGCCGAGCCGTCTCCCGGGGCGGAGGTACCGCCCGCCGCCGTACCGCCCGACGCGTTCACCGACTTGCAGCTCAGCTCGGTCACCTGGGTGACCGTGGCCTGCTGCGTCTGCCGGTCGAAGCCGACGCCGGTGCGCTCGTGCGGCGGCGCGCCTCCGGGCCACAGAACGACCAGGCCGACCACGACGGCCGCGGTGAACGGGACGAGGATCGCCGCGATGACCTTGCGCAGATGCTTCGAGACGGGCGCGGCCGGCCCATGGTTGTGGCTGTGCGAATGGCCATGACCATGGCCCGGTTCGGAGCCGCCTTGACGCGGCGGCTCGGAGGGCGGGTAGGGGTGCTGCTCCGTCGTGGTCACCGCCCGATCATCGCAAGAACGGAGGGGGCCCTCTGTTCACCGCGCCCGAACTGACGCTAGCGTGGAGTCACCTTTGCACACGCGGGAGCTCGGAGCACCGGGCTGAGAGGACGCTGACCTCCGCATACGCGATGTTTCACGTGGAACGTGGGTCCCCGCGAGACGTCCGAAGTCGGAAACCGCTGCGTCGACCGCCGAACCTGTTACCGGGTAATGCCGGCGTAGGGAGTAGGTCTCATGACCAACAAGGACGCACGCACGCCTGCCTCCGTTCAGGACGAGAATTCCCAGGAGGCCGGAAAGTCCATCGGCTGGCACAAGGCGTACGTCGAGGGCTCACGCCCCGACCTGAGTGTGCCGGTCCGTCAGGTGCACCTCACCAACGGGCAGTCGGTCACGCTGTACGACACATCGGGCCCGTACACCGATCCGCTCGTCGAAACCGATGTCCGCAGGGGGCTGTCGCCGCTGCGGGAGAACTGGATCATCGCCCGCGGCGACACCGAGGAGTACGCGGGCCGCCCCGTCCGCCCCGAGGACGACGGGATCAAGCACACCTCGCCCCGTGGCGGGCTGCGCAACCTCGACGCGGTGTTCCCCGGGCGCCCGCGTCAGCCACGCCGCGGCCGTGAGGGCCAGGCGGTCACCCAGCTCGCCTACGCCCGCAGGGGCGAGGTCACACCGGAGATGGAGTACGTGGCCATCCGGGAGAACGTCTCTCCCGAGGTGGTCCGTGAGGAGATCGCGGCGGGCCGCGCGGTGTTGCCGGCCAACGTCAACCACCCGGAGATCGAGCCGATGATCATCGGTAAGCGCTTCCTGGTGAAGGTCAACGCCAACATCGGCAACTCCGCGGTCACCTCCTCCATCGAGGAGGAGGTCGAGAAGATGACCTGGGCGACCCGCTGGGGCGCCGACACGGTCATGGACCTCTCCACCGGCCGCAACATCCACACCACCCGCGAGTGGGTGCTGCGCAACTCCCCTGTGCCCATCGGCACCGTTCCGCTCTACCAGGCGCTGGAGAAGGTCGACGGCAGGGCCGAGGAACTGACCTGGGAGATCTACAAGGACACCGTCATCGAGCAGGCCGAGCAGGGCGTGGACTACATGACCGTCCACGCCGGTGTGCGCCTGCCGTACGTGCCGCTCACCGCGAACCGCAAGACGGGCATCGTCTCGCGGGGCGGCTCGATCATGGCCGCGTGGTGCCTGGCGCACCACAGGGAGTCGTTCCTGTACGAGAACTTCGAGGAGCTCTGCGAGATCCTCGCCGCCTACGACGTCACGTACTCGCTGGGCGACGGTCTGCGGCCCGGCTCGATCGCGGACGCCAACGACGAGGCGCAGTTCGCGGAGTTGCGCACGCTCGGGGAACTCAACCGGATCGCCAGGCGTTTCAACGTACAGACCATGATCGAGGGCCCGGGCCACGTCCCGATGCACAAGATCAAGGAGAACATCGACCTTCAGCAGGAGATCTGCGATGAAGCTCCGTTCTATACGCTCGGCCCGCTGACGACCGACATCGCGCCGGCGTACGACCACATCACCTCCGGCATCGGTGCCGCGATGATCGCCTGGTGGGGCACGGCGATGCTCTGCTACGTCACGCCCAAGGAACACCTGGGCCTGCCCAACCGCGACGACGTCAAGACCGGGGTCATCACCTACAAGATCGCCGCCCACGCGGCGGACCTCGCCAAGGGCCACCCGGGCGCGCAGGAGTGGGACGACGCGCTGTCCGACGCCCGCTTCGAGTTCCGGTGGGAGGACCAGTTCAACCTCGCCCTGGACCCGGACACGGCAAGGGAGTTCCACGACGAGACGCTGCCGGCCGAACCCGCCAAGACGGCCCACTTCTGCTCCATGTGCGGGCCGAAGTTCTGCAGCATGAAGATCTCCCAGGACATCCGCCGCGAACACGGCGGGACCCGGGCCGAGGTCGAGGAGGGCATGGCTCAGAAGTCGAAGGAGTTCGCGGCGTCGGGCAACCGGGTGTACCTGCCGATCGCCGACTGATCCGGCCGCGACGGCCGCCGGCCCGGGGTCGTACCGGCCCGCCGGCCGGAGTCCGGCGGGCGCCCCCGTGAGGGGGCGCGGGCCGGCTACTCCGGCTGGTGGTCCGGGCCGCCGAAGTCGGGGCTGGTGTAGTCGGGACTGCTGAACCTCGGGCGGTCGGTGACGGAGCCGTCGTCCGGGCTGCTGAAGCCGGGGCGGTCGTAGCCGAGGCGCGGCATGCGGCTCGTCGGGGCCGAGGGCGCCGTGCGGTGGGCCGGGGCCGCACCGGGGTGGGCGAGCGCGTCCTGGAGGAACGGCAGGACACCGCGTTCCAGCAGGGCCTCCCGCCAGGCCTCTCTGGCCCTGGTCACCTCCGCGTCGGCGGCGTCATGCGCTCCGGCTTCCGCCGCGGCGCTGTTGCGCAGGGCGGTGAGCAGCAGCCCGGCGCCGGCGACGAGGATCGCGGCGGCGGTGAGGGCGCCGAACACCCAGCCCGCGGTGAGCATGGTCTGGGCGAAGGCCTGGCCGGGGGCCAGCATCTTCAGGATGTAGCCGACGAGCAGGAAGATCGCCGCGGCCGTCCCGGCGAGGAGGGGTGCCAGCACCGCGATCACGGCGACGGCGCCCGCTCCGGTCGTCTCGGCGGCCTCGCCGAGGGCGGCGGCGAGGCCCACCGGGTCCGCGCCCGGCTCCGCGGAGCCGGTGTCGTCGGCGGCCGACGGGACGGACGGCGCCGGGCGGCGCAGTTCCTCTCGGGCCTTCACGTAGTGCTGGTACTCGGTCGCCGCGGCCGCCGTGATGAGCGCGGTGGCGTTGAGTGCCATGGTGCGCAGTTGTTCCGGGTTGAGCCGCTGTCCGACAGCGGCGAGTTCGGGTCGCTGGGGTGCGGAGCGCAGCGCCTCATCGAGGATCCGCTCGAATTCCTGGCGGTCCTCGCTCAGCAGGTGCTGCGGAACGCTGTTCATGTGCATCCCCCGATGCTCCGTAGGGCTTGGGGCTCGCACGCCGGCGAGCCGTCGGGCAGAAACGGAGGGGAGCCTGCTACGGATAAGCCGATGGTAGAGCCGTGACGCCACGCGGTGACAGGGGGTTGCCGGAAATTGCGTGCCGACCCGGGCGCATCCGGTCGGACCCGATCAGCCCGGTGAACGCTCAGGCATTGAGCGGCAGTTGCTGGACCAGCAGCTTCCCGGCCATGGTCACGCCGCCGTCCATGGCGATGGCGAGACCGTCGGCGTAGATGTGCGGTCCCTCCACCGAGGGGCCGTCGTCCTCCTCGGTGTCCTCGGAGCCGACCTCGCCGAGCAGGTAGGGAATGGGGCTGTGACCGTGCACGACGCGGGTGCCGCCGTACATGTCGAGGAGGGAGCGCACGGCTTCCGCGCCGCCCTCGTCGCGGAAGGAGAAGCGCTTGGTGAACTTGCGGAACAGGTCCCAGACTTCGTCCGCGTCGTTGCGGGTGATGGTCTCGCGGACGGTGTCGTTGACCGCCTCGATCGAGTCGCCGTAGTCGAGGTAGGCGGTGGTGTCGGAGTGGATGAGCAGATGCCCGTCGACCTCCTCCACGGCGTCGAGGCGGGACATCCACTGCAGGTGGTGGTCCTGGAGGCGGTCCATGTCGGTCTTCTGGCCGCCGTTGAGGAGCCAGGCCGCCTGGAAGGTGGCGGTGCCCGCGCCGGAGTGGACCGGGGTGTCGCCGAACCGCTTCGCGCCGAGCAGCAGCAGCTCGTGGTTGCCCATGAGGGCCTTGCAGTAGCCGCCGGCCGCGGCCGCCTCGGCCGACAGCCGCATGACCAGGTCGATGACGCCGATGCCGTCGGGGCCGCGGTCGGTGAAGTCGCCGAGGAACCACAGCCGGGCGGTGCCCGCGCTCCACCGGCCCTCGGCGTCGACCAGCCCCTTCTCCCTGAGGGCGGCCAGCAGTTCGTCGAGGTAGCCGTGGACGTCACCGACGACGTACAGCGGGCCCGGACCGGTCGACGGCTGCGGGTCCGGCGCCGCGGGACCCGGCTCGACGGACACCTGCAGCGTGTCGCCGCGGTTGATGACGGGCAGGTCGCGCTGGGTGGGTGTGTAGCCCTCGGGGTAGGCCTCGTCCAGGGGCGGCACGGTGTCACCGGGGTGGGTGTGGGCGTACGGACCGGTCTCGTTGACGTACGCGGGCACCCGGAAGTCGCGCAACGTCGCCGTCCGCTCCACCTCGGGTCCCTGACCGGCCCCCTGAGTCATCAGACCCCTCCACCATCGCGCCGCAACTGCACCGCTTCGGACTGCCTGGTCGCAGCGGCCCGCGGTGTCGTGGGCCCATCATAGGAATGCGCGTCGTTCCGTGTGATGACCCAGGGGTGGTGAATCGGAGCGAGACTCCAGTTCGCCGCGGCTTTCGGTCCGTTTGGGCGGGGTTTCGACCGGTTGCCCAATGCCGGTCTGCCGTGTCACGCACCGGCCGGGCGGCCCGCCCCGGGGTGCACGGAGCCGCGGGCCCGGCGGGTCGCGCACGGGCCGGCCCTGCCGCTTCGGTTCCCTCGGGCCCTTCGCCCCGGGGCGGCCACCGTGCGTCCCGCGGTCACCGTCCGGGCCGAGACCCGTCCGCTACCCCTTCTCCGGGGCCCGCGGCGGGCTGATGGTCGTGCGCGGGGGACGTCGCTGGGACGAGGTACGCACGATCAGTTCGGTCGGTATCACCTGTTCGACGGGCTGGTCCGACTCGACACCCTCGATGGCGTCGATGAGCAGCTGCACCACGGCCGTACCGATCCGGCGCGGCTTCAGGGAGAGCGTGGTGATGGGCGGCTCGGTGTTGGCGTAGACCGTGGACTCGCTGCAGCACACCAGCAGCAGGTCGTCCGGGACGCGCAGGCCGTACCGGCGGGCGGCGGCGAGGAGATCGGTGCCGTTGGGGTCGAAGAGCCCGTACACGGCGTCGGGCCGGTCGGGCCGGGCGAGCAGCCGGTCGGCGGCGACGGCGCCCGCGCAGGGGTCGTGCGCGGGGTAGGCCTCGTAGACCGGGTCCTGGCCGACCCGCTCGCACCAGCGCAGGTAGGCGGTGGTGGACAGATGGGTGTACGTGTCGGTCGTGGTGCCGGTGAGCAGGCCGATGCGGCGGGCGCCGGCGTCGGCGAGGTGGTCGAGGAGGTCGAGGACGGCCGCCTCGTGGTCGTTGTCGACCCAGGCGGTGACCGGCAGGGAGCCGGCCGGGCGGCCGTCGGACACGACCGGCAGGCCCTGCCGGACGAGCTCGCTGACCACCGGGTCATGGTCGGAGGGGTCGATGACCACCGTGCCGTCCAGGGCGACGTTGGACCACACGTCGTGGCGGGAGGTCGCGGGCAGGATCACCAGGGCGTAGCCGCGGGCGAGCGCGGCGGAGGTGGCGGCCCGGGCCATCTCGGCGAAGTAGGCGAACTCCGTGAAGGTGAAAGGTTCATCCCCGTACGTCGTCACGGTCAGGCCGATGAGTCCCGACTTGCCGGTACGGAGGGTGCGGGCGGCGGCCGAGGGGCGGTACCCGAGGCGGTCGGCGACCTCGCGGACGTGGCGCCGGGTGGCGTCCGGGAGCCGGCCCTTTCCGTTGAGGGCGTCGGACACGGTCGTGATGGAGACCCCGGCGGCGGCGGCCACGTCTCTGATGCCCGCCCGGCCCGGCCGGCTGCCTCGACGTGAGGTTTCCGCGCGGCTCACCTGGTGCTTCCCTGCTGCTGTCATGGCGAGCCGATAGTAGGGCTCATGCGGTGGGGTAGTGCGGACGCATATGCACGCGTTGACAGGCACGTTTCTGCATGGCTGAAGGCGACTAACTGCCTTGGAAAGCAAGGCACTTGAACGTTTCGATCACAGGACGTGACGTGCCGACGGGCGTGGGCCTGCCAAGGGGCCGATGTCTCGAAGAGGTCTCAACTCACCTTCACGAGGGATGCGCGCCAGGGCGCGAGCCACCGGCGCGTAGATATATGTGTGGCGCGCCCCCTGGTACGTACGCCTTCGTACGGTGATGCCCCTGATGCCGGTGTGACGGAAGAGGCTGGACTCCCGTCGTCCCGCACCTGTACGCAGCGGGGCCGAATCCTCATAAGGTGTGGAGTATTGGAAGCCGGCGGCGTCGACGGGCCGCCGGTGGTCGCGAGGAGGACTGCGGTGAGCGAGACGAGCCCCAAGCTGCGCGCCGAGCTGGAGGGTATCCCCACCTACAAGCCGGGCAAGCCGGCCGCGGCCGGCGGGCCGGTCGCCTACAAGCTGTCCTCCAACGAGAACCCGTATCCCCCGCTGCCCGGCGTGATGGAGAGCGTGACCGCGGCCGCCGCCAACTTCAACCGCTACCCGGACATGGCCTGCAGCGGGCTGATGGAGGAGCTCTCGGAGCGGTTCGCCGTCCCGCTCGCCCACCTCGCCACCGGCACGGGTTCGGTGGGCGTCGCCCAGCAGCTGATCCAGGCGACCAGCGGGCCCGGTGACGAGGTGATGTACGCCTGGCGCTCCTTCGAGGCGTACCCGATCATCACGCAGATCAACGGGGCGCGCTCGGTCCAGGTGCCGCTGACCCCCGGCGACGTCCACGACCTGGACGCCATGGCGGACGCGATCACCGAGCGGACGCGTCTGATCTTCGTCTGCAACCCCAACAACCCGACCGGCACGGTGGTGCGACGGGCCGAGCTGGAACGGTTCCTCGACCGGGTGCCCAAGGACGTGCTGGTGGTCCTGGACGAGGCCTACCGCGAGTTCATCCGCGATCCCGAGGTGCCGGACGGCGTCGAGCTGTACCGGGAGCGGCCCAACGTCTGCGTCCTTCGCACGTTCTCCAAGGCCTACGGTCTCGCCGGGCTGCGCGTCGGTTTCGCGATCGCCCACGAGCCGGTGGCGGCGGCGCTGCGCAAGACGGCGGTGCCGTTCGGTGTCAGCCAGCTCGCGCAGGAGGCGGCGGTCGCCTCCCTGCGGGCCGAGGACGAGTTGCTGGGCCGGGTCGGCTCGCTGGTGTGCGAGCGCACGCGCGTGGTCGACGCGCTGCGCACCCAGGGGTGGACGGTGCCGGAGACCCAGGCCAACTTCGTGTGGCTTCGGCTGGGGGAGCGCACGCTCGACTTCGCCGCGGCCTGCGAGGAGCACGGTGTGGTGGTCCGGCCGTTCCCGGGTGAGGGTGTGCGGGTGACGGTCGGCGAGACCGAGGCCAACGACATCTTCCTGAAGGTGGCGGAGGCGTTCCACCGGGAGATCTGAGAACGCGTGGCCGCGGCCGGAGTACCGGCGGCCTCGTCCGGGCCCCGCCATGTGCGGGGCCCTTCTCGTTGATCCGTTCTGCCGGGAAACCCCGTGGGGGTACCCCCTTGCGGTTACCGAATATCAGTGCGTCATAATGGCTTGTGAATGTGAACGCGTTCACAAGCGCGTCCCGATTGCTCTGTTTGTGCGTGACAAAAGGAGCAAACCGCCGCTGTACCCGGCGTAGTAAGGAGAGTGACGACGTGGACCTGGCTCTGGCGCCGGAGACACTGGCGCGCTGGCAGTTCGGCATCACCACCGTCTACCACTTCCTGTTCGTCCCCCTGACGATCTCCCTGGCCGCCCTCACGGCCGGGCTGCAGACGGCGTGGGTGCGCACGGAGAAGGAGAAGTACCTTCGGGCGACGAAGTTCTGGGGCAAGCTCTTCCTGATCAACATCGCGATGGGTGTGGTCACCGGCATCGTGCAGGAGTTCCAGTTCGGCATGAACTGGTCGGACTACTCGCGCTTCGTCGGGGACATCTTCGGTGCCCCGCTCGCCTTCGAGGCCCTGATTGCCTTCTTCTTCGAGTCCACGTTCATCGGCCTGTGGATCTTCGGCTGGGACAAGCTGCCCAAGAGGATCCACCTGGCCTGCATCTGGATGGTGTCGATCGGCACGATCCTGTCGGCGTACTTCATCCTCGCCGCCAACTCCTGGATGCAGCACCCGGTCGGCTACAAGATCGACAAGGTGCGGGGACGGGCCGAGCTGACCGACTTCTGGGCCGTACTGACCCAGAACACCGCGCTGAGCCAGGCTTTCCACACCCTGTCCGCGGCCTTCCTGACCGGTGGCGCCTTCATGGTGGGCATCGCCGCCTACCACCTGGCCCGCGAGAAGCACGTCCGCGAGATGAAGACCTCACTGCGGCTCGGCCTGATCACCGTGGTCATCGCCGGTCTGCTCACCGCGGTCAGCGGTGACGTGCTGGGCAAGGTCATGTTCAAGCAGCAGCCGATGAAGATGGCGGCCGCCGAGGCGCTGTGGGACGGCCAGGCACCCGCGCCGTTCTCCGTCTTCGCCTACGGCGACGTGGACAAGGGCCACAACAGCGTGGCCGTCGAGATCCCGGGCCTGCTGTCGTTCCTCGCCAACGACGACTTCAGCTCGTACGTGCCCGGCATCAAAGACGTCAACAAGGCGGAGCAGCAGAAGTTCGGGCCCGGCGACTACCGGCCCAACATCCCGGTCGCCTTCTGGGGCTTCCGCTGGATGATCGGCTTCGGCATGGCCTCCTTCACCATCGGCCTCGCCGGTCTCTGGCTGACCCGCAAGAGGTTCATGCTGCCGCAGCACCTACGGGTGGGCGACGACGAGGTGCCGCACCTGGTCCTGTTCCGGAACAAGGCGCTCGGTCCGAAGCTGACCCCTTGGTGCTGGCGGTTCGCGATCTGGACCCTGGCGTTCCCGCTGATCGCCAACTCCTGGGGATGGATCTTCACGGAGATGGGCCGGCAGCCGTGGGTGGTCTACGGCGTCCTGCAGACCCGTGACGCGGTCTCCCCCGGTGTCTCCCAGGGCGAGGTCCTCACCTCGATGCTCGTCTTCACCGCGCTGTACGCGGTCCTCGCCGTCGTAGAGGTCAAGCTGCTCGCGAAGTACGTCAAGGCCGGCCCGCCCGAGCTGACCGAGGCCGACCTCAACCCGCCCACGAAGATCGGCGGCGACACCCGTGACGCCGACAAGCCGATGGCCTTCTCGTACTAGGCCGAGGGGACAGTCATGGAACTTCACGACGTCTGGTTCGTCCTGATCGCCGTCCTGTGGACCGGCTACTTCTTCCTGGAGGGCTTCGACTTCGGGGTCGGCATCCTCACCAAGCTCCTGGCCCGGGACCGGCCGGAACGGCGGGTGCTCATCAACACCATCGGGCCCGTCTGGGACGGCAACGAGGTGTGGCTGCTCACGGCGGGCGGCGCGACCTTCGCCGCCTTCCCGGAGTGGTACGCCACCCTCTTCTCCGGCTTCTACCTGCCGCTGCTCGCCATCCTGGTCTGCCTGATCGTGCGGGGCGTCGCCTTCGAGTACCGGGCCAAGCGGCCCGAGGAGAACTGGCAGCGCAACTGGGAGACGGCCATCTTCTGGACCTCGCTCGTCCCGGCGTTTCTGTGGGGCGTGGCCTTCGGGAACATCGTGCGGGGCGTGAAGATCGACCGGCACTTCGAGTACGTCGGCAGCCTCCTGGATCTGCTCAACCCGTACGCCCTGCTCGGTGGTCTGGTGACGCTGACGCTGTTCACCTTCCACGGGGCGGTGTTCACCGCACTGAAGACCGTGGGCGACATCCGGGTGCGGGCGCGGAAGCTGGCGCTGAAGGTCGGGCTCGTCACCGCCGTGGTGGCGCTCGCCTTCCTGCTGTGGACGCAGGCCGACAGCGGTGACGGCAAGAGTCTGGTGGCGCTGATCGTGGCGGTCGCCGCACTGGTGGCTGCGCTGGCGGCCAACCAGGCGGGGCGTGAGGGCTGGTCGTTCGCCCTGTCCGGCGTGACGATCGTGGCCGCTGTGGCGATGCTCTTCCTGTCGCTCTTCCCGAACGTCATGCCGTCCACGCTCGACGGCGACTGGAGCCTCACGGTCACCAATGCCTCGTCGAGCCCGTACACCCTGAAGATCATGACGTGGTGCGCGGCCGTCGCCACGCCGCTCGTGCTGCTCTACCAGGGGTGGACCTACTGGGTGTTCCGCAAGCGGATCGGCACGCAGCACATAGCCGACGCCGCGCACTGAGACCCGCCGAGGGTGTGTTTCACGTGAAACACACCCTCCGGACGGAAGGGCATGTTTCACGTGAAACCGATCGATCCGCGCCTGCTGCGACACGCCCGCGCCACCCGCCTCTTCCTGGTGGCCGTCGTCGCTCTGGGAACCGTCGGGGCCGTGCTGGTCATCGCCCAGGCGATGCTCATCGCCGAGGTGGTCACCGGGGCGTTCCAGCACGGTCAGGCGGTCGCCGAACTCCGCACTCCCCTGCTGTCGCTGGCCGCCGTGGCCGTGGGCCGGTCGATCATCGCGTGGCTCACTGAACTCGCCGCGCACCGCGCCAGCGCGGCCGTGAAGTCGGAGCTGCGTGGACGCGTTCTGGACCGAGCGGTTCAGCTCGGTCCCGGCTGGCTCGGCGGGCAGCGGACCGGTTCCTTGGTCACCCTGGCCACGCGCGGAGTCGACGCCCTCGACGACTACTTCTCCCGCTATCTTCCGCAGTTGGGGCTCGCGGTGGTCGTCCCGGTGGCCGTGCTGGCGCGCATCGTCACCGAGGACTGGGTGTCCGCGGCGATCATCGTCGGCACCCTGCCGCTCATCCCTCTCTTCATGATGCTGATCGGCTGGGCCACCCAGTCCCGGATGGACCGTCAGTGGCGGCTGCTGTCCCGGCTGTCCGGTCACTTCCTGGACGTGGTCGCCGGGCTGCCCACGCTGAAGGTGTTCGGCCGGGCCAAGGCGCAGGCCGAGTCCATCCGGCGGATCACCGGTGAGTACCGCCAGGCCACCATGCGTACGCTGCGCGTCGCCTTCCTCTCCTCGTTCGCCCTGGAGTTGCTGGCCACGCTCTCGGTCGCGCTGGTCGCCGTGACGATCGGCATGCGTCTCGTGCACGGCGACATGGACCTGTACACCGGGCTGGTCATCCTGGTGCTGGCCCCCGAGGCCTATCTGCCGCTGCGCCAGGTGGGGGCGCAGTACCACGCGGCGGCGGAGGGGCTCGCCGCGGCGGAGGAAATCTTCGCCGTGCTGGAGACACCGGTTCCGGTGTCGGGCACCGCAGCGGTACCTCCGGGCGCCATCACCTTCGACGCGGTGACGCTCCGCTACCCGCAGCGCTCGGCCGATGCCCTGACGGACGTGTCCTTCACCGTCGAGCCCGGTGAGACCGTGGCCCTGGTCGGGCCGAGCGGCGCGGGCAAGACAAGCCTGCTGAACATGCTGCTGGGCTTCGTCCGTCCCACCGAGGGCCGGGTGCGCGTCGGCGGGACCGACCTCGCCGGCATCGACCTCGAGGAGTGGCGCTCGCGGATCGCGTGGGTGCCGCAACGGCCGCACCTGTACGCCGGGACCATCGCGGAGAACGTACGGCTGGCCCGGCCGGACGCGGACGACACCGCTGTGCGCCGGGCACTGCGGGACGCGGGCGCGCTGGAGTTCGTGGACGCGCTGCCCGAGGGTGCCGGGACGGTGCTCGGGGAGGACGGGGCGGGACTGTCCGCCGGTCAGCGCCAGCGGCTCGCGCTGGCCCGTGCCTTCCTCGCCGACCGGCCCGTACTGCTGCTGGACGAGCCGACGGCCGCGCTGGACGGGGCGACGGAGGCCGATGTCGTGGCGGCGGTGCGCCGGCTGGCGGTCGGCCGTACGGTGCTGCTGGTGGTGCACCGGCCGGCGCTGCTGGAGGTGGCGGACCGGGTGGTCCGGCTGAACCTTTCCGCGCCGCCCGTCGTCGGGACGGCCGATGCCGGGACGCTCGCGGCGGCCAGGGCGGCCGACACGTCCGACCCCGTGCGCTCGGTCGAGGCCGGCGGCCCTGCCGGGGCCGGGCCGGAGCCGGAGACCGGGGTCCCGGCACCGCGCGGCCGGACACTGGCCCGGGTACGAGGCCTCGCGGGCCCCCGGCGCGGCCGGCTGCTGCTCGCGCTGCTGCTCGGCGGCCTGGCACTCGGCAGCGCCGTCGGACTGATGGCCACCTCGGGCTGGCTCATCTCGCGGGCTTCGCAGCATCCGCCGGTGCTCTATCTGATGGTGGCCGTGACGGCGACGCGGGCGTTCGGGATCGGCCGTGCCGTCTTCCGGTACGCCGAACGGCTCGTCTCGCACGACGCCGTGCTGCGGATGCTGGCAGACACCCGGGTCGCGGTGTACCGGCGGCTGGAGCGGCTGGCACCCGCCGGGCTGCGGATGGCCCGCCGTGGCGATCTGCTCACCCGCCTGGTCGCCGACGTGGACGCGTTCCAGGACTACTGGCTGCGCTGGCTGCTGCCCGCCGGGGTCGCGGCCGCCGTCTCCACGGTGTCCGTCGCCTTCACGGCCTGGCTGCTGCCCGAGGCCGGGGCCGCCCTCGCCGCCGGCCTCCTCACGGCCGGCGCCGGTGTCCCCATGGTCACCGCAGCCGCGGCCCGGCGCGCCGAGCGCCGACTGGCGCCCGCCCGCGGTGCGCTCGCCACCCGGGTCACCGACCTGCTCACCGGCACCGCCGAGCTGACCGTCGCCGGCGCCCTGCCGGCCCGTACCGCGGCGGCCCGGCGGGCCGACGGCACCCTCACCCGGATCGCCGCGCGCGGCGCGGCCGCCACCGCACTCGGCGACGGGCTCACCGCGCTGGTCTGCGGGCTGACCGTCGCCGCGACCGCGCTGCTCGGTGCCCAGGCGGTGGCCGCGGGCCGGCTCGGCGGAGTGGCGATGGCCGTGGTGGTGCTCACCCCGCTGGCCGCCTTCGAGGCCGTCCTGGGGCTCCCGCTCGCGGTGCGCCACCGCCAGCGGATGTGCCGGAGCGCGGAGCGGGTGTTCGAGGTGCTCGACGCCCCGGAACCCGTCACCGAGCCGGACCGGCCGCGGCAGGCGCCCCTCTCGCCGTTCCCCCTCGTGGTCCGGGACCTCACCGCCCGCCACCCGGGTCAGCGGAGCGACGCCCTCGACGGGCTGGACCTCACCCTGGAACGCGGACGGCGGATCGCCGTGGTCGGTGTGTCCGGCTCCGGCAAGACGACCCTCGCCCAGGTGCTGCTGCGGTTCCTCGACGCCGGGGCGGGCTCGTACACGCTCGCCGGTGTGGACGCCTACGCCCTGGAGGGCGACGACGTGCGGCGGCTCGTCGGACTGTGCGCCCAGGACGCCCACCTCTTCGACAGCACGGTGCGCGAGAACCTGCTGCTCGCCCGGAAGGACGCCGGCGAGGCCGACCTGCGGGACGCGCTGTCCCGGGCCCGGCTGCTGGACTGGGTGGACGGGCTGCCGGACGGCCTGGACACGCTCGTCGGCGAGCACGGGGCGAGGCTGTCCGGCGGGCAGCGTCAGCGTCTCGCCCTGGCCCGGGCGCTGCTGGCCGACTTCCCGGTGCTCGTTCTGGACGAGCCCGCCGAGCATCTGGACCTGCCGACGGCCGACGCGCTCACCGCGGACCTGCTGTCCGCCACCGAGGGCCGTACGACCTTGCTGATCACCCACCGGCTGGCCGGGCTCGACGCGGTGGACGAGGTGGTCGTGCTCGACGAGGGCAGGGTGGTGCAGCGGGGACCGTACGCGGAGCTGGCCGCCGTGGACGGGCCGCTGCGGGCGATGGCACGGCGGGAGGCGGCCGCGGAGTCGCTGATGGCGGCGCGCTGAGGGGCGCGCCGGAACCGGTACGGCCGGCGCCGGACGGAGGTCAGTCCCGTCCGGCGAGCATCCGCTCGATGACGATCGCCACGCCGTCCTCGTTGTTGGCGACCGTACGGCCCGAGGCGGCCGCGATGACGTCCGGGTGGGCGTTGCCCATCGCGTACGACCGGCCGGCCCAGGTCAACATCTCGACGTCGTTGGGCATGTCGCCGAAGGCGACGACCTCCTCGTGCGAGATGCCGCGTTCGGCGCAGCACAGGGCGAGGGTGCTGGCCTTGGACACGCCCGGGCCGCTGAGTTCCAGCAGGGCGCTGGGGCTGGAGCGGGTGACGTTGGCGCGCTCGCCGACCGCCGGCCGGGCCAGGTTGAGGAAGGCGTCCGGGTCGAGCTCGGGGTGGTAGGCGAGGATCTTGAGCACCGGCTGGTCGGAGTCCGGGCCGTCGGCTGCGAGGAGCTCCTCCGCGGGCAGCAGGTTGTCCGGCGTCTCCATGTGCAGCTTGGGATAGGCGGGCTCCTGGTGGAAGCCGTACGTCTGCTCGACCGCGAAGACCGTGCCGGGTGCCGCGTCGCGCAGCAGCCGTACGGCGTCCAGCGCGTTGCGACGGGCCAGTTCGCGCACCTTCACGAACCGGTGTGTGCCCGGTCCGCCGTGCAGGTCGACCACGGCGGCGCCGTTGCCGCATATCGCCAGGCCGTGGCCGTGCACGTGCTCGCTGACGACGTTCATCCAGCGGGCCGGCCGGCCGGTGACGAAGAAGACCTCGATGCCCGCCTCCTCCGCGGCCGCCAGCGCGGCGACCGTCCTCGGGGAGACCGACTTGTCGTCGCGCAGGAGAGTGCCGTCGAGGTCGGTGGCGATCAGCCGCGGCCGAAAGGCGGCGGCCGGGGTCCCGGGCTGTCTGGTCGCTGAGGTCACCGGGCCATTCTGGCGCATATGCCCGCACGCCCGTGCGGGAGTCCGCACAGATGAGTCCACCGACACACCACGGTTGGCCGGCGGACGTCTCCGTCACCGATCAGGACAGCTGGGCGAGCCCTTCCATCGCGATCCGCTCGAAGACCTTCTCGTCGGCGGCGAAGTCGGAGTCCGGGATCGGCCAGTGGAGCACGATCTCGGTGAAGCCCAGCTCCCGGTGACGACCCGCGAAGTCCACGAAGGCGTCCAGCGACTCCAGCGGCCTGCCGCGGTCCGGAGTGAAGCCGGTGAGCAGCACCTTGTCCAGCTCGGCCACGTCCCGGCCGGCCTCCGCGCAGGCCTCGGCCAGCTTGGCCGTCTGCCCGCGCAGTGCGGCGACGGACTCCTCCGGGGTGCCGTTCTCGTACAGCTTCGGGTCGCCGGTGGTCACCCACGCCTGTCCGTACCGTGCGGCGAGCCGCAGTCCGCGCGGGCCGGTGGCCGCCACGGCGAAGGGCAGTCGGGGCCGCTGCACGCAGCCGGGGATGTTGCGCGCCTCGACCGCCGAGTAGAACCGGCCCTCATGTGTCACGGAGTCCTCGGTGAGCAGCCGGTCGAGCAGTGGCACGAACTCGGCGAACCGGTCGGCACGCTCACGCGGCGTCCACGGCTCCTGGCCGAGGGCGGTGGCGTCGAAGCCGGTGCCGCCCGCGCCGATGCCCAGGGTCAGGCGCCCGCCGGAGACGTCGTCGAGGGAGATCAGTTCCTTGGCGAGGGTCACCGGGTGCCGGAAGTTCGGGGAGGTGACCAGCGTGCCGAGACGCAGCCGGTCGGTGACGCCCGCCGCGGCGGTCAGGGTCGGCACGGCACCGAACCAGGGGCCGTCGCGGAAGCTGCGCCAGGACAGGTGGTCGTAGGTGTACGCGGTGTGGAAACCGAGCTCCTCGGCCCGTACCCAGGCCGCACGGCCGCCCTCGCTCCAGCGGCGGTACGGCAGGATCACGGTGCTCAGACGCAGACTCATGGGTCCGAGCGTACGGGGACGGCTCGGCAATGGCCGAAATCGGTCACTGTGTGTGGCCGCCGGGCGACGGGGTGAGCGGGCCGGTGCGGGGGTGCGGGCCGGGGGTCACTGCGCGGCGGGGAAGCGCAGGTAGCGGGGTGGTACCGCGCGGGTGAGCCACACCCCGTTCGCGCTGACGTGGAATACGTGGCCGTCGCGGTGCATGGCGCCCGCGTCCACGGTGAGGACGACGGGCCGGCCACGGCGGGCGCCGACCCGGGTCGCGGTCTCGCGGTCGGCGGACAGGTGGACGTCGTGCCGGTTCATGGGCCGCAGGCCCTCGGCGCGGATCCCGTCCAGGCTGCGGGCGACGGTGCCGTGGTAGAGGTACGGCGGCGGGGGCACGGAGGGCAGGCCGAGGTCGACCTCGACGCTGTGTCCCTGGCTGGCGCGGATCCGGGTGCCCTCGACGGCGAACCGCCGCTTGTCGTTGACGGCCACCACGTGGTCGAGTTCCTCGCGGGTGAGGCGGAATCCGTGCGCGGAGGCCGCGGCGATCAGTGTGTCGATCTCGACCCAGCCGGCCGGGTCCAGCGTCAGGCCGATGCGCTCGGGCTGGTGGCGGAGGTGTTTCGAGAGGTACTTCGACACCTTCACGGTGCGTCTGTCGTCCATCTCTCCAGGGTGCGGGAGAGACACGGATCACGCAGGTTGTTTTTCTTCTTGAGGTTTGATCCACAGGCAACTCGCGTTATCCACAGGCTATTTGGAGAAGGTGTGGACAACGGGCGGGTGGTTCATGGGGTTTGATCAACTACTGTTCTGCCGTGTCGCTTTGTGATCATGTTGTCCAAAGCCCTTGCCCTGAACTCCCGTTCGGTGGACAGAGCTATGAAGGTGGATGCGTGCTCCCGGCCAACCAGGGCCTCGACAGCGCTGATCACATCCTCGGGCAGCTCGACGGACCGCCTGTCCTCCGTCGACTGCGACGGAGGGTCGGGGGCGAGGCCCTCCCGGAGGTGCCGCACCGCGAACGTCCGCATCGCGCGCGCCAGTTCGGCGTCCACCGTCTGCCTGGCCAACGGGCGCAGCCGGCGCACCAGCGAGGCCGCTTCGGCCGCGTGCGCGTCCGTGCGGTGCGCGGGATCGTCCAGGTAGCGGGCGAAGACGTGCTCGGTGGTGAACTCCAGGAAACGGGCCGCGATGTGCTCGATGTCGCCACGCAACTCCCGCAGATGGCCAGCGATCGCTGAAAGTGGTACACCCGCGGCGTGCAACTCGGCTGCCACATAGAGCTCTTGGGGGCTGGGAACGAGGAACGTGTCAGGGTCGTCCAACACCGGTTCGAGCACACCCAGTTCGAGGGCCTCGCTCACGGCGTCCTCGTCGGGGGCACCGCTGAAGCGGCTGTTGAGCTCCGCGCGGGTGACGCGGGCCGGCTGCTCGTCGGTCCACGGGCCCTCCACCTCCGTGGCCAGCCCCAGGACCCCGCCCAGGCCGCGTCCGGTGTCCCAGGCGTCCAGGAGTTCCCCTATCGACGCGAGGGTGTAGCCGCGGTCCAGGAGATGGGTGATCTGGCGGAGGCGGGTGAGGTGGAGGTCGGAGTAGAGGTTGGCCCGGCCCTGGCGCTGCGGACGGGGGAGGAGGTTCTTGTCCTGGTAGGCGCGGATGGTCCGCACGCTGGTGCCGGAACGGTGGGCCAAGTCCTCGATGCGGTAGGTCTTCCGGGGCGGCAGGTCGGTCATGTGGACGTCCTTGGCTGGTTGCCGGAGCCGGCCGGGCGGCTGAGCGGTGCCCGTGACGGATCCGGCGGTCGGGCCTCACAGTTTCGGGTTCACGCGGGCCAGCCTTCGCAGTGCTCCCGGCATGAAGCGGGACAGGAGGTGGGCGCCTCGGGCCTCCGGGGTCACCGGGACCACCGCCCGGTTGCGGGTCACCGCGTCCAGGACGGCGTCCGCGACCTTCTCCGGGGGGTAGTTGCGCAGCCCGTACAGGCGGGCCGAGCGCTGCTGACGGCGGCGTTCCTCCGCTTCGTCGACGCCGGTGAAGCGGGCCGTGGCGGTGATGTTGGTGTTGACCAGTCCCGGGCAGACGGCCGTGACCCCGATCTCCTGTTCGGCGAGTTCGGCCCGCAGGCACTCGGAGAGCATGAGGACCGCCGCCTTGGAGGTGCTGTAGGCGGGCAGCGCGCGGGACGGCTGATAGGCGGCCGCCGAGGCGATGTTGACGATGTGGCCGCCCTGTCCGCGCTCGGCCATGCGCGCGCCGAAGAGCCGGCAACCGTGGATGACGCCCCACAGGTTGACGTCCAGGACGTTGCGCCAGTCGTCGGTGGTCGTGGTGAGGAAGGAGCCCGAGAGGCCGATGCCCGCGTTGTTGACCAGCACGTCCAGCACGCCGTAGGTGCTGTGCACCCGCTCGGCCAGCTTCTCCATGGCCTGCTCGTCCGAGACGTCCGCCGTCTCCGCCCAGGCCTCGGGGGCCCCGATCAGCCGGGACAGTTCGGCGGTGCGGGCGGCCGCCTCGGCGTCGCGGTCGACGGCCACCACGCGCGCCCCGGCCTCCGCGAAGGCGAACGCCGTGGCCCGGCCGATGCCGCTGCCCGCGCCGGTGACGAGCACCAGCCGGCCGCCGAATCGGTCCGCGTGGCGGCCGGTGGCCTTCGTCTCCGGCCGGCCGCCCTCGACGCTCGTGACGAACTCCTCGATCCATGACGCCACCTGGTCGGGCCGGGTGCGCGGGATCCAGTGCTTGGCGGGCAGTGTGCGGCGGGTCAGCCGCGGTACCCACGCGTCCAGGTCGTCGTAGAGCCGCTCCGACAGGAACGCGTCGCCCAGGGGTGTGATGAGCTGCACGGGTGCGTGCGCGAACGCGTCCGGGCGGGGCCTGCGCAGGCGGGCGCGGACGTTGTCCCGGTACAGCCAGGCGCCGTGCGCGGCGTCGGAGGGCAGGGACGCGGTCGGGTAGTCGCCGGTGGGGATCTTCTCGGCCCGCTCCAGGATCCGGGGCCAGCGCTTGCCGAGCGGGCCCCGCCAGGCCAGTTCCGGCAGGGCGGGGGTGTGCAGCAGGTAGACGTACCAGGACTTGGCGCCCTGGCCGAGGAGCTGGCCCACCCGGCGGGGCGTCGGACGCCTCACGCGCGCGTTGATCCAGTGCCCGAAGTGGTCGAGGGACGGTCCGGACATGGAGGTGAAGGAGGCGATGCGGCCTTCCGTGCGGCCCACCGTGACGAACTCCCAGGACTGCACCGAGCCCCAGTCGTGGCCCACCAGGTGCACCGGCCGGTCCGGGCTCACCGCGTCCACCACGGCCAGGAAGTCGTCGGTGAGCTTGGGCAGGGTGAAACCACCGCGCAGCGGCCGGGGTGCCGTGGAGCGGCCGTGGCCCCGGACGTCGTACAGCACCACGTGGAAGCGGTCGGCCAGGCGTGCGGCCACCTCCGACCAGACCTCCTTGCTGTCCGGATAGCCGTGCACCAGCACCACCGTGGGCGCCCGCGGATCGCCCAGCTCGGCCACGCACAGCTCGACCCCGCCGGTCCGCACCCGGCGCTCACGCGCCCCCTTCAGTGTCATTTCGCCTCCGCCCAGCGCCGCACGTGCGGCAGATCGTCGTCCAGCCAGAAGGCGCTCTCCCCGGGGTCCCGGGAGTCGGTGACCACCAGGATCTCCTCGAACTTCGCGCCCGTGCCCCGGAATCCGAGGTGAGGTTCGACCGCCCACAGGCCCGGCTGCGGCGGGTGGTCGGAGAAGCGGTACGGCGACCACAGGGGCGACCAGCCCTCGCGGTGGCCGTGCAGGGCGTCGGCGGCGAGCCCCTTGAGGGACTGCGTGCCGAACCCGAACAGGTACGGGGAGAAGCGGCGGGCCTTCACCCGGTCCACCTTGTGGGCGATCACCCCGAAGGGATACGCGCGGTGCCGGTTGGCGTAGCCCTGCCGGACCATGAGCCGGTCCACGTCCTGGTAGATCTCGCGCAGCGGTCGCCGCTCGCGCACCTCCCGCAGGATCAGCTCGCGGTGCGCCTCCAGATCCGCCATCAGCCGGTCCTGCACCGGATTGACGCCGAGCGAGCCCGAGTATCCGATGTCGGCGGTGCATCCCTCGAAGACCGGGGCCATGTCCAGGATGAACGGCATCCCGGGTTCCAGCCGGCGGCCGGTCGGGAAGAACTGCAGCGGCACGCGGAAGTCCACGAACGCGGTGCGGTCGCCGAACCAGGCGAAGGGCAGGTGGAACCAGTCCCGCACCCCGCGCTCACGCAGCCATTCGCGCTGCATCCGGGCCGCCTCGCGCTCGGTGACGCCCGGCTCCAGACGCGCCGCGACCGCCTCCGCGCACTCGTAGGCGAGGCGCTGCACCCGCCTGAACCCCCGCAGCTCCGCGGAGAGTTCGCTGCTCACCACCGTTGTCATGCCGCCCCGTCCGTCGACTGCGGTACGCGTCCGTAACTTGACACTGGTGAATGTGACAGTTGTTAGAGGCGGCGTCAATAGGGTGGATCAGGAGCTGTGGACGACGGCGGGCGAGTCGCCGCCGGGTAGGTCCGGGGCAGGGGATCGCTCAGGGTCCCGTCCTACTCGAGTCTGACGTGAAGACGGCTCTGAGGTCTGACGACCGGGGTGTCCGGCGTCACTACCTTCGAAGCGTGACTGTGATCGCGACCGAAAGCCTGAGCAAGCGGTTCCCCCGGGTGACCGCGCTCGACCGGCTGTCCATGGACATCGGACCCGGTGTGACCGGACTCGTCGGAGCCAACGGCGCCGGCAAGTCCACCCTGATCAAGATCCTCCTGGGTCTGTCCCCCGCCACGGAGGGCCGCGCCGCCGTGCTCGGCCTGGACGTGGCGACCGAGGGCGCCGCCATCCGCGAGCGGGTGGGCTACATGCCGGAGCACGACTGCCTGCCGCCCGACGTCTCGGCCACCGAGTTCGTCGTGCACATGGCGCGCATGTCCGGTCTGCCGCCCACCGCCGCGCGCGAGCGCACCGCGGACACGCTGCGCCACGTCGGCCTGTACGAGGAGCGCTACCGCCCCATCGGCGGCTACTCCACCGGCATGAAGCAGCGGGTGAAGCTGGCCCAGGCCCTGGTGCACGACCCCCGGCTGGTGTTCCTGGACGAGCCGACCAACGGCCTCGACCCGGTCGGCCGGGACGAGATGCTCGGCCTGATCCGCCGCATCCACACCGACTTCGGCATCTCGGTCCTCGTCACCTCGCACCTCCTGGGCGAGCTGGAACGCACCTGTGACCACGTCGTCGTCATCGACGGCGGCAAGCTGCTGCGCTCCAGCTCCACCACCGACTTCACCCAGACCACGACCACCCTCGCGATCGAGGTCACCGACAGCGACAGCCATCCGGACGGCACCCGCGCGGTCCGCGAGGCGCTCCGCGCGCGCGGGGTGGACACCCACGACGAGGGCGCCGGCCTGCCGGGCGCCGGACACATCCTGCTGCTGACCGCCCCGGGCGAGGAGACGTACGACCTGGTCCGCGACGTCGTCGCCGACCTCGGTCTCGGGCTGGTGCGCATGGAGCAGCGCCGGCACCACATCTCCGAGGTGTTCACCAGCAGCGACGAGCAGCGGAAGGAGGCCGTCGGCCATGGCGGTTGAGCAGCCCGCGCCGGTGACCGCCGGCGGCGACCAGTCCCGTATCCACGACATCGGCTACCGCGGCTACGACGGCCCCCGCCTGGGCCGCGGCTACGCCCGCCGCTCGCTGTACTCGCAGTCCCTGCGCGGCGCCTACGGCCTCGGCCGCTCGGTGAAGTCCAAGGTGCTGCCGATGCTGCTGTTCGTGGTGATGTGCGTACCCGCGGCCATCATGGTGGCCGTCGCGGTGGCCACCAAGGCGCACGAACTGCCGCTCGCCCACGCCTACACCCGCTGGGCGATCGTCATGCAGGCGGTGATCAGCCTGTACGTCGCCTCGCAGGCGCCGCAGTCCGTCTCCCGCGACCTGCGCTTCAAGACCGTGCCGCTGTACTTCTCGCGGCCCATCGAGACCGCCGACTACGTGCGGGCGAAGTTCGCCGCGCTCGCCTCGGCCCTGTTCGTCCTCACCGGCGCTCCCCTGCTGGTGATGTACGCGGGCGCGCTGCTGGCCAAGATGGGCTTCGCGCACCAGACCGAGGAGTTCGCCCAGGGGCTGGTCTCCGTGGCCCTGCTCTCACTGCTCTTCGCCGGGATCGGCCTGGTCATCGCCGCCGTCACCCCGCGCCGCGGGTTCGGCATCGCCGCCGTGATCGCCGTACTGACCATCTCCTACGGAGCCGTCTCCACGCTCCAGGCCATCGCCGACGTGCAGGGCAGCACCGGTGCCGTGCCGTGGATCGGCCTGTTCTCGCCGGTCACCCTGGTCGACGGCGTCCAGTCCGCGTTCCTCGGCGGCAGCTCCGGCTTCCCCGGCGGCACCGGCCCGTCCAGTGGCGAGGGCGTGGTGTACGTCCTGGTCGTGTTCGGCCTGATCGCCGCGTGCTACGCCCTCCTGATCCGCCGCTACAAGAAGGTGGGGCTGTGACGACCCTCAGCATCGACCACGTCTCCCGCTGGTTCGGCAACGTGGTCGCCGTCAACGACATCACCATGACCATCGGCCCCGGCGTCACCGGCCTGCTCGGCCCGAACGGCGCCGGGAAGTCCACCCTCATCAACATGATGGGCGGCTTCCTCGCCCCCTCCACCGGCTCGGTCACCCTCGACGGGCAGCCGGTGTGGCGCAACGAGGCCATCTACAAGCACATCGGCATCGTCCCCGAGCGGGAGGCGATGTACGACTTCCTCACCGGCCGCGAGTTCGTCGTCGCCAACGCCGAACTGCACGGACTCGGCGCGAAGGCCGCCCAGCGGGCGCTCGCCACGGTCGAGATGGAGTACGCGCAGGACCGGAAGATCTCCACGTACTCCAAGGGCATGCGCCAGCGGGTGAAGATGGCCTCCGCGCTGGTCCACGACCCCTCCCTGCTGCTGCTCGACGAGCCGTTCAACGGCATGGACCCGCGCCAGCGCATGCAGCTCATGGACCTGCTGCGGCGGATGGGCGACGAGGGCCGCACGGTGCTGTTCTCCTCGCACATCCTCGAGGAGGTCGAGCAGCTCGCCCGGCACATCGAGGTCGTCGTCGCCGGACGGCACGCCGCCAGCGGCGACTTCCGCAGGATCCGCCGCCTGATGACCGACCGGCCGCACCGCTACCTGGTCCGCTCCAGTGACGACCGCGCCCTCGCGGCCGCGCTGATCGCCGACCCGTCGACGTCCGGCATCGAGGTCGACGTCGCCGAGGGCGCGCTGCGCATCCAGGCCGTCGACTTCGGCCGCTTCACCGCACTGCTGCCGAAGGTCGCCCGGGACCACGGCATCCGGCTGCTCACGGTCTCGCCGTCCGACGAGTCCCTCGAGTCCGTCTTCTCGTACCTGGTCGCGGCGTAGGAGGCCCTGATGTACGACCCCACCGTCGCCCGGCTCACCTACCGGGCCCTGCTCGGCCGCCGCCGGGCCCTCATCCTCGGCGCGCTGCCGCTGCTGCTGCTCGTGATCTCCGTGGCGGTCCGTGCCCTGACCGGCGCCGACGACCAGACGGCCGCCGACGTCCTCGGCGGCTTCGCGCTCGCCACCATGGTGCCGATCATCGGAGTCATCGCCGGCACGGGCGCGATCGGCCCGGAGATCGACGACGGCTCCGTGGTGTACCTGCTGTCCAAGCCGCTGAAGCGGCCGACGATCATCATGACCAAGCTGATCGTCGCCATCGCGGTGACCATGGTGTTCTCCGCCGTGCCCACCATGCTCGCGGGCCTGATCCTGAACGGCAACGGACAGCAGATCGCCGTCGCCTACACGGTGGCGGCGCTGGTCTCCTCCATCGCCTACTCGGCGCTGTTCCTGCTGCTGGGCACGGTGTCCCGGCACGCCGTGGTCCTCGGGCTCGTCTACGCGCTCGTCTGGGAGGCCCTGTTCGGCTCCCTGGTGCCGGGCGCGCGCACGCTGAGCGTCCAGCAGTGGTCGCTCGCCGTCGCCCAGAAGCTCGCCGGCGGCGACCTGGTCACCTCCGACGTCGGCCTGACGACGGCCACGGTGCTGCTCGTCGTGGTCACCGTCCTGGCCACCTGGTACGCCGGCCAGAAGCTGCGGGCACTGAAGCTGGCGGGCGAGGAGTAGGCCCGTGGGGCCCCGGTCGTCCTTGACGGGGCCTTCACCTCCGCGCGGGCACACTGGACGGAGCGGATGTACGGCTGGGAGGCCGCGGATGGCTGAGCGGACACCGGAGCACGGCGGAGCCGGGCGGGCCGGGGGCGACGACTGGGACGAGACCGTCCTGGACGAGGCGTTCGTTCGGGCCGCGGAGACCTCCGAACCGTCCGCGCGGGCCCGGATGCTCGCCGCCCGCTGGCGCGCCGAGTCGCCCGAGCCGCAGCCCTGGCGGTCGGACGAGCCGCCCGCGGGGTGGTTCTTCGGCAAGGCGCGCAGACGCAGGTGGCGGCGCCGTTAGGACGGACGCGGTCCCGGTTATTCGGTGGCGCCCAAGTCCCGTGCGGGGCAGAGTGGTTGTGCCCCAACCGCCGGGACGGTCCCGGCGTCGCGGACCGGGAGAGGAGCCGGGCGATGTCCATGCACGACAGTACGCCCAGCTCCCGTCAGGGCAGCCCGAGGCGGGCTCCGGAGTGATCGCCACAGCTCCGTAGAGCTCATGGGGGCTGCCCGGGGCGGCCGCTTCGAGCACGCGATGTCGCTCTCGCGTGGGCCGCCCACCCGGAGGATTGGCCGAGTGGCAAGGCACCGGCTTGCTAAGCCGTGGTCGGGTGTGAGAGCCCGCGCACGTTCGATTCGTGCATCCTCCGCGAGACGTTGTCACTGGGACTTGGGTGGGTTGTCGGTTTGCGGTGACTGGATTGGGTGGGCGCGGTTCTGCTGAGGGTTGCGCCGTGGGGTCTGGGGCCGTGGCTGGGTGCGGCGGTGTGGTGGCTGGTCGCGCGGTTCCCCGCGCCCCTGGGGTGGTTGGCCGGAGTTTTCTGAGGGCTGTGCCTTGGAGGCCGGGGTCGAGGTGCCGCGGGGTTGTGGCTGGGCGCGCGGTTCCCCGCGCCCCTGAGCGGGGCGCGGGGAGCGGTGGGCTACGGGAGCAGGCGCTCCAGGACCGCTGCGATGCCGTCCTCCTCGTTGGAGGTGGTGACCTCGTCGGCCACTGCCCTGAGCTCCTCGTGGGCGTTGGCCATGGCCACGGAGTGGGCGGCCCAGGCGAACATCGGGATGTCGTTGGGCATGTCGCCGAAGGCGATCGTGTCGGCGGCCTTCAGGCCCAGCCGGCGGGCGGCCAGGGAGAGGCCGGTGGCCTTGGACAGACCGAGCGGCAGCAGCTCCACGATGCCCGCGCCCGCCATGGCCACCGTGACGAAACCGCCGGCCACGCGCCGGGCCACGTCCGCCAGCTCGTCGTCGCCGAGCGTCGGATGCTGTATGTAGACCTTGTTCAGCGGCGCGGACCACAGGTCGGCCGCGTCCGTGAACGGGGTGGCGGGCAGGTTGCCCGTGACCGCGTAGCCCGGGCCCACCAGCACCTCGCCCTCCAGGCCGTCCCGGCTCGCCGCCAGGTACAGCGGGCCCACCTCCGCCTCGAGCTTCGCCAGCGCCACGCCCGCGAGCTGCCGGTCCAGGGTGACCGAGGTCAGCAGGCGGTGCGCGCCGGCGTCGTACACCTGGGCGCCCTGGCCGCAGACGGCGAGGCCGTCGTAGCCGAGGTCGTCCAGGATGTGGCGGGTCCAGGGGACCGCGCGGCCGGTGACGACGATGTGGGCCGCGCCCGCCGCGGTGGCCGCGGCGAGCGCGTCACGGGTGCGCCGTGAGATCGACTCGTCGGAGCGCAGGAGTGTTCCGTCGAGGTCGGTCGCGATCAGTCGGAACGGGAATCCGGCGCTCACTTGGCGACCGGCTCCAGGACCTCCCGGCCGCCCAGGTACGGGCGCAGCACCTCGGGGACCCGGACGGAACCGTCGGCCTGCTGGTGGTTCTCGAGGATCGCCACGATCGTGCGCGGTACGGCGCACAGGGTGCCGTTGAGCGTGGCCAGCGGGCGGACCTGCTTGCCGTCGCGCATGCGGATCGACAGGCGGCGGGACTGGAACTCGGTGCAGTCCGAGGTCGAGGTCAGCTCGCGGTACTTGCCCTGGGTCGGGATCCACGCCTCGCAGTCGTACTTACGGGAGGCCGAGGCGCCCAGGTCGGCGGAGGCGACGTCGATGACGCGGAAGGGCAGCTCCAGCGAGGTCAGCCACTGCTTCTCCCACTCCAGCAGGCGCTTGTGCTCCTGCTGGGAGTCCTCGGGAGTCACGTAGGAGAACATCTCGACCTTGTCGAACTGGTGCACGCGGAAGATGCCCCGCGTGTCCTTGCCGTGCGAGCCGGCCTCGCGGCGGAAGCAGGGCGAGAAGCCCGCGTACCGCAGCGGCAGCCGGTCGGCGTCGATGATCTCGTCCATGTGGTAGGCCGCCAGCGGGACCTCGGAGGTGCCGACCAGGTACAGGTCGTCCTTGTCGAGGTGGTAGACGTCCTGGGCCGCCTGGCCGAGGAAGCCGGTGCCCGCCATGGACTGCGGGCGCACCAGCGCCGGGGTCAGCATCGGGGTGAAGCCGGCCGCGGTGGCCTGCGCGATCGCCGCGTTCACCAGGGCCAGCTCCAGCAGGGCGCCGACACCGGTGAGGAAGTAGAAGCGGGAGCCGGAGACCTTGGCGCCGCGCTCGACGTCGATCGCGCCGAGCACCTGGCCGAGCTCCAGGTGGTCCTTGGGCTCGAAGCCCTCGGCGCCGAAGTCGCGGATGGTGCCGTGCGTCTCCAGCGTGACGAAGTCCTCCTCGCCGCCGACGGGCACGTCGGGGTGGACGAGGTTGCCGAGTCGCTGCAGCAGCTGCTGGGTCTCGGTGTCGGCCGCGTCGCGCTCGGCGTCGGCGGCCTTGACATCGGCCTTGAGCTGCTCGGCGCGCGCCAGCAGCTCGGCCTTCTCCTCCGGAGTGGCCTTGGGGATCAGCTTGCCGAGCGACTTCTGCTCGGCGCGCAGCTCGTCGAAGCGGACGCCGGAGGACCTGCGCCGTTCGTCGGCAGACAGGAGGGAGTCGACGAGCGCGACGTCCTCTCCACGGGCGCGCTGGGACGCGCGCACACGGTCGGGGTCCTCACGGAGCAGGCGAAGGTCAATCACGCGGGCAAGGCTACCGGTGCGAGCTCGCAGGTCACGACTCACTATTGCGACTCGCGCCTTACGTGCCGTTTCAGGGCAATTGCGCAGAGTGGTGGAGGCTGTCAAGAAAAGGTGTCTCAATCCCTGGAACGTGGCGGTCGGCGGATTCCCGGTTGACCGGATTTCCTTGTGGAGGGCGGCACTTGGAGGGGCCGTTGTCCACAGCGATCCACGCCCTCGGGATAGTTATCCACAGGCTGTGCGGAAAGTCTGTGGATCCCGGAATTGATCACTCCGGAAGTTTCGGCCGGACGAAGGAATTCTCGCCTCAAGCAGGGGTGACACCTACTTTCGAGTGGAAAGGGGTCGCCCCAAAAGATGAACCAAAGGAAACGGGTGGACGAAGGGTGACGTGCGGGACGGTGGCCGCAAGGGGCACTTCCAGGGCGATTTGTCGACGGGATCGCTCGCCCTTGTCGACTTGTCCCCAGGTCGAGAAGCGAACCTGTGGATAACTTCTGTGGATAACGAAGATATGCAGGTAGGACTGACCGGTGGCAGTCTACGGCCGCCTCAGAACCGGCCGTCCTGGCAACGCGCCACCCAGTCGGCGGCCGCCACGAACTCCTTGTCCGAAGTGCCCGGCGGGGTGTCCCGGGCCTCGCCGGGAAGGATGTCGGCGCGCGGATAGGAACCGAGGAACCGCACCTGGAGGCAGATCCGCTTCAGCCCCATCAGCGTCTCGGCCATCCGCCGGTCGGAGATGTGCCCCTCGGCGTCGATGCAGAAGCAGTAGTTGCCGATGCCGGCGCCGGTCGGCCGGGACTGCAGCAGCATGAGGTTGATGCCCCGGCTGGCGAACTCCCCCAGCAGGTCGCGCAGGGCGCCGGGGTGGTCGTCCCGCTGCCACAGCACCACCGAGGTCTTGTCGGCGCCGGTCGGTGCCGCGGGCCGGGCCGGGCGGCCGACGAGCACGAAGCGGGTCTGCGCGTTCTCCGCGTCGTGGATGCCGGTCTCCAGGGCCTCCAGGCCGTACCGGGCGGCGGCGAACTCGCCCGCGAACGCGGCGTCGTACTGGCCCTCCTGGACCAGCCGCGCCGCGTCCGCGTTCGAGGCGGCCGACTCCCAGTGGACGTCCGGCAGGTTCGCCTTGAGCCAGTTGCGGACCTGCGGCTGGGCCGCCGGGTGCGCGGAGACCGTCTTGATGTCCGCCAGCCGGGTGCCGGGCCGGACCAGCAGCGCGAAGGTGATCGAGAGCAGCACCTCGCGGTAGATCGTCAGCGGTTCGCCCGCGACCAGCTCGTCCAGGGTGGTGGTGATGCCGCCCTCGACGGAGTTCTCGATCGGCACGAACGCGGCCTCGGCCTCGCCGGCCCGCACCGCGTCCAGTGCGGACTGCACGGACACGTAGGGCATCAGCTCCCGCGTCGCCGCCTCCGGAAGCGTGCGCAGGGCGACTTCGGTGAAGGTGCCCTCGGGACCGAGATACGCATAGCTCGCTGGCATGTCCTCACCCTAATGGGCGCCGGGGCGCACGGCTTCCGTGTCTCGTCGACGCCACTCGACCGGGTGGTTTGAAACCCCCAGGGGGTGGTCCTCCGGCCGGAATCACCCCTCCAGGAGCCGCTGTCCCACGTACTCTCCCTCGGCCGCGCCGCCGGGCACCGCGAACAGGCCGCTTGCCTCGTGCCGGATGAACCTCGACAGGGCGTCACCGCGGTCGAGCTTGCGCTGCACCGGTACGAAGCCGCGCAGCGGGTCCGCCTGCCAGCAGACGAAGAGCAGCCCGGCGTCCGGCGTGCCGTCCTGGTCGATGCCGTCGTGGTACGAGAACGGGCGCCGCAGCATGGCGGCGCCGCCGTTGCGGTCGGGCCGGGTGATCCGGGCGTGGGCGTTGACGGGCACGGCCGGCTCGCCCTTGGCGTCGGTCTTGTCCAGGTCCATCGGCGTCGTCTCGTCGCCCCCGGACAGCGGCGCCCCGGTGTCCTTGCGGCGCCCGATGACCGCTTCCTGGGCCGCGAGCGACAGCGTCTCCCAGTCGTCGAGGAGCATGCGGATCCGGCGGACGACGGCGTAGGAGCCGTTCGCCATCCAGGCGGGTTCCGCCGAGGCGGGCACGAAGATCCGCCGGTCGAAGTCGGCGTCGGCGGGCTTGGGATTCCGGGTGCCGTCGATCTGGCCCATGAGGTTGCGAGCCGTCATGGGGTGGGCGGTGGCACCGGGGCTGCGGTTGAAGCCGTTCATCTGCCAGCGGACGCGGGCCGCGTGACCGGCGTCCTTCTGGACGGCGCGCAGGGCGTGGAAGGCGACGAGGGCGTCGTCCGCGCCGATCTGCACCCACAGGTCGCCGTCGCTGCGCGCCTTGTCGAGCCGGTCGGAGGAGAAGTCGGGCAGCGGGTCCAGGGCCGCCGGCCGCTGCTTCTCCAGGCCGGTCCGCCCGAAGAAGCCGTGGCCGAAGCCGAAGGTGATCGTCAGCGAGGACGGCCCCGCGTCCCGGGCCACGCCGGTGTCGCCGTGGGGGGCCGTCTCACCCGCCATCAGCCGTGCGGCCGTCGCCGACCAGCGGCGCAGCAGGGCCGCCGCCTCCTTGCGGCCGGCCCCCGCCGCGAGGTCGAAGGCGACGAGGTGGCCGCGGGCCTGGAGTCCCTCGGTGATGCCGGGCTGATGTTTCCCGTGAAACATCGCCCGGCCGGCGCCCACCGAGGTCAACGGCGTGGCCTGGGCGGGGGCGGAGGCGTGTCCCACGGCCGCGCCGGCCGCGCCGAGCGCCAGTCCGGTGGCGCCGGCGGTGCCGAGCAGGGCGCGCCGGGAGACGCCACCGCGGTTCTCGGCGGTGCCGCCGTGGCCGCTCGGCTCGGGCGCCGGGGAGCCGGGCGTGCGGGTCTTGGTGGGGGACTGGTCGGGCATGGTGGGGTTCAGCCGATCTGCGCGTTCTTGGAGACGGTCACCTGGTCGATGTCGGAGGTCCGCACGGTCACGGCGACCTTCCAGTCGCCCGCCATGGGGATCTGCACTCCGCTCGCCGCCCAGTGTCCGGTGGTGATGTGGTCCGGGGTGACGGGGAGCGGACCGATCTTCCTGGCCGCGAGGGTGAGGGCGACCTTCACCTCGGGGACGTCGAAGGCGCGTCCGTTGGGCCGCTGGACGTAGACGTGCATCTCGTTGCCGCCCACGCGCGCGGGGTCGAAGTCGATCCGGACCAGGCCCTTGCCGTCGGTGCCGCCGGTGTCGAAGGGCATGTCCAGGGTGAGCGCGCCGGACGAGGACGACGAGGAGTCGGAGGAGGACGAGGAGGCCGCCCTGGCGTCCAGTTCGGTGCGGCCCGGCTCGGTCTGGGTGAGCCAGGTGGTGACGGCGAGCAGCACGACCGCGACACCGGCCTCGGCGAGTACCGAGCGGCGCAGTCCGAGGCGGTTCGGGTCGGCGTCCCGCTGCCGCTTCTGCCGGGCGGCGTCCACCGCGGCCCGCTGCCGGGCGAGCTGGGCGGCGCGCTCGCCGTCACCGGCGGCGGCCTTCTGGCCGGCGGAGGCGGGCGCGGAGACGGCTTCCTTCTCGGGCCGCTCGGTCCGTACGGCTTCGGTGGCCGGGTCCGCGAGCCGGCCCGTCCACCGCCGGGAGATCCAGGCGACCCCGACCAGCAGGGCCACCAGCGCGATCTTGACCAGCAGCAACTGCCCGTACCGGGTCTCGGTGAACGCCGACCAGGAGCCGAGCTGCCGCCAGGACTGGTAGGTGCCGGTGGCGACCAGGGTGAGGACGGAGGCGAAGGCGAGGCGGGAGAAGCGGTGGACGGCGGCGGCCTCGACCGGGGTGTCGGCGGGCGCCCGGTACAGGGCGACGAGCAGGGCGGTGAGACCGCCCAGCCAGGCGGCGACGGCCAGCAGGTGCAGCACGTCGACGGGCATGGCGACACCCGGCTGGAGTCCGGTGGAGGCGTGCTCGGCCATGGCCCAGCTCGCTGCGAGCCCGGCGGCCACGACCACTCCGCCGACGGTCAGCCCGAAGGTCAGGTCACGCTTCTCCTCGGCCTCCTCCCGCCGGTTGTAGGCGCCGAAGAGAACGGCGATGAACAGCGCGGCGGCGGCGAGCAGCAGCAGCCGCGAGACCAGTGCCGCGCCGGTCTTGGTCTGCAGCACCTGGCCGAGCAGGTCCAGGTCGAACACGTCGCCGAACCTGCCCGAGGACGTGTAGGAGCCGCGCAGGAGCAGCAGCCAGAGCGTGGCCGCGGTGAGCGTGAGCCAGCCGCCGACCACCAGCCGCTGCAGGGCCCGTACGCCCGAGCCGCGCTGCCAGCAGGCCAGCACGAAGGCGGCGCCGCCCGCCAGCACGATGAAGCCGGCGTAGGAGACGTACCGTCCCACGGAGTAGAGCCGGCCGACGGCGGTGTCGCCCGCCGTGGTGCCGACGCCGGAGACGACGGTCTGCGAGGGCGCTCCGATGGAGAAGGTGTAGGCACCGGCGACCGGGTGGCTGTCCGCCGAGACGACCTGGTAGCCGACCGTGTACGTGCCCTTGGCCAGGCCGCCCTTGAGTCTCACGGCGTAGGTGGTCCCGCTCACGTTGACCGGCGAGCCGACCTGGACCTTCGCGCCCTTGGGGTCGAGGACCTGCAGCGAGTCGTCGTTCATGGCCACCTTCTCGGAGAAGGTGAGCGACACCTGGGTGGGCGCCTTGTCGACCACCACCCCCTGCGCGGGGTCGCTGCCGGTCAGCGCGGCGTGCGCGGCGGCCGGACCGGCGCCCGCGAGCAGCGCGCCCGTGACGGCGATGAGCAGCAGCACCAGGGTGCGCAGGCGGGGGGTGATGGTCCGCGTCAAGGTGGTCCCTCCCTCAGTGTCCGGTCGACGGGTTGTACGTGGCGGACTTCACCGGCATCTCGACGGTGAGGGGCCCGGACTCGGCGAACGTGAGCTTCAGGGTCACGTGCTGGCCCTGCTTCGGCGCGCGCTTCAGCTCCTCGAACATCAGATGGTTGCCGCCGCTTCTGAAGACCAGCCGGCCGTGGGCGGGTATCGCGAAGGAGGTCTTCTCCCGCATGGCTCCGCCGACGGTGCTGTGCATGGTGACCCGGCCGGCGACCTCGCTGCTGACCGAGGTCAGCGCGTCCTTCGCGCCGCCCTGGTTGGTGATCGTCAGGAACCCGGCGGCCATGTCGGGGGAGACCGGCTGGGGCATGTACGGCGAACTCACGGACAGCTCGGCCTTCGAGGCGCCCGGGCCGTCATCCGGTCCGGATCCGGAGCCGCAGCCCGTGAGGGCCAGGGCGCCGGCGAGGGCGGCCGCGGGCAGGACGGCACGCCTCACGGCTTGGCTCCCTCGACGAGCTTGGGCAGGTCCTTGGTGTAGTCGTCGACGGTGGTGTCCTCGCCGTAGAGGACGTAGCCGCCGTCGGTCTTCGGGGAGAAGGCGATGACCTGGGTGCCGTGCACCGAGACGGCCTTGCCGTTCTTGTCCTTCGTCGTCGGCTCGATGGAGATGCCCAGCGAGCGGGCGCCGGCCTGGATGGTGGCGAAGTCGCCGGTCAGGCCGGTGAACCGGGGGTCGATGCCCTTGAGCCACTTGCCCAGCTCTGCGGGGGTGTCGCGGTCGGGGTCGGTGGTGACGAAGACGACCCTGAGGTCGTTCTGCTCGGCCTTGGGCAGTGCCTTCTTGGCGACGGCGATGTTGCTCATCGTCGTGGGGCAGATGTCGGGGCAGTGCGTGTAGCCGAAGTAGACCAGGGTCGGGTGGCCCTTGGTCTCGGCGCGCAGGTCGTACTTCTTGCCGTGCGTGTCGGTCAGGACCAGGTCCGGCTTCTCGAAGGGCCGGTCGAGGATGGTCGCGGCCTTGCCCGAGCCGGACTCCTCGGAGACCACGGAGACCGGTGACGCGTTGTCGTCACCGCTGCCGCAGGCGGAGAGGGTCAGGGAGGCGGCGGCGAGCAGCGCGGCCGCGGCGAACGTCTTCTTGCGCATAGAGAAATGTCCCAGATGTGAGAACTCCGGCGCGCACCGGGGGTCGTACGAAAGGGTCGCACGACCCCCGGTGCGCGTGCGGAAAGGTGATCAGGCGGTCCGGCGGCGGCCCGCGAGGACGCCGTAGGCCACACCCGCGGCACCGATGACGATGCCGACCACGCCGAGCACGCGCGCGGTGGTGTCGCTGCCGCTCTTCGAGTCCTCGTCGGCGGCGGCGGTCTGCCCGGTCTTGCCGTCGGTCTTGTCGTCGGTCTCGTCGGCGGCGGCCGAGGTGCCGTGGTGGTCGTCGGTGGCGGCGGACAGCTCCAGCACCGGGGCCGGGTTCTCGGGCTCGGCCTGGCCCTCCTGCGGCACCTCGATCCAGCGCACGACCTCCTTGTCGGAGTACGTCTGGACCGCCTTGAACACCAGCTGGTCGGTGTCCTCTGGCAGGGCGCCGACGGAGAGCGGGAACTTCTGGAAGTAGCCGGGCTCGACGCCCTTGCCGTCGGCGGTCCAGGTGACCTTGGTGACGGCCTCGTCGATCTTCTCCCCGTGCATGGTCAGCGGCTTGTCCAGCTTGGACTTGGTGACCTTCACGCTCCAGCCGGGCAGTGGCTGGGGCATGACCGAGGCCAGCGGGTGGTCGGCGGGGAAGTTCACCTCGAGCTTGGTCGTCGAGGCGTCGTCACGCTCGTTGGGGACCTTGAAGTCGACGACCGCGTAGCCGCCCTTGGCCGCGGTTCCTTCGGGCTGCACGCTGACGTGCGCGAAGGCGGGGCCGGACAGGGCGAGGACGGCCGAGCCCGCGACGGCGGTGGCGGCGGCGATACGAGAAGCCTTCATGGCAGGGAGCACTCCACTTCGGGTGGGTTCCGGTGGTGATCGGGAGTACGCGTGCGCGTGGCGGTGCCGTTCGCTGTGCCACTGGATGAGGTGCGCACGCGCGCGTGCCGCACGACGGCGGCCCCTCCCGTCCGGCTCGTCCGTTTCCGGCTCCGGTGCGGTGGTGCTCGCGTCGTGTCAGGCGGCGAGGAGGAACGCGGCGGCGGGCGGGCCGCGCCGGATCACCGTGTGCTGGAGTGCGGTGGCGCGCGGGGCGGGCGGTTCGTCGCGGGAGGCGCGGCGGGCGCCCGGGCGCGGTTCGGCCGCGGGCAGCAGCCCGGCGCACAGGGCGCGGGTCAGCGCCAGCGCAGCGCGCAGGGAACGCACGAGCGCCCCCTCCGTGACTCCGTGCGCCGACAGCTCGATCAGCCGCAGCACGGCCAGGTCGCCCCGGCGCAGCAGCCATCCGGTCACGACGGCCGCGAGGACGTGACCGAGGACCATCGGCACGGAGGGCAGCAGCGACGCCGGCGAGCCGCCGGAACCGGCGGCCATGTGGTGCATGGCCGGCATGGCGTCCGCGGGCTCGCCCGAGGAGTCGATGAGGTGCGCGTCGAGCAGGAGCCGGTAGGCGTGCCCGGGGGTGAGCGCCGACGCGCTGGACCCGCACAGCAGCCGGGCGGCCCGCTCGACGAGCACGCTGTCGTGGGACGGCGTGCTCATCGGGCCCATGGACATCGCGGCCGGTGTCCCGTGCTGGCCCAGGCCGAACAGCGTGTGCAGCACGGTCTGGCCGAGCGCGAGTAGTGCGGCGATGCCCGGCAGGGAGCGCGCCCGCCCGGCGAGCGGTGCCACGAGCAGCAGGGAGCCCAGGAACCCGGCGCCGAGCGTCCACAACGGCACGCTCGCGCAGGAGGCCAGTGTGTGCCCGGCCGCGGCCAGCACGACGCAGACCGCGGCGAACACCGCGGCCCGTGGCATCCGGAGCCCGGCTCCGGGGTGTGCCGTGCGGGGGTGGGGGGCAGTCATGGCGGGGTCATCATCGCACTGGACCCGCCCGTGCCCCACGGCAGGTCGCCGGATTCGGTCACGGCGCGACGCCGCCGACATGACCGGAAGATCCTCTTCCGCCGGAATCGGATCTTCCATGCGCCGTTTCCGTCCGGGGCGCGGCGTCCTTATGGGCGGCGTCACGCGAACCGTGTGCTTACGGCCGGGCACGCGCGGCAATAGGTAACGGTATGTCGAGCCGCGGCCAGGAGGCTGGAGCATGAGCATCTGGTGGTCACTCCAACTGCGTCGCGACGCCGCCAGCGTCCCGCTCGCCCGTCGGCTGCTCGTCGGCACGATGGAGACCGCGGGCGTCGACCCGGACGTCTCCTACGACCTGTCCGTCGCCCTCAGCGAGGCCTGTGCGAACGCCGTCGAGCACGGCGGGTACGGCGCGTCCGCGGGCTGCTCCGAGGCGTACCGGGTGACCGCCTACCTCGACGGCGAGAAGTGCCGTATCGAGGTGGCCGATTCGGGGCCGGGCTTCGCCCTGGCCCAGGACCCGCGGCCCGCGCGTTCGGACGCGGAGCACGGCCGCGGGCTGTGCCTGATCAGTGAACTCGCCGACCACGTGCACATCGGCGGCAAGCCGGGACGGGGCGGCACCGTGGTCAGCTTCGACAAGATCCTCAAGTGGAAGAAGGATCCGTCCCTGCTCACGGCGTGATCCTCACGGCGTGACCGGAGCCGGACCGGGCCCGCGCGGCTAGGGTGCGCGCATGCATGCCGATGACATGGGCACCGCGAAGATCGCCGGCGGAACGCTCCTGCGCCCGCTGGCCTCGGACGACGCTCCCGCGCTCGCCGCCGCATACACGCGAAACCGTGCGCATCTGGAGCCCTGGGAGCCGGTCAGGCCGGAGTCCTTCTTCACCCCCGAGGGCCAGGCGGAGCGCATCGACGGGCTGCTGCGGCAGTTCGCCGCCGGTGCGGTGGTGCCGTGGGTGTTCGAGGCCCCGGACGGCCGGATCGTCGGGGCGATCACCCTGACGGGCATCTCCCGCGGCCCCTTCTGCAGCTCCTACCTCGGGTACTGGGTCGCCGCCGACCAGCAGAACAAGGGGCTGGCCAGCGCCGCGGTGGAACAGGTCTGCCGGACCGCCCGGGACACGGTCGGGCTGCACCGGATCGAGGCGTCCACGCTGACCGGCAACACCGGCTCGCAGCGGGTGCTGGCGAAGTGCGGCTTCACGCCGATCGGCCTCGCTCCCCGCTATCTGCACATCAACGGCGCATGGCGGGACTGCCGGCTCTTCCAGCGCGTGCTCCACGACCACGCTCCCTCCGCGTGAGGGACTCCCCGGACCCGCCGCGACCGACGACGGCCGGACACCCCCGCGGGTGCCCGGCCGTCGTCGGTTCTGTGGGTGCGGTCAGCCCTTGAGGGACGCCATCCACGCCTCGACCTCGTCGGAGCGGCGCGGCAGGCCCGCCGAGAGGTTCCGGTTGCCGTCCTCGGTGACGAGGATGTCGTCCTCGATGCGGACGCCGATGCCCCGGTACTCCTCCGGGACCGTCAGGTCGTCGGCCTGGAAGTACAGGCCCGGCTCGACGGTGAGGACCATGCCCGGCTCCAGCGTGCCGTCCACGTAGGTCTCGGTGCGCGCGGCCGCGCAGTCGTGGACGTCCATGCCGAGCATGTGACCCGTGCCGTGCAGCGTCCAGCGGCGCTGCAGGCCCAGCTCCAGCACACGCTCGACCGGGCCCTCGACCAGGCCCCACTCGACGAGCCGCTCGGTGAGCACGCGCTGGGCGGCGTCGTGGAAGTCGCGGAACTTGGCGCCCGGCTTCACCGCCGCGATGCCGGCCTCCTGGGCCTCGTACACGGCGTCGTAGATCTTCTTCTGGATCTCGCTGTAGGCGCCGTTGACGGGCAGCGTGCGCGTGACGTCGGCGGTGTACAGCGTGTGCGTCTCCACACCGGCGTCCAGCAGGAGCAGGTCGCCGGAGCGCACCGGGCCGTCGTTGCGCACCCAGTGCAGCGTGCAGGCGTGCGGGCCGGACGCGCAGATGGAGCCGTAGCCGATGTCGTTGCCCTCCACGCGCGCGCGGAGGAAGAAGGTGCCCTCGATGTAGCGCTCGCTCGTCGCCTCGGCCTTGTCGAGGACCTTCACCACGTCCTCGAAGCCGCGGACCGTGGAGTCGACGGCCTTCTGCAGCTCGCCGACCTCGAACTCGTCCTTGACCAGCCGGGCCTCGGAGAGGAAGACGCGCAGCTCCTCGTCGCGCTCGGCGGTGACCTTGTCGGTCAGGGCGGCCTCGATGCCGGCGTCGTGGCCGCGCACGACGCGCACCGGGCCGGTGGCCTCGCGCAGCCGGTCGGCCAGCTCGCGCACGTCGGCGGCCGGGATGCCGTAGAGCGCCTCGGACTCGGTGAGCGAGTGGCGGCGGCCCACCCACAGCTCGCCCTGGCCGGACAGCCAGAACTCGCCGTTCTCGCGGTCGGAGCGGGGCAGGAGGTAGATCGTCTCCTTGTGCCCGCCGGCGGTGGGCTCCAGGACGAGGACACCGTCCTCGGTCTGGTTGCCGGTGAGGTAGGCGTACTCGACGGAGGCGCGGAAGGCGTACTCCGTGTCGTTCGAGCGGGTCTTCAGGTTGCCCGCGGGGACGACCAGGCGCTCCCCGGGGAAGCGCGCGGAGAGCGCGGCGCGGCGGCGCGCGGTCTCGGCGGCCTGCGGAACGGGCCGCAGATCACGCATCTCCGTGTCGGCCCACCCGGACTGCATGTTCTCGGCCAGCTCGTCGGAGACGCCCGGGTACAGGCCGTTCTTCCGCTGCTTGATGGGCTCCTCGGCCTCGGCTTCCGGACCCGCTGCGGTAGCAGCCTCGTCGGTGACAGCCGGGTTGAGCTCGTCGGCCACGTGATCCTCCTCGATACGCCATGTGATCTCCCCCGGGGCCCGCGACGCTCCTGCTTGTGGCCGAGCGGGGACCTCCATCATCGTACGGTCGCACCGGAGGCGGACCGTGGCCGGAACGGCTGTTATGGCCGGTCATGCCAGACGGTCCAAGGCCGGTCACGCCGGGTGGCGGGCGGTGCTCGGGTGGCGGTGCTCAGTCGAAGCGGGCGGCGAGCAGGACCACGTCCTCCGGGCTGTCCGCCGTGTCCAGGCCGTCCGGCAGCACGGTGCGCAGCACGTGGTCGGTGACCGCCTCGGGGTCGTGGCGCAGCCCCCGCGGGATGCTCGCGGCCGCCGCGTGCAGCCGGGCGAAGGCGCGGTCCATCGGGTCTCCGGTCCGGTGCAGCAGCCCGTCCGTGTAGAGCAGGACGGTGTCCCCCGCCTCGGCCTGGACCTCCACGCTGGGCGCCTCCCAGCAGGCGAGCATGCCGAGCGGCGCGGAGACGGAGGTCTCGGCGAACTCGGTGCGCCGTTCACCGATCAGCAGCGGCGGGCTGTGGCCGGCACCGGCCAGGGTGACCCGGCGCAGGGCCGGTTCACAGTAGGCGAACAGCGCGGTGGCCGAACGCGCCGGCTCGGTCAGCCGCAGCAGCAGCTCCAGGTCGGACAGCACGGCGACCGGGTCCTCGCCCTCCATCACGGCGTAGGCCCGCAGGGAGGCGCGCAGCCGGCCCATGGCGGCCACCGCGCTGGGCCCGGAGCCGGTGACCGAGCCGACGGAGAGGCCGAGGGCGGCGTCGGGCAGCGGCAGCGCGTCGTACCAGTCGCCCCCGCCGAGCGGGGAGGTGCGGTGCCGGGCGGCGAGCTGGACGCCGGCGACCCGGGGCAGCCGGGACGGGAGCAGCTCCTCGGTGATGGTGGCCATACGCGCGCGCGTGCGCTCCACTTCCAGCAGCCGGGCCAGGTGCTCCGAGGCGTGCCGGACGTAGAGGCCGGCCAGATGACGGCGGCGCTCGTCCGGCTCGGCGGGCTCGTCGTAGAGCCACACGGCGGCACCGAGGTGCCCGGCGGACCCGGTGGACAGCGGCAGGGCGTAGCTGGCGGCGTAGCCGAGGCGGGCGGCGACCTCCCGGTGACGGGGGTCCAGACCGTCCTCGGCGAAGAGGTCGGGGTGGGCGACCCCGTCGCGCGCGCCCGTGCCGCCGGCGTCGAGGAGGGTCCCGTGCGGCAGGGCGTCGCGCGGCACGGTCTCCAGATGGCCGAGATCGGCGCGGCCGAGACCGAGCCCGGCGGTGGTGCGGGGGCCGAGTCCGTCGGCGGGTTCCAGGGCGACCAGGCCGCGGCGGGCGCCGACCAGGGCGGAGCCGGCGCTCAGCAGCTCCTGGAGGGCGGGTTCGAGCGCGTTCGTCGCGGACAGGCGCTCGGTCAGCTCGTGGAGGGTCGTGAGGTCGGAGACCCAGCCGGCCAGCCGGTCCTGCAGCAGCGTCCCGGGGGCGGGGCCGGCGGGGGCGGGGGTGCTTCTGGGCGGAAGCGCGGCGTCCGGGGCATGGGCGGCGTCCGGGGCGGGGGGTGCGGGCGCGACAGTGTGTGCGGGAGTGGGAACCGTTGGATCGATTCCAGCCACTTTCGGAGGGTGGGGGGCGTTCATGGCGTCCGGCCTTCAGACCGGTGCGTAGTGCTCAGAAGCATCGCAAACCCCCATGTCATTCTGCGCCGCTAGCAGTGTCTCCACATGTACACGCACTCGTGAGGGGATGTCCAGCATTGTCCTGCGGGGATTCCTGGTGTCCATGGGTTTGAAGTGGCTTTCTCTCGAAACCCTTGCCTTACTGCCAAGTTGGCCTAAAACTGCCTCGGGTAACGGCTCTTTGCGGTCGACTGGCGTCGTTCCACGGAGCGTCACAACGGTCGTGATGGGTACGTACTCGATGAAGGCCAGGGGTGGTTGGGTGCCACCCGGAACCTGGCGCCGGACCCGGACGTCATAACCATCGACGGCCGAGCCCCATCCTCCCGTGGCGGAGGCGGAGAGAAACACGCGCGACGGCAAAACGCCATACTTCGCCACCCCCGCGCCGCGCCCGTGCTTCCGATGGACGCACTGAGGACGCGGCCGACGACCGACCCCAGGGGTCCCCCTGCCGTGCGCAGGGGTGTGATGCGCCAACAGGTACGCACAGTGCAGAGATCGACACATGGTGTGATGTGGTCCACGGTGTTGCCAGCGGTGCAACGGAAAGGAACGAGCGCTCATGCGCGAGATCCTCGGAAGGCGACGCAGGCTCCTGTCCAGGCGCGACGACGGGAGGCCTGAGCCGATCAGCGCGGCCCTGACCTTCGCGACGGAATGGCAGTGGCCGGTACTCCCGGGTGTGGCCCCGGACCCGCAGGGCCGGGCCCGCTGCGCCTGCCCGGACCCGGAGTGCACGGTGCCCGGCGCCCACCCCTTCGACCCCGGTCTGCTCGCGGCCACCACCGACGCGCGCATGGTGCGCTGGTGGTGGACCAACCGGCCGGGCGCGCCCATCGTCCTCGCCACCGGCGGTACGGCGCCCTGCGCGGTCAGCCTGCCGGCGGCCGCGGCGGCCCGCGCCCTCGACCTGCTCGACCGGCGGGGCATGCGCCTCGGTCCGGTGGTCGCCTCGCCCACCCGCTGGGCGGTGCTCGTCAAGCCGTACTCCATGGAACAGCTCGGCGAACTGCTCTACGCCAAGGACTTCGTGCCCGGATCCCTGCGTTTCCACGGGGAGGGCGGCTACATCGCCCTGCCGCCGTCCGAGACCGGTCAGGGCGCCGTCCGCTGGGAGCGTGCCCCGCTGCCCGGCTCGGCGTCGCCCTGGGTGCCCGACGTGGAGGCGGTGGTGGACGCCGTGGTCGACGCCCTCACTCGTACGGGTGTGAGCGCGCCCGAGTTGTAGGGATGTCCGGCGCGGACACGGCTTCCGCCCGTCCGCGGTCGTTATCTTCCGCTACATGCTGCGCATTTCTGGGGGTGACCGCACACGGTCGCCGCACCGCGGCGGGCCGGACTCCCGAAGGCTCCGTCTGCTCGCCCTGGCGGGCATCGTGGTGGCCGTGGTCGCCCTGCCGCTGGCGGTGGCGTCCACGGGACAGGTGGGCGACGCCGCGGCGCCCCGGCGTGCGGGCGGCCGGGAGGCCGCGGGCGGTGACGCGAAGATGCCCTCCGCGGCCCCCTCCCGCTCGCCCCGGCGGCTCGGCCTGGGGCTGGCCACCGCGGCCCGCTGCGGACCGGAGCTCTCCTCCTCGGACGGCGTCGAGGCGCAGACCTGTGTGCTGACCCAGGGGGAGGACACCTGGGCGCGCACCTACTACCGCAACGCCACCGGCGAGGCCATGGACCCCGTGCTGAGCATGATGGGACCGGGCGGCCGGACCGTGCAGATCCACTGCGCCGCCGGTTCCGACGACGAGCCCGCCACCTGTGAGACGCCCCGCGAGCACACCCGGGGCGCGCCGGACGCCTACACGGCCGTCACCGAGTTCGCCGTGCGCGGCTCCGACGAGCCGCTGCTGCTGCGCTCGGGGAGCAACTCCGAACTGACAGACGCCAGTTGACGCATCCCCGCGGTCTGTCCACCGGACGCGGACATGGAAAGGCCCGGTTGCTGGCGACGGGGGATGCACCAGCAACCGGGCTACTGGAACGGTAACAAGAGATCGGCGGTTCGCAAATTCGATCTCGGCTATTCGGACACCGATTCCACTGTCGTGCCGGGCAGTTGTGACAGGAGTCACCCGATGCCCGTTCGGCCGTCACGGCTGACCGGTCGGTCAGCCGTGGGGCGGGCGTCGCGGCACGTCAGCTGAGCGTGACCTGCCGGTTGGTGAGTCCACCGCGGGCCCGGCGCTCCTCGGGGGTGAGCGGCTCCCCGGACGCGAGGGCGGCGGCGAGCCGTTCGGCGAACTCGGCGGCCGGCTTCTCCACGTCCTCGGCCGTGACCCCGCTCGGCAGGTCCCACACCGGCACCGTGAGCCCGTGAGCACGGAAGGAGCCCACCAGCCGGGTGCCCTCGCCGAGGCTGGAGCGGCCCGCCGCGTGCAGCCGGGCGAGAGCGTCCAGAAGCTGCTCCTCCGGGTGCGGCATGACCCAGCGCAGGTGGTTCTTCTCCGGGGTCTCGCACCAGTACGCGGCGTCCACGCCGGACAGCTTCACGGTCGGGATGGCGGCGGCGTTGGCCCGCTCGAGGGAGGCGGTCACCTCCGGCGTGGCGTTCTCCGCGTCCGGCACCCAGAATTCGAAGCCGCTGTGCACGACCGGCTCGAACGGGCCTTCCGGGTCGAGCAGCTCCTGCAGCCTGGGGCCCTCGGCGGGCGCGCGGCGGCCCTCCACCGGGGAGCCCGGCGCCGCCTCGAGCGCGCGCCGGAGGGTGTCGGCGAGGTCGCGGCTGATGTCACCGGAGGGCGTGTCGTTCTGCAGGCCGATCAGGACCGAGCCGTCGTCGCGGCGCAGCGCGGGCCAGGCCATCGGCAGCACCGTGGCCAGCGTGACCGAGGGGACGCCCTCCGGCAGGCCGCCGGCGAGGGTCAGTTCGACGGTGGCGGCCGGCACCAGCTCGCGCAGCGCCACCCAGTCGCACTCGCCCGGCAGCCCCTCGAACGGGCGGCGCACCAGCTCGGTCACGGCGTGCGCGGCGGCCCGGCCGTGACACGCCTTGTAGCGTCGGCCGCTGCCGCAGGGGCAGGGCTCGCGGGCGCCGACCACCGGGATGTCCGCGTCTGCCTGCTGGGGGCGCTTGGCCTTCGTCTGGGGTCGCTTCTTGGCCATCGTGGGGTCTCCCGGTTACGGCTCGTCTGGTACGGGCGGGAGCCTAGCCGTTCGCGCCTTGACCCACGGGAACCTGTGGACAACGGACACGCGGGCGACGCCGTCGGCGTACGGCCGCGGCCCGCCCGACGGGCCCCGCCCTCAGCCCAGTTCGTCGAACGCGTCGGCGAAGTCCAGTTCGGCCATGGCCGGTACCGGGGACGCGGTGACGCGCGTAGCGAAACCCCCGTGCCGGCACCCGGCGTCCGGATCATGAACGTCCTCGTGGACCACGACCCAGACCGTCACCTCGCCCTGGATGTCGTCCCGGACGCCCCAGTCGTCGGCGAGTGCCGTGATGATGTTCAGCCCGCGGCCGCCGTGCGCGGTGACCGACGGAGTCGCCGGGGCGGGGCGGGTCGGACCGCCGCCGTCCGTCACCTCGACGATGAGCCGTCCGCGCACGTCCACCTTCCACGCGGCGCGCACCGCGCCGTCGCCGGCCTGGGCGTCCCCGAGCGGCCGCCCGTGTTTGCAGGCGTTGCTCAAGAGTTCGGAAAGGATCAGTACGGCGTCGTCGACGACCGACTCCGACACCCCGCCGCTGCGCAGTTGCGCCCGCATCCGGTGTCTCGCCTTCCCCACGCCCGCAGGGCCATGGGGAACGGCCATGCTCGACGACGTGGGCACCTCCTGTGCCACCACCAACGCCACCCCCGAGACCTCCTTCGCCCCACGCCACGGTGTGGATGCCCCAACGGCCTGTACCGGAAACCGGCCAGTCCTCTTCCGCTGACGCATTCGCAACGTCTGCACACATGACGAATACGCCGGAGCACTCCCCGTGACGGGACGGTCACTCTGTGGCTGGATTTCGTGGGTGTGGCCGAGAACGGAGGATGCTGCAGCCGTGCGGCCGGGGTCAAGAGTCGCGCACCGGTCCTTACCCGCCTTTCGTGTCCGGCGACGCGGCCGCGCCCGGAGGCCGGGGGGGCCTTCCGCTCAGCGGCCCAGCCGGGACAGCACCGCGCGCGGGCGGTTGGTGATGATGGCGTCGACGCCCAGTTCCACGCACAGATCGACGTCCGCCTGCTCGTTCACCGTCCAGACATGGACCTGGTGGCCGGCTCGTTTCAGCCGTTCCACATACGCCGGGTGGCTGCGCAGGATGCGGATCGAGGGGCCCGCGATGCGCACGCCCGCCGGGAGCCGCCCGTCCCGCAGCCGGGGCGAGACGAACTGCATCAGGTAGACCGCCGGCAGCGTCGGCGCGACCGCGTGCACCCGGTGCAGCGAGCGCGCCGAGAAGCTCATGACGCGGACCGGGGACTCGGCGGCCGAGGCCGGCGCGTCGAGCCCGAACCGTTTCAGCAGATGCAGCAGCCGCTCCTCCACCTGTCCCGCCCAGCGCGTGGGGTGCTTGGTCTCGATGGCCAGCTCCACCCGCCGCCCGGAGTCCGCGACCAGCTCGAGCAGCCGCTCCAGGGTGAGCACGGACGTGTCCGCCGGGTCCTCCGGCCGGTGCTCCCAGTCCGGCTCCTCGTCCCGCCCGCGCCAGTCCTCGCGGGTCTTCCAGGAGCCGAAGTCCAGGGCGGCGAGATCGGCCAGCTCCAGCGCGGACACGGCCCCGCGGCCGTTGGAGGTCCGGTTCACCCGGCGGTCGTGGACACAGACCAGATGACCGTCGGCGGTGAGCCGTACGTCGCACTCGAGGGCGTCCGCTCCGTCCTCGATCGCCTTCTTGTACGCGGCCAGGGTGTGCTCGGGCGCGTCCTCGGAGGCCCCCCGGTGGGCGACGACCTGGACGGTGTGGTGTGGTGCGTGGGTCACCGCGTCATGGTGCCACCGACGCGGGGTACCCGGGGGCGGCACCGGCCGGTCCGGGCGGTGAACGGTGGCGTCCGTTCTGGACCTCGGTCAAACTTTTGCGAGAAATATCCTATGTAAAGAGTGGCCCTGGACCCACAGCCACCGCTTATGGTGCTCTGACGGCCCATGGGAAAAGCTGACTGCATACAAGAGGACCACCGAAACATGCACAGCTGTCGCACCGGGCCCCTGCCGCACGGGCGACCGGCGTGCACGCCGCGACGAGCGTGCCTGAGCGTATGTGTCCGAGTGCGACCTGGAACAACAGCCGTGGATCGAGGAGAAGAGCTGTGAGCACCGAGAACGAGGGCAACGCGGTACCCCCGGCCCCGTCCGCACCTCCCGTGCCGGTGGCATCTCCCGCTGCTTCCCCGCAGGGCTCCGCGCCCGACGGGGGCGCGCCGACGACTCCGCTGCCGCCGGTGCCCCAGGGCACCCCGGGTGTCCCGGAGCAGTACCCGGCACCCGCGGCGCAGACCCCCGCGGGCCCGCCGCACGGGGCCCCCGGCCCCGCCCCTGACGCCCACCAGCCCTACGGCGCCCCCGGCGCCCCCGCAGCCGACGGCTCCTGGCCGCCGCCCGCCACCGCGCCCGCCTACGGCGACGGGGGCTCCGGCGGGGCGGCCGCGGCCTGGGGCTCGTCCTACCAGCAGCCCGCCCCCAAGCCCCGCAACGGGCGCGGCGGGCTGGTCGCCGCGGTCCTGGTGGCCGCGCTGGTCGCGGGCGGCCTGGGCGGCGGGATCGGCTACACCCTGGCCAAGGACAACGACGGTTCCGGCTCCACCACCGTCTCCGCCTCCGACGGCGCCTCCCAGATCAAGCGGGCCCCCGGCACCATCGCCAACGTGGCCTCCAAGGCACTGCCCAGCACGGTCACCATCGAGGCGGAGAGCACCAGCGGCGAGGGCGGCACGGGCACCGGGTTCGTCTTCGACACCCAGGGCCACATCGTCACCAACAACCACGTGGTGGCCGACGCGGTGAACGGCGGCAAGCTCTCCGCCACCTTCCCGGACGGCAGGAAGTACGACGCCGAGGTCGTCGGGCACGCCCAGGGGTACGACGTCGCCGTCATCAAGCTGAAGAACGCCCCCTCCGACCTCAAGCCGCTCGCCCTCGGCAACTCCGACCGGGTGGCCGTCGGCGACGAGACGATCGCCATCGGCGCCCCCTTCGGGCTGTCCAACACCGTCACCACGGGCATCATCAGCGCCAAGAACCGCCCGGTGGCCTCCAGCGACGGCAGCTCCTCCAGCAAGGCGTCGTACATGAGCGCCCTGCAGACCGACGCGTCGATCAACCCCGGCAACTCGGGCGGCCCGCTGCTGAACGCCTCCGGCGCGGTGATCGGCATCAACTCGGCGATCCAGTCCAGCAGCAGCGGCGGCTTCGGCTCCGGCCAGTCCGGCTCGATCGGCCTCGGCTTCGCGATCCCGATCAACCAGGCCAAGTACGTCGCCCAGCAGCTGATCAAGTCCGGCAAGCCGGTCTACGCGAAGATCGGCGCGTCCGTGTCCCTGGAGGACTCCACGGCCGGCGCGAAGATCACCGACCAGGGCGCGTCCGGCTCCGCCGCGGTCGAGACCGGCGGTCCGGCCGACAAGGCCGGTCTGAAGCCCGGCGACGTCATCACCAAGCTCGACGACCACGTGATCGACAGCGGGCCCACCCTGATCGGCGAGATCTGGACCCACAAGCCCGGCGACAAGGTCACGATCACCTACAAGCGCGGTGGCCAGGAGCGCACGGTGGACCTCACCCTGGGCTCCCGGGCGGGCGACAGCTGACGCTTCCGCGGGGGGTGCCGCGAGGGAACCGGCGGCACCCCGGTGTGCCCCCGCCCCCGCGGCGGCCCGGTACTGTGTACGCGCGCCGCCGATCACGGGCGGGCGCGGGGAGGTGTGCCCGAGCGGCCTAAGGGAACGGTCTTGAAAACCGTCGTGGCAGCGATGTCACCGTGGGTTCAAATCCCACCGCCTCCGCACGAGGAGCAGTGCGAACGGCCCCTGACCGGAGTCAACGGTCAGGGGCCGTCGTGCTGGGCGGGGCGGGGCGGGGCGGGCTCAGGGCAGGTTCAGCTGCCAGGAGACGCCGAAGCGGTCGTTGACCCAGCCGAACCTGCTGCTGAAGCCGTGGTCGCCCAGGGGCATGAGCGCGGTGCCCCGCTCGACGAGGGCCGCGTAGAGACGGTCGATCTCGGCCTCGTCCTCGCACTGCACGAAGAGGGAGACCGCGGGGGTGAAGGTGAAGCCGTGCGCCACGGGACTGTCGATGCACATGAACTGCCCGCCGGCCAGCGAGAACGTCGCGTGCCGCACCGTTCCCTCCTTGCCGGGGCCGTCGGCGCCGTAGCGGGTGACGGCGACGATCCGGGCGTCGTCGAAGAGCGAGGTGTAGAAGGTCATCGCCTCCTCCGCGTTCCCCTCGAACATCAGAAACGTGGTGATCTTCTGGGACGTCACGATCTCCATGGCGCTTGCTCCTTCGGCGCTGTCGGGTGGTCGACGCGTGGGCCACGCTAGCGCCGGGACCGGTGCGGGGCGGCGGTCCGCCACGGGTCATCCGCGGGCCGGTGCCAGGTCGTGGTACATGACGTGCAGGCCGACCGGGCCCAGCACCGGATGCCGGAACGCGCCGGGAACGGTGCCGATGACGGCGAACCCGAGATGTCCGTACAGCTTGAGCGCCGGTGCGTTGGAGGCCGCCACGGCGTTGAACTGCACGCCGGTGAATCCGTGGCCGCGGGCCCAGTCCAGCAGGTATCCGCCCAGCGCCCGGCCGACGCCCCGGCCGCGTGCCTCCGGCGCGACCATGAAGTTCCCGCCGGCGATGTGCGAACCGGGGCCCGGCCGGTTGGGATACATGTTGGAGGTGCCGATCACGCGCCGGTCCTCCACCGCCACCACGGTGTGCCCCGGCGGCGGTACCACCCACATCTCGCGCGCCTCGGCCTCGGTCTGGAGCGGGTCGTAGCAGAAGGTGTCCCCTTCGCGGATGATCTGTTCCATGAACGGCCAGGCCGACGGCCAGTCGCTTTCCTCGAACGTCCGGATCTCCATTCGCGCGAGGCTAGCCGTCGGCGGGTGCCCGTTGCATCGGATATCTCCGGGGCCGGTCATCGCCGGGCGGGGTCCGCTCCGACGCGTGTGACGGAGGGCCCGGCCGCTTCGGTGCCGGTGCCCGAGGCCTCCAGGAGCACCTCGCCGGCCGCCGTGCGCACGTACAGCACCGAGCGCCCGGCCCGGCGCCGTTCCACCAGGCCCGCGTCCCGCAGCACCCGCAGGTGCCGGCCGACCGAACCCAGGCCCTGGCCGGTCACGGCGACCAGCTGGGTCGTGCTCATGGGGGTGCCGAGCAGGGCCAGGAGCCCGGCGCGCGCGGTGCCGACGAGCGCGACGAGGCCGGCCGGGACGGGCCGGTGGGCGTGGTCCTCGGCGAGCACCCCGAGACACGGGTAGACGACGGCGTACCGCTCCCGTCCCTCCCACGACACCCAGCCGGTCCGCGGCGTCACCGGCATGAACAGCAGCTCGGCGCCGGCCGCGATCTCCCGCGGCGGATACGCGTTCAGGTTGACCTGGAAGCGGCTCTCCCCGAGCCACCGCGTCCCCGGGCGGAGCGAGTCCAGCACCGCCGCCCAGCCGCCCTGGCCGACCCGCGCCGTCCGCGCGGCCACGTCGGCCTCCAGCACCCGCCGCCTGCGCTGCCAGTGCGGTCGTACGGTCTCCTCCCACACGTACGTCAGCAGCGCGGCCGCCCGCTCGGGCAGGTCGTCGCGTTCCAGGGCGGCGGGCAGCGGGCCCCGCAGGGACACGCGGAGGTCGGCGCGCGCGTCCCCGGCCCGGGCCGACCGCACCCGGGACACGGTCCGCTCGAAGCTCTCCCCCACGCACGAGGTGGGGCAGAAGAAGTCGGCGATCCAGGACGTGCCGAGGGCGGCCCGCACGAGCGGCCCGGCCACCGGGTCGGCCGCCAGGCGTGCGCGGTAGCCGGGCAGGTGCGCGCGCAGCCAGGCCTCCTCGCCCGGATGGGCACCGGTCCCCGCGTGCAGCAGTCTCAGGCTCGCGAAGGTCTCGGCGAACGGCGAGAGCACGAACCGGCTGCGGGCGAGGGTGTCGGTGTCGATCTGCCACAAGCCCATCCGTACGACCTTTCGCGTGTCGGCGAAACAGTGAACACGGCCGCCCGGCCGCCCCGAGACTCTGCCGCATGCGCAGCTACCGGACCCTGTTCCGCACCCCGGAGTTCACCCCCTTCCTGCTCTCCTTCGCCGGCTCCGCCGCGGCCCAGACGATCGGTGCGCTGGCCCTCGGCACGCTGGTCTTCCGGGCCACGGGCTCCCCGCTCCTGTCGGCGCTGAGCATGTTCGGTCCACAGCTCGCGCAGCTGGCGGGGGCCACGTTCCTGCTCTCCGGCGCCGACCGGCTGCCCCCGCGCGCGATCCTGACCGGCCTCTCCCTCGCGTTCGCGGCCGGCACGGCGGTGCTGGCGCTGCCCGGTCTGCCGGTCCGGGCGGTCCTCGCGGTCGTCCTGCTGCAGGGCCTGGTCGCGTCGCTCGGCGGAGGGGTGCGCGGGGGACTGCTGAACGACATCCTGTCCAAGGACGGCTACGTCCTGGGGCGTTCGGTCTACAACATGCTCTGGGGCCTGACCCAGGTCGCCGGTTTCGCGACGGGCGGCGCGCTGCTGGCGCTCCTGTCCCCGCGGGCCTGCCTGCTCCTCGCGGCCGCGCTGTACCTGGTGTCGGCCCTCGTCAGCCGGCTGGGCCTCACCGCCCGTCCGCCGCGCTCCGCCGGCCGCCCGTCCTTCTCGGCGACCTGGCGCACCAACGCCCTGCTGTGGTCCTCCCGTTCCCGCCGCCTCACCTACCTGGGCCTGTGGGTCCCCAACGGCCTGGTGGTCGGCAGCGATTCGCTCTACGTCTCCTACGCCCCCGGCGCCGCCGGCACGCTGTACGCGTGCGGGGCGCTGGGCATGTTCCTGGGCGACATGGCGGTGGGCCGCCTGGTGCCGCCCGCGGCGCGGACCCGGCTCGCGACCCCGCTGCGGCTGCTGCTCGCGGTGCCCTACCTGTTCTTCGTGCTGCGGCCCGGGGTGGTGCTGTCGGCGGTGGCCGCCGCCGTCGCCTCCGTCGGCTTCGCCGCGAGCCTGGTCCTGCAGGAACGCCTGATGTCGCTCACCCCCGACGACCTGACCGGCCAGGCCCTCGGCCTGCACGCCACCGGCATGGCCGCCCTGCAGGGCGTCGGCGCCGCCCTCGCGGGCACGCTGGCCCAGCTGGCCTCCCCGGCCACGGCGATGACGCTGATGGCGGCCGGATCGGTCACCGTGACCGTGGTCCTCGCGGTGCTGGGCGGGCGGGAGGAGCGGCGGCCGGCCGTCTCCGCCGCTCCTCCCGAGGTCAGGTCGGAACCGGCCGCCCCCTAGGGAGGACCCGCGCGCGGTGTCCGGCGGACCGGGCGGCCGTCAGGGCCGGTGGCCGGTCATGCGGGCCGCGGAGGCGATCGTCGCGCGGGCCTCGCGTTCGGTCAGGCCGGTGTCGACGGCCGCTTCGACCAGGGGGGCCAGCAGGGCGGGGCCGACGCCGTTCTCGTAGGCGCGGCATGCCGCCCAGAACAGGCGGGTGTTGCGCTGGCCCTCGTGTGCGGTCAGCACGAAGTGGATCAGGCCCCGCCCGTGGTCGCCCGCCGGCTGCGGTGCCGGGTGCGCGGCGCGCGGCGGGGGCAGCAGCAGGCGCAGCAGGGCCGGCGGGCACGCGGCCGGGCCCAGGTGGGCGGTGCCCGGTGCGGTCGCGTACACGCCGTGGTCGGTGCGGGAACCCGGGCCGACGAGGTAACCGCCGGCGCCGCGGATGTCGATGCCGGGGGCGAGCCGGCCGGCGGAGTTGGGGACGACCACGTCCGGCGGGCCGGTCAGCCACAGGTGGCGGCCGCCGCTCGGGGTGATCACCACGACCGTCGGGGGAATCGTGAACAGGTGCCGCAGGGCCAGTTCGCGCAGCGCGGCCGAGGCGTCGGTGCCCGTCTTGGTGTCGAGGTCGACGCCGATGAGGTGGTGCGGGGGCAGCCCGCAGGCGATGCCGTAGCCGCCGGCCCGGGGCGCGGCGGCGAACAGCTCACGGATGCGGGCGGGGTCGGAGGAGGCGTCGTACACGCCGTGCCCGAAACGGCCGCACTCGCCGTGGCAGGAGGTGGGGCCGGGGTCGTCGTGGTGGGGGGAGCGCAGGGCCGGGAGCTTGTTCCGGGACAGGGGGATGACGGCCAGTCCGCGTTCGGCGGCTGACAGGGCGTGTGCGAGGGCCAGCGTCGTGGCCTGCCGGTCGGTGGTGGCCATGACTCCATGTTCGTACGTACGTTCGAAAAAGGAAAGGGGTGCCCCGGCGGCGCGCCGGGAGCGGGGGTTTCGTCCGGAAATGCGGCGGAACGATTCATCCCTTGCGTGGCCGCAGGGGCGGAAGGTCCGTGTCACGGGCGCGTGCGACGTCGGCCGGATAAAGGTGGTGAAAGGGGTTTATCGACATGTCATCACGCTTGCGTGCTAATGATGCTGTTAGGGGTGGTTGGCCGGGAATCGGTGGGCAAGTCTGGACGTGCGACGTCGTTCATGACAGCCGTGGCGGTCGGCCAACCGCCCTGACTCAAGCCGTACTTCACGGACCTTCCGGCCCTCCCGGCCGGAAGGTGCCCGGTTCTGGAGGGACAACATGGCAAGTATCCGTACCGCCCGCGTTCTCGCCGCCGTCTCCGCACTACCGCTCGCGGCCGCGCTCTTCACCGGCGTCGCGGGTGCGGACAACGGCGCCCTCGCGGGCGACGGATCGACCGCCGGTGTGGCGAGCCTCGCCGGCAGCGGCGTCGGCCGTGACAACGGCGGGAACGTCGCGCAGATCAACGGCTCCGAACTCGCGGCCCTCCAGCAGGGCACCGAGAACGTGGCCTTCCACTTCAGCCCGCTGTGGTGAGCCGGGGCGGGGGCCCTTGGGGTGAGGGTCCCCGCGCGGTGTGCTTCGGGGTCGCATGACGGCTGCGCGGCGGTGCTTCGGTACCGCCGCGCAGCCGTTTCCCGCGGCCCGGCGGGTCGGCCCGCAGGGGAGAACCCGCAGAGGACGTCATCGCGCGGTCCACCTTCAGGAGGTGTGGCGGGCCCCACCCCTACAACCTGAGGGGGACACGGCATCGGGACCTGGGGCCGATCCGGGGAGGGCCGGTCCGCTCCTAGCGTGGAGCCATGACCACACCCGTCTGCACCAGCGCCTCGGCCGCCGCCGCACCGGCGCGGCAGACCCACTCGTTCCCGTCGTTCGCGTCGTACGTGCGGGCCCGCCAGCCGGTGCTGCTGCGCACCGCGCGGTCGCTGACCGCCAACCCGAGCGACGCCGAGGACCTGCTGCAGACCGCGCTGACCAAGACCTACGTGGCCTGGGAGCGGATCGAGGACCACCGGGCACTGGACGGCTATGTGCGCCGGGCGCTGCTGAACACCCGTACCTCGCAGTGGCGCAAGCGCCGGGTCGACGAGTTCGTCTGCGACGAACTGCCCGAACCCGAGCCCGCCCCCGGCGCGGCGGACCCGGCCGAACGGCAGGCGCTGCGCGACGCCATGTGGCGGGCGATCACCAGGCTGCCCGCACGGCAGCGGGCGATGGTCGTCCTCAGGTACTACGAGGACCTGAGCGAGGCCCAGACGGCCGAGGTGCTCGGCGTCTCGGTGGGCACGGTGAAGTCGGCGGTCTCCCGGGCCCTGGGCAAACTGCGCGAGGATCCCGAGCTGGGTCCGGTCCGCTAGCGGGCGTCCCGGGACCCGTCGTCAAACTGTTTCTCTTCTCCTAGTGACATACCGCGCGGTATGTGAGCAGAATCAGCGCAACCCCGACCACCGCGCAGGCAAAGTCGCCCCGGGAGGACCGCCGTGCTGAGCACCATGCAGGACGTACCGCTGCTGATCTCGAGGATCCTGACCCACGGGTCGACGGTCCACGGGTCGTCGCGGGTGACCACCTGGACCGGCGAGGCCGAGCCGCACCGCCGTACCTTCGCCGAGATCGGGGCCCGCTCGGCACAGCTCGCCCACGCGCTGCGGGACGGACTCGGGGTGCGCGACGACGACCGTGTCGCGACGCTGATGTGGAACAACGCCGAGCACGTCGAGGCGTACTACGCCATCCCCTCCATGGGCGCGGTGCTGCACACGCTGAACCTCCGGCTGCCCGCCGAGCAGTTGGTGTGGATCGTCAACCACGCCGCGGACCGGGTGATCGTCGTCAACGGCTCGCTGATCCCGCTGCTCGCGCCGCTGCTGCCCAAGCTCCCGACGGTGGAGCACATCGTCGTCTCCGGCCCCGGCGACCGCGCCCCGCTCCAGGGCGCCACCGCGCGTGTGCACGAGTACGAGGAGCTGATCGCCGGCCGGCCCACCGCCTACGACTGGCCGGAGCTGGACGAGCGTCAGGCCGCCGCCATGTGCTACACCTCCGGCACCACCGGCGACCCCAAGGGCGTGGTGTACAGCCACCGTTCGATCTACCTGCACTCCATGCAGGTCAACATGACCGAGTCGATGGGCCTGACCGACCAGGACACCTCGCTGGTCGTGGTCCCCCAGTTCCACGTCAACGCCTGGGGTCTGCCGCACGCCACGTTCATGACCGGCGTCAACATGCTGATGCCGGACCGCTTCCTGCAGCCCGCCCCGCTCGCCGAGATGATCGAGCGGGAGCGGCCGACGCACGCGGCGGCCGTCCCCACCATCTGGCAGGGACTGCTCGCCGAGCTGACCGCCCGCCCCCGGGACGTCTCCGCCCTCACCCAGGTCACCATCGGCGGTTCGGCCTGTCCGCCCTCCCTCATGGAGGCCTTTGACGGACTCGGCATGCGGGTCTGTCACGCGTGGGGCATGACGGAGACCTCCCCGCTGGGCACGGTGGCCCGCCCGCCGGCCCACTCGGTCGGCACCGACGAGGAGTTCGGGTACCGCCTGACCCAGGGCCGCTTCGCGGCCGGAGTGGAGGCCCGGCTCACCGGCCCCGGCGGCGAGCGCATCGCGTGGGACGGGGAGTCGGCGGGTGAGCTGGAGGTGCGCGGCCCCTGGATCGCGGGCGCCTACTACAACGGCCCCGAGGCCGAACCGCTGCGTCCCGCCGACAAGTTCAGCGAGGACGGCTGGCTGAAGACCGGTGACGTCGGCACCATCTCCCCCGACGGCTTCCTCACCCTCACCGACCGCGCCAAGGACGTCATCAAGTCCGGCGGCGAGTGGATCTCCTCGGTCGAGCTGGAGAACGCGCTGATGTCCCACCCGGACGTCGCGGAGGCCGCCGTGGTCGCCGTACCGGACGACAAGTGGGGCGAGCGCCCGCTGGCCACGGTGGTCCTCCGGGAGGGCGCGAGCGCCGACTTCGAGACGCTGCGCGCGTTCCTCGCCGAGGAGGGCAAGATCGCCAGGTGGCAGCTCCCCGAGCGCTGGACGGTCATCGCGACGGTCCCGAAGACCAGCGTCGGGAAGTTCGACAAGAAGGTGCTCCGCAGGCAGTACGCGGAGGGCGGCCTGGACGTGACCAGGCTCGGCTGACGCCCGGCGCGTGAACGACAGCCCCCGGCAGGCGCCGGGGGCTGTTCGCCGTTCGGGGCGGGGGCGGCGCCGGGCCGTCCCCGCTAGTTCGTCCCGATGCCGGCCAGCAGGTCGACGATCCGGCTCTGCACCTCGGGGCTGGTGGACCGCTCGGCGAGGAACAGCACGGTCTCACCGGAGGCCAGCCGGGGCAGGTCGGCCGGATCGACGGCCGCGGTGTAGACGACCAGCGGGGTGCGGTTGAGCTGCCCGTTCGCACGCAGCCAGTCGATGATCCCGCTGAACCCGGCCTGCCGGCGGTGCACCTGCATCAGGTCCATCACCACGAGGTTCGGCCGGAACTGCCCCGCCAGCGTCACCGCGTCCGCGTCGCTCGCGGCCCGCGCCACCTGCATCCCGCGCCGCTCCAGCGTCGAGGTCAGCGCCAGCGCGATCTCCGCGTGCTCCTCGATCAGCAGCACCCGCGGCGGATGCTGTTCGCTGTCCCGCGGCGCCAGCGCCTTCAGCAGGACGGCGGGGTCGGCGCCGTACGCCGCCTCGCGCGTCGCCTGCCCGAGTCCGGCCGTGACCAGCACCGGCACCTCGGCGGCGACCGCCGCCTGGCGCAGCGACTGCAGCGCGGTACGGGTGATCGGCCCGGTGAGCGGGTCCACGAACAGCGCGGCGGGGAAGGCCGCGATCTGCGCGTCGACCTCCTCACGGGAGTGCACGACGACCGGTCGGTAGCCGCGGTCGCTCAGCGCCTGCTGGGTCGTCACGTCCGGCGCGGGCCACACCAGCAGCCGGCGCGGGTTGTCCAGCGGCTCCGGCGGCAGCTCGTCGTCCAGCGGCTGCGGGCGCGGGGTGTCGGCGACCTCCACCGCACCACCGGGACCGTCCAGCGGCTCCGGCCCCTCGGCCGCGTTCGCGTCCGGGGCGCCTATGGCGTACGACCGTCCGCCGCCCTCGGCGGTGGGGGCGAGCCGGGACTGCCCCGCGAGCGACGGCTGCGCGGGCGGCTGTTCGGCCGGCGGATGCGGCCGGGCACCCTGCTCCGGCTGCGCCTCCTGGCGCGCGGAGGGGTCGGGCGGCGTGCCCAGCTTCCGCCGGCGGCCGGAACCGCCGGGCGCGTGCGGGGGCGGGGTGGGCGTCGTCTGCTGGACCTGAAGGGCCTGCCGCGCGAACGGCACGCCCTGCCCGAGCGTACGGACACTGATCGCCCGGCCCTGGGTGGAGTCGGGGTCACCGGCGGCGTTCCCCGGTGCCTCGGCGGGCAGGGGCTGCGCGGGGGGCAGCGGCTGCGCGACGGCGTGCTCCGGGGGCAGCGGCGTTCCGGACGCGGGGGTGGCGGCCGGGCCCGGCTGCCGCGCCGGGGGCACGGTCACGCCCGCGCCGGAGGTGGCGTCGGCACCGGGCCACTGCTGCGGTACGGCGGCCGCGGGGGTGCCGGCGGCCGGGGTGACCAGGCCGCCCTGGGGCGCCGGTGCCTGGCCCGCGGCCGCCTCGGCGGGCAGTGGCTGGGCGGCCGGGGGAGTGGCCTGCGCGGTGGCGGGCTGCTGTCCCTGGACGGGCTGGTGCGCCGCGGCGTCGGCCGGCGCGGGCACGGGCACTCCCTGAGCCGGGGTTCCCTGGGCGGGCACGCCCTGGCCGTGGGTGCCGTGTGCGGGCACGCCCCGGCCGTGGGTGCCCTGTGCGGGAACCGGCCGGGCGGGGGGTACGGGCGCGGCCTGGCCGGCGGCGCCCTGCGCGGGCACCGCGGCGTGCGGCACCGCCACCGGCTGACCGGGGGCGGCCTGAGCCGGCACACCGGCATGGACCGCGCCGCCCGGCTGCCCCGCGGGGCCCGCCGGTGCGGCCGCACCCTGCGCCGGAATACCGGGCCCCGGAGCCGGCTGTCCGGCCGGTCCGGTGACGGCCTGCCCGGGAGCGGGCTGCGCGTGAGCCGCCTGCGCGGGAACGGTTCCGGCCGGGGCCTGGGCCGGAGCGTGGGCGGCCGGGGCGGGGCCCTGAACCGGCTCCGCCGCCTGCGCCGCCTCGCCCGGCTGGGCCACGGCCCGCCGCCGACGGCCGGTCGGTGCGCTGGTGGGGTGCGGCTGCGGCGGGGTGTGGTCCTCGGTCTGGGCGGGCGTCATGGCGTCGTGCCGGCCGTCGTCGTCCGTGCCGCCTGCGACGGCCACGGGGGTCTGACCGGCACCCGGCACCTGACTGGCCACCTGGGTCCGAGCGGCCACCGGTGCCGGGCCGGTCACCGGTGCCTGAGCGGTCACCGGGGTCTGACCGGCCACCAGCATCTGACCGGTGCCCGTCGCCGTTCCGGCGGAGCCGGGCGAACGGTCGGCCTCGGCGGGCGGCAGGGCGAAGACCGTACGGGCGACGGACTCCTGCGCCGCCGCCCGCTCCTGCGCCGCGGCCAGCGCCCGCCGGCGCCGGCCGGTCGGCTGCGCGTCGTCGGCGGCCGCACCGGTTCGGGCCTGCTCCGCACCGGCCGCGGGCAGCGCGGGCGGCAGGGCGGCCTGCGGCGCGTCCGGGTCCCGCCGGGCACGGCGGCCCGTGGGCACGGGCACGCCCTGCGGCGGCACGGCGGCCCCGAGTCCGTTGCCCGCGGCGGCGGTACCCGCGGCATGCTCGGCCGCCGTCATCACGGCACCCTCGCTCACGCCCTCGCCACCGGTGCCGGGCTCGGCGGCCCGGCCGCGTCGCCGTCCGGTCGCGGCCTCCTGGGCCTCGGCCACCACCGGGGCCGCCGCCTCGACGGCGGCCGCCGCACGCCGGCGCCGCCGCCCGGTCGGCGAGGGCGCCTCCGCCCCGTCGGCGGGCTCCTCGGACTCACCGGGGAGGTCGCTCTCCAGGAAGGCGTCGGTGGAGGCCCGGCGGGCCCGGCGCCGTCCGCCGGCCGGCCCGGCACCCTCCGCCGGGGCCTCCAGGGCGTCCGGGACCTGGGCGGCGACCGCTCCGGCCCCGCCGCCGAGCGGCACTTCGAGCACGTACGCGCTGCCGCTCATGCCCGGCACCTCGTGCGTCTGCAGCACTCCGCCGTGCGCCCGGACGATCCCGCGCACGATCGGCTCGTGCACCGGGTCTCCCCCGCCGTACGGCCCGCGCACCTCGATCCGCGCGACCTCGCCGCGCTGGGCGGCCGCGACCACGACCGTGTTGTCCATGTATCCGCCCGCCGAGACGGGCGCGTTGCCGGTGGCGTCGACACCGGCCACGTCGGCGACGAGATGCGCGAGCGCGGTGGCGAGCCGCTGCGCGTCGACCTCGGCCTCGATGGGCGGCGCGTGCACGGCGAACTGCACCCGGCCGGGCCCGATCAGCTCGACGGCCCCCTCCACACCGGCCGCGACGACGGCGTCGAGCATCACCTTCGTACGGGCGATGTCCTCGCTGCCCGCGTCGAGGTGCTGGTAGCCGAGCACGTTGTCGATCAGCGTGGTGATGCGCGAGTACCCGGCGGACAGGTGGTGCAGCACCTGGTTGGCCTCGGGCCACAGCTGCCCGGCGTCGTCGGCGGCCAGGGCGGACAGTTCGCGGCGCAGTTCGTCCAGCGGTCCGCGCAGCGACCGGCCCAGCAGCGTGAGCAGTTGCTCGTGCCGCCCGGCGAGCGCCTCGAAGCGGTCCTTCTCCCGCTCGCCGAGGGCGGCGTACCGCTCCTCGCCGGCCGCCAGCTCCTCCTGGTGCTGCTCGCGCAGTTCCTCGAGCTCGGTGACGTGCGCCTGGCGCAGCGCGGTCAGATCGGAGGCATGCTCCTCGGAGAGCCGCTCCAACTCGTCGGCGTGCGCCTTCTCCAGGGCGGACTTCTCGTCGGCGAGATCGTCGTACGGCCGGCGGTCGGTGAAGGTCATCACGGCGCCGACGAGCTGGTCGCCGTCGCGCACCGGCGCGGTGGTCAGGTCGACCGCGACCTGGTCCCCGCCCTTGGACCACAGCACCTGCCCGCGCACCCGGTGCTTGCGCCCGGAGCGCAGGGTGTCGGCGAGCGGGGACTCCTCGTACGGGAAGGGCGAGCCGTCGGCGCGCGAGTGCAGCACGAGGGTGTGCAGCTCCTTGCCGCCCAGCTCACCGGCCCGGTACCCCAGTATCTGGGCGGCGGCCGGGTTGACCAGCACGATCCGCCCGTCGGTGTCGGTGCCGACGACACCCTCCGACGCCGCCCGCAGGATCATCTCGGTCTGCCGCTGCGAACGGGCCAGCTCGGCCTCGGTGTCCACGGTTCCCGACAGGTCGCGCACCACGAGCATCAGCAGCTCGTCACCGGTGTAGCCGTAACCGTCGTACGCCTGCTGCCCGTTCTCCAGATTCGCGCTCGTGACCTCGACCGGGAACTCGGTCCCGTCGGTCCGCCGCGCGATCATGCGGGTCGGCTTGGTCCGCCCGCGCGGGTCCATGTGATCGGGCCGCCGCATGGAGCCGGGGATGAGACGGGAGTCGAACTGCGGCAGCAGATCGAGCAGCCCGCGTCCGACGAGCGCGGTCCCCGGCGCCTCGAAGGCCTCCAGGGCGATGGTGTTGGCGTTGACGACGGTTCCGTTGGCGTTGACCAGGACCAACGCGTCGGGCAGCGCGTCGAGTATGGCTGCGAGGCGAGCAGCGCCTCGGGATGGCCTGCTGCTCACGAGACGCTTCCTCCTTGTCACCGCACCTTGCCTGCCGCTCGGGCCATCTTGCCAACGGGCCCGCGGGGTGTCACGCGAGGGAGTCTAAGGGCACGGGTTGCGCCCGCGACGCCGGATGAGAGGGAGGTCGCACGACGAAGTGACGGCGAACATGTGACCGTACGCGTCTGCCGTGCGGCGGGCCGCCTCCCGGTCCCGTTCCGCGCCCCTCCCGGCTCCGCGAGACCTTCGCGGGACCTTTACGTGAGCGACGGCCGCGCACGGGGACCGCCTACGCGGGCGGGGCGAGGTCCGGCAGCAGCGGCACCATCCGGTCCCAGCGCCCGATCTCGCATCCATTGGCCCGGTCGTACGCGGCGTCGACCGGGCGCCCGGCCCAGGTGCCGGTGACCCGGGCGGTGGCCGGCCCGCCGTAGACCAGGGTGCAGACGCTGTCGGGGGCGACCGGGGCGAAGGTGTCCCGGCCCCACTGCGTGTTCGCGTCGAGCGTCCGGCAGGCTCCCGCCGCGTCCGGGTGGTTCCCGGCCGTGGGGTGGCAGGACACCTCGTACGTCCCGTCCAGCCCGCGGCCCGCGTGCCGGACGACGACGGTGAGGTGATCACCGGTCTCGTCCTCGGGGCGCGCCGGCGGGGGCATGAGACCCGCGCCGGGCGGGTTGGGCGCGAGGTGCGCGAGGTGTGCGAGGTGTGCGGCTGTGGCCACCGGTGCCACCGGTGCCACCGGTGCCACCGGGGCGGCCGTGGCCGCTGGGGCGGCGAGGGCGGACAGGGACGGGACCGAGAGGGCGGCGAGGGCCGACACCAGGACGCCCCGCGGGACGAACGACATGACAGAGACCATGCCCTGATCAACGCCCGCGGCCCCCGGACGTTGCGGCGCCGCACCGCCGGGCGAAGCCCTTTGCCCTGTGACCCCGGTGCCTAGTACCGTGGGGGTCGATTGGTGACAGCACGCTCGACTGTGTCATCATCTGCACGCACCAGTCGCGCGCTCGCGTGAGTGGTTGTGCTGGAGGCGTCGCCTAGTCCGGTCTATGGCGCCGCACTGCTAATGCGGTTTGGGCCTTAAAGCCCATCGAGGGTTCAAATCCCTCCGCCTCCGCGCCCATCCCGAAGCCCCGGTCCCAGGACCGGGGCTTCGGCGTTGTCGGCTCCACCCGCTCTGATCCGCGTTTTCGCAGGTCACAAGGGGTGTGCGAATCGGATTTCACATGACGGCGGCAGTCATGTAATGTTCTTCCTGTCGCCGCGAGCGGGCCGGAAGGGCCGGGAGCGGAAGACGAAAACGAAAGAACAAGCACTCGTAGCTTAACGGATAGAGCATCTGACTACGGATCAGAAGGTTGCAGGTTCGAATCCTGCCGAGTGCACATAGGTTGAAGGCCCCGGAGAGATCCGGGGCCTTCTGCGTTTCGGGTCGTACAGCAGCTAAGTACAGCAACGGCGTCAGTCGGCGCCGCCCATGGCATCGGAGAGCTTGCCGAGCGCGGCCCGCACCTCTTCCTCGCTGGCGGGTCAGGTTCCCCGGCTCGACGGGCGTCCCGTACTTCGTCGTGAAGATCAGCCCGCGGGCGTCCTGCCGCAGCTCCCCGGCCGCCTTCCGGTCCCCGGTCTGCTGGGCACGTCGCATTCGGGGCGCCCGGAGGCAGAACTCGGGGAGCGGGGGGAGATCGACGCCTGCGCGGCGCCCGGCCGGAACGGTCGAGGACGACATCCGCGATGCGGAGGAGAGGCTGAGTCGACTATTTTCGCCAGGTAGGAGGCGCGGTTCTCGGGTACCTGCGGTAACAACAACTTTTGCCATACGGCAACTCATGCTGCGCGGCCCTGGGAGAAAAATGACAGCCCCCGTGGACACCCCGATCCCTGAGCCCTCGCAGGCATCCAGGCTTGCGGGTCGGTACGAGCTGGGTGAACATCTGGGGGCCGGCGGTGCCGCGGACGTCTACCGTGCCACGGACCTACGGCTCAGCCGTCCGGTGGCGGTCAAGGTCTTCCGGTTGGGGACCGGCACGGGCCTGAAGGACCGGTTCGAGGACGAAGCCCTCGTACTGGCCCGCCTGCACCATCCGGGACTGGTCACCGTCTTCGACGTCGGCCGCCACGACGGGCAGGCCTTTCTCGTCATGCAACTCGTCGAAGGCAGCACCCTGCGCAGGCACATCACCGAAACAACCATGACCGTTCCCGCTCTGGTCGAGCTCGGGATCCGGCTGGCCGAGGCCCTCGCACACGTACACCGGGCGGGAGTCCTGCACCGAGACGTCAAGCCGTCCAACATCCTGCTGGACGCGCAGAACCGTCCCTACCTCACCGACTTCGGCATCTCCCGGGCGCTCGACGCCACCGCGTCCACGCAGGACGGCGCCCTCGTGGGAACCGCCGCATACATGGCCCCCGAGCAGGTCACCGGCCGGCGCGTCGAACAGAAGGCCGACGTCTACGCTCTCGGTCTCGTACTGCTGGAGTGCCTGACGGGACGTCTGGAATACGAGGGCGCCCCGCTGGAGTCCGCGGTCGCCCGCCTGCATCGGCCGCCGCGGATACCCAGGCGACTGCCGGCGGAACTGCGCAGGCTCCTGGCCGCCATGACCGCGACCGAGGCAGCGGACCGGCCTGATGCGCAGACTTGCGCGGCAGCCCTGTCGAGACTGCAGCGCAGCGGAGAAGCTGCCAGCGCTGCGATGACAGCAGGCGGCCTACCGGATGACCTACAGCCCGGCTCCGGCCGCGGCCCCCGTCGCGCAGGGAGCCGATCGCCTTACCGACGTCGCAGGAGGACGCTCGCCGCGGCCGGAGCGCTGGTCACCGCGACAGTGCTCGGGATAACGGCGCCGACCTGGGGCTCCGATGCCCCTACCGAGCATGAGTCGTCCGCGGTCCCGTCCACCCCTCAGAAGACCTCGGCGTCCGCCGGCAGCAGCGAACACAAAGATGCGAACAGCGCTACCAACCCGGTCAGGACAGGGGAGCCGGTGCCCACCGTTGCCGTAGCCGCGTCCGCCGCTCGTGGGACTGCCACTTCCGCCCGAACGGGGAAGTCGGTGCCATCAGTTGCCGTAGCGGCCGAGGACGTGCTTCGAACCTCGGCGTCGCCCCCCTCGGCTCGGCTCTCGCGGCCAGCCGGCAACAAGGGTCACCATCACGCCGAAGACAAGGGCCACCATCACGCCGAAATGAGGACCGGGGACAGGGACGAGGATTCCGGACCCAGCGGCGAGCATGTGGCCAAGCGTGGGCCGAAAGCGGAGAAGGACAAGCCGGACAAGGGCAGAAGCCGAGGCAAACCGCGCCGGTAGTGACGGGCGGGAGGGGCCGTCTCGCTGTGCCGAGTGGGGAGGTCATGGGCGGCGGTGCTCCAACACCCAGGCTGCTCGACTTGCTGCCGAGCCGGTGCGGACGTCAGGTGCGATCTTGAACGACCCACTGATGCGCAGTGGGGTCGGAGTACGGCAGCGGAGTACGGCAACCGCAGGTGCAGGTTCGAATCCTGCCGAGTGCAGACAGGTTGAAGGCCCCGGAGAGATCCGGGGCCTTCTGCGTTTCCGGAAAAGCGCCGCACCCGCCGCGGCCTCCGGCGCCGGAACGGGCTCGCGGTGGGGGCGGTTGCTCAGCACTCCTCCCGCGGGTCGTCGCGGTTCAGCTTTTCCAGGTACTCGTGGGCCAGGGCCGTCGCCCGGGTGAACCAGTCGGTGATCACCGACAGCTCCTCGGGGGAGTAGTCGGCGAACAGGGCCGTGACGCGCTGGTAGTGGCCGGCGTACACCGCCTCGACGCGGGCCACCGCCGCCGGGACGGGCGCCACCCGGACGCGGCGGCGGTCGGCCGGGTCGGGGCGGCGGGTGACGTAGCCCGCGCGTTCGAGGCGGTTGAGGATTCCGGTGACCGCGCCGGTGGTCACATGGGCCCGGGCCGCGAGGTCGCCGGCCGTGAGCAGTTCCTCGCCCGCTTCCAGGACGAAGCCGAAGCAGGTGAGGTCGGTGACGTTCAGGCCCAATCGCCGGGCCAGTTCCTGCTGGCCGATCAGGTGGGCGGCGATGAGGTGGTCCATCGCCGACAGCGCCCGCGCCGGATCGGCGGGCGGTCGGTTCGTGCCGTCCATCTTCCTTAATCCCTTAGCTCGTGAGATATTCGTTGGGTAAATGTCTTAGCCCGTGAGAGAACTTCTGTCGCTGTCCCTGGAGGCGGCCTTATGAGTCTGTACGACGAGGGTCACACGATCGCCGGCTGGACCGGCGCCGGCGTCGCGACCGTCGGAAGCGGCGTGCTGGGGTGGGGCGTGTGCGCGGCCTCGGCGGCATGGGTGGCCGGCGGCCTGGCCGTCGTCGCCGCGAGCGTCCTGGTCACCTGGGCACTGCACCTGTCCGGCTGGGGCAAGCCCCCGGGCGTGCGGCCGCGGGCGCAGTGGGGCATGCGGCTCCGGGACACCCAGGCCCGTGAGGGCCACCCGGGCTGCGTCGGCTGCCGTCTGGCGGGCCGTGGGCGGCGGCGCTCGAACGCCGTGGCGGTGCCCGGCGGGGCGGGCGCCGGACCGGTACCTCTGTCCTCCGTCGACTGAACACCCTTTCGGTGGGGGGAGCCGTTGGCGCCCGGCGTGCGGCCCCCGGGGCACTGTCGGTGGCCTCCCTTACCCTCACGGGTGATGGGAAGCGTGTGGAGGTGTTCGGGGCTGCGGTGGGCGGCGGACGGTCCCGTGCTGGTCTGGGACGGGGGGCGGCGCAGCGGGCTGTCCTGGGGGAAGAGAGTCGCCTTCGCCGTGCCGGAGGGGGCCGTGCGGCGGTGCGTCGGCGCCCGGGGGAACGCGTGTCCGGTGACGGCCGCGGTGCCGGGGCGCGGCAGGGGGGCCCGGTGCGAGGAGTGCGCGCGGCTGGACCGGGCGCACTCGGTGGCCGCCGACACCCTCGCCGGCGATCCGCGGCCGTACCGGGTGTACCTGGCCTGGTTCGGGCCCGGCATGGTCAAGGTCGGGATCACCGCCGTCGAGCGCGGTCCGGCGCGGCTGCTCGAGCAGGGTGCCGTCTGTTTCACCTGGCTGGGTGCCGGTCCGCTGATGGCCGCCCGGCGGACCGAGGAACTGCTGCGGGCCGCGCTCCGGGTGCCGGACCGCATTCCGTACGCCGACAAGCGGGCCGTGCGCGCGGCGTTGCCCGGGACGGCGGCCGAACGAGCTGCCGAGGTGGAGGAGTTGCACGCGCGGGCCGTCGCGCTCGGCGGGTGGCCGGAGTCGCTCGGCCGGGAGCCGTGCCGGGTGGTGGACCACATGGAGCGGTTCGGGCTCCTCGACCCGGCGGCAGCCGCTGCCGCCGCGGATGTCGTGGAGCTGGTGCCGGGCGGGGCCGTGAGCGGGGAGCTGGTCGCGGCCGCCGGGCCCGATCTGCATCTGGCGGTCGGCGGGCGGCGCGGGGTCGTCGTCCTCGACACGCGGCTGATGAGCGGGTGGGAGGTGGTTCCCCGGTCGTCGGAGTCCGGTGAACTAAGCCTGCCGGTGCGCGACTTCGCCAGGGAGCCGGACGGGTTGTTCTGACGGCGCGGGCGGCGGCGGGCGGTTCCCAGGTGTCTCCTGAGAACCACCTGTGTGTTTCTCAGGAAAATCACAGACTGGGGAAAGTGTCTTCTCAGAGGGCCCCGACAGGGTGTCCACCATGACCACGACCTCGCCCCAGGGGCGCACCGAACTGCTGAGGCCGGACGGGAGCCCCGTCCGCGTGCTTGTGGTGGACGACGAACTGTCGATCACCGAACTGCTGAGCATGGCTCTTCGCTACGAGGGCTGGCAGATCAGGAGCGCGGGCGACGGGCAGGGCGCCGTCCAGACGGCCCGCGAGTTCCGGCCCGACGCCGTCGTCCTGGACATGATGCTGCCCGACATGGACGGGCTGGCCGTTCTGCAGCGGCTGCGCCGCGAGCACCCCGACGTGCCCGTGCTCTTCCTGACGGCCAAGGACGCGGTGGAGGACCGGATCGCCGGGCTCACCGCGGGCGGCGACGACTACGTCACCAAGCCGTTCAGCCTGGAGGAGGTCGTGGCCCGGCTGCGCGGACTGATCCGGCGCTCCGGCGCGACCGACCGGAGGTCCGACTCCGTGCTCGTCGTCGGTGACCTGACCCTGGACGAGGACAGCCACGAGGTGTCGCGGGGCGGGGACGACATCCACCTGACCGCCACCGAGTTCGAGCTGCTGCGCTTCCTGATGCGCAACCCGCGGCGCGTGCTCAGCAAGGCGCAGATCCTGGACCGCGTGTGGTCGTACGACTTCGGCGGGCAGGCCAACGTCGTCGAGCTGTACATCTCCTACCTGCGCCGGAAGATCGACGCCGGCCGGGAACCGATGATCCACACCCGCCGCGGAGCCGGTTACCTGATCAAACCCGCCGTGTCATGAGCGGACGACGACGGCCGCGTCCGCGGAGACGGGCGGGACAGCCGCGCACCCTGCGGACCCGGCTCGTCGTCGCGTCGGTGGTGCTGATCGCCGTGGTCTGCTCGGTGATCGGCACCGTCACCACGCTGGCGCTGCGCTCGCATCTGTACGACCAGCTCAACGGCCAGCTCGACGAGGTCGCCGCACGCGCGTCCGGCTCCTTCGGCCCGCCGGGCGAGGCACCCGGGGGCGGCATGGCACCGGGCGGGCAGAAGCCCAGGACGCATCCCCCGGTCCTCACCGACTTCGTCACCCGGGGCCCGCAACCGCAGGGCACCGTCGCGGCCGCGGTCGAGAACGGTGTGATCACCGACGCCAGGCGCGGCGAGCAGTCCGCCAGCGACTACGAGATGAAGGCGAAGCCGCTGACCGGGGCGCAGACCGCCGCCCTTCAGGCCGTTCCGCGGGAGGACGGGGGACAGCACACCGTCGACCTGCCCGGCCTCGGCGAGTACCGGGTCGAGTACCGGACCGGTGGCAACGGCGCCTACTACGTCGCCGTGCCGACGGCAACGGTCGACAACACGATCGACACCCTGGTCCTCGTCGAGATCAGTGTCACCGCGGCCGGCCTCGTCGCGGCCGTCATCGCCGGCTACGCGCTCGTCGGCGTCGCCACCCGGCCGCTGCGCAAGGTCGCCGCCACCGCCACCCGGGTGTCCGAACTGCGCCTGCACACCGGCGAGGTGAACCTGAGCGAGCGGGTGCCCGACTCGGAGTGCGACCCGCACAGCGAGGTCGGCCAGGTGGGCGCCGCGCTCAACCGCCTGCTCGACCATGTGCACGGCGCGCTGCACGCCCGGCAGCAGAGCGAGACCCGGGTACGGCAGTTCGTCGCCGACGCCAGCCACGAACTGCGCACCCCGCTCGCCTCCATCCGCGGCTACGCCGAGCTCACGCGGCGCGGCCGTGAAGAGGTCGGCCCCGACACCCGGCACGCCCTCGGCCGTATCGAGTCCGAGGCCGGGCGGATGACCTTCCTCGTCGAGGACCTCCTCCTGCTCGCCCGGCTCGACGCGGGACGTCCGCTGCGGTTCGGTCAGACCGATCTCGTGCCGCTCGTCGTCGACACCGTCAGCGACGCCCGCGCGGCCGGCCTGGACCACAACTGGCGGCTCGACCTGCCCGACGCGCCGGCCCCGGTGTCCGCGGACGCGGCCCGCCTGCAGCAGGTGCTGGTCAACCTGCTGGGCAACGCCCGCAACCACACCCCGCCGGGGACGACCGTCACCGCGCGCGTGCAGCGGCGCGGGGCGTGGATGTGCGTCGACGTCGAGGACGACGGGCCGGGCATCCCGCCCGAGCTGCTGCCGCACGTCTTCGAGCGGTTCGCCCGCGGGGACTCCGCCCGCTCACGGGCCACCGGGTCCACCGGTCTGGGGCTCGCCATCGTGCAGGCCGTCGCGGCCGCGCACGGCGGCGCCGTGACCGTGGACAGCGTGCCGGGACGGACCGTCTTCACCGTGCACCTGCCCGCGCTCGGCCCCACCGGCGTGCGCCCGGACCCGGGGCCGGACCGGGAATCGCACTCACAGGCACAGCACAGTGCCACCACATGGGTGGAACAGGGCGCCTGAGCAGAGTCGGTGCCATGCGAACCGACCCTTCTCCCGGCACCCTGCCGGCGCGGGAGCACCTCCCGGCCGGAAACGCCGGTACACCTGTCCTGGACGTAGTGATCCCCGTCTACAACGAGGAGAAGGACCTCGAGCCGTGCGTGCGCAGACTGCACGAGCACCTCGCGCGCACCTTCCCCTACGCCTTCCGCATCACCGTCGCGGACAACGCCTCCACGGACGGCACCCCGCGGGTGGCGGAGCGGCTGGCGGCGCGGCTTCCCGGGGTCACCGCGTTCCGGCTGGAGCAGAAGGGCCGCGGCCGGGCCCTGCGGACGGTGTGGTCCGCGTCCGAGGCACCGGTCCTCGCGTACATGGACGTCGATCTGTCCACGGACCTCAACGCCCTGCTGCCGCTGGTGGCACCGCTGATCTCGGGCCACTCCGACCTCGCGATCGGCTCCCGGCTCGCCCCTGCCTCACGGGTCGTGCGGGGCCCCAAGCGGGAGTTCATCAGCAGGGCCTACAACCTGATCCTGCGCGGCTCGCTGCAGGCCCGGTTCTCGGACGCGCAGTGCGGGTTCAAGGCCATCCGGCGGGACGTGGCACAGGTGCTGCTGCCGCTGGTGGAGGACACCGGCTGGTTCTTCGACACCGAGATGCTGGTGCTCGCCGAGCGGGCCGGGCTGCGGATCCACGAGGTGCCGGTCGACTGGGTCGACGACACCGACTCGACCGTGCACATCGTGCGCACCGCCACCGACGACCTCAAGGGCGTGTGGCGCGTCGGGCGGGCGCTGGCCACCGGTTCGCTGCCGCTGGACCGGCTCACCCGGCCTTTCGGGGACGACCCGCGCGACCGTGAGATCCAGGACGTGCCCCGCGGTCTCGCCCGCCAGCTCGTCGGGTTCTGCGTGGTCGGCGGCCTGTCGACGCTGTTCTACCTGCTGCTGTACAGCGTCTTCCGGCAGTTCTCCGGCTCGCAGGTCGCCAACGCGCTCGCGCTGCTGGTCTCGGCGGTCGCCAACACGGCCGCCAACCGCCGTCTGACGTTCGGGGTGCGCGGCCGGGGCGGTGCGGTCCGCCACCAGGCGCAGGGGCTGGTCGTCTTCGGCATCGGACTCGCCCTGACCAGCGGCTCCCTGGCCGCCCTGGACGCGGCCGGCGGCAGCCCCGCGCACTCCACCGAGCTGGCGGTGCTCATCGCCGCCAACCTCGCGGCGACCGTGCTGCGCTTCCTGCTCTTCCGGGCCTGGGTCTTCCCGGACCGCCCCGGAGAGGAGCCGGTCTCCACCGTGGCCGCCTCGCACACCCCGCCCGCGTACACCCCGCCCGTGCCGGCCCAGGCCACGGCGTCCTCGCCGACGTACGCCACCACGTCCGCGCCGGCCCGCACCACGCCCGCGCCGTACCGGGCGGAGGGGCCGCTCCCGCGCCGCCCGCTGCCGTACGGCCCGTACCAGACCACCGCCCAGGTCCGCGCCGGTGAAGCCGCGGACGGCTCCTGGAGGGACGGCACCCTGCCGCTGCAGCCGGTGCGCCCTCACCACACCGACCCGGGGGACCCCCGATGACCACGCACTTCGACCAGCCCGCCCAGCAGGGCGCCCCCGCCGCCTGGGGTCCGCCCCCCGCGGCTCCCCCGTCGGCCCCGGAGGCGGCCGAGCCCCGTCCGCCCTTCGGGTCCCGGGTGTGGCGCGGCCGCCCCGAGGACCCGCGCTGGGCGCGGCCGGCCCTCCTCGGCCTGCTGGCCCTCACCCTCGTCACCTACCTGTGGGGCCTGAGCGCCTCCGGCTACGCCAACTCCTTCTACTCGGCGGCCGTGCAGGCGGGCAGCAGGTCCTGGAAGGCCTTCTTCTTCGGCTCGCTGGACGCGGGCAACGCCATCACCGTGGACAAGCCCTCGGCCTTCATGTGGCCGATGGAGCTGTCGGTGCGGATCTTCGGCCTGAACTCGTGGGCGATCCTCACCCCCCAGGTGCTCATGGGCGTCGGCACGGTGGCGGTCGTGCACGCCGCGGTACGGCGCCGGTTCGGCCCCGCCGCCGGTCTGGTCGCGGGCGCGGTGCTCGCGCTCACCCCGGTCGCCGCGCTGATGTTCCGGTTCAACAACCCGGACGCGCTGCTGGCCCTGCTGATGTCGCTGGCCTGCTGGTTCGTCGTCCGAGCGGTGGAGGACGGGCGGACCCGGTGGCTGGTGTGGGCGGGCGTCGCGATCGGCTTCGCGTTCCTCGCCAAGACCCTGCAGGCGTTCCTGGTCCTGCCGCCGCTGGCGCTCGTCTACGCCGTCTGCGGTCCGGTCCGGCTGCGCAGGCGGCTGGGGCAACTGGCCCTGGCGACCGTAGCGCTCGTGGTGGCGGGCGGCTGGTGGGTCGCGATCGTCGAGCTGTGGCCGGCCTCCTCCCGCCCCTACATCGGCGGTTCGCAGAACAACAGCTTCCTCGAGCTGACCTTCGGCTACAACGGCCTCGGCCGGATCAGCGGCGACGAGACCGGCAGCGTCGGCGGCGGTGGCGGCGCGGGCGGCTCCGGCCAGTGGGGGGAGACCGGCTGGGACCGGATGTTCGGCTCCGAGATCGGCGGCCAGATCTCCTGGCTGATCCCGGCCGCCCTGCTCCTGCTCGTCGCCGGCCTGTGGGCCACCCGCGGCGCCCGCCGGACGTCGGCCACGCGCGCCTCGTTCCTGGTGTGGGGCGGCTCGCTGCTCATGACCATGGCGGTCTTCAGCTTCATGGCGGGCATCTTCCACCAGTACTACACGGTGGCCCTCGCCCCCTACGTCGCCGCCGTCACCGGCATGGGCGCCGGGCTGCTGTGGGACCGGCGCCGGGAGACCTGGGCGTCGATCACGCTGGCCGCCGCCGTGGTGGCCGCGGCCGCCTGGGGCTACGTCCTGCTCGACCGCACCTCCGACTACCTGCCCTGGCTGCGGTGGCTGGTGCTGGTCGGTGGCCTCGCGGCCGCGTTCGGACTCGTCTTCGCCGGGCGGATCCCCCGTCGTCCGGCGCTCGCCGCGGCGGCGCTCGGCCTGGTGGCCGCGCTGGCCGGCCCGGCCGCGTACACCCTCAGCACGGTGAACTCGGCGCACACCGGCTCCATCCCGACGGCCGGCCCGGCGGGCGCGAGCATGATGGGCTTCGGCGGCGGCCGCCCGGGCGGCGGCGACGGCGGGATGCCGGGCGGCTTCGGCGGCGGGATGCCGGGCCAGAACCAGCAGAACCCGCAGAACCAGCAGGGCGGCCCGAACGGGAACGGGAGCCGGCCGGGCCAGGGCCAGGGCTTCCCCGGCGGGGGCATGCCGGGCCGGAACGGCGGCACCCAGGGCCAGGGCCGGCCGAACGGGAACGGCTTCCCGGGCGGCGGTGCCACGGGCGAGGGCGGCCGCGCGGGCGGCGGTGGCGCCGGCGGGCTGCTGGACGGGGCGCAGGTCGGCTCGGCGGCCAGGAGGCTGCTGGAGACGGACGCGGGCCGGTACACCTGGGTCGCCGCCTCCATCGGCTCCCAGAACGCCGCGAGCTACCAGCTCGCCACCGGCGAGCCGGTGATGGCGATCGGCGGCTTCAACGGCACCGACCCGTCCCCGACCCTGGCCGGGTTCAAGAAGTACGTGGCCGAAGGGAAGATCCACTACTTCATCGCCGGCGGCGGCATGGGCGGTGGCATGGGCGGCGACGGCAGTGGTTCGGCGTCCGCGATCAGCTCGTGGGTGCAGAGCAACTTCAAGAAGGTGACGGTCGGTTCGGCCACCTTCTACGACCTGACGAAGAGCGCCTGACGAAGAGCGCCTGACGAAGAACGGCCGGCGACGCCGTGCACCGCGGGGCCCCGGCCGCGCGGTGCACGGCACGTCCTTCTCCCCCGGTCGGGTCGGCTCCCGCACGGACCGCCTAAGAGCCGTCGGCCCTGGGTATGCGTGCCGCTGCGGGCGGTGTGCGGTCGGCCGCGCCCAGGCGGCGGAGCCCCGTACCGACACGGCCGCGCGCCCCGTGTCCGGGGCGGTGACCGGAGTTCGAGAGAGGTGCGTCGGTGGCCAGGACCGGTGACGGGTCGGCGCGGGGCAGTGTCTGGCTGGCGGCGGGGGCACGGCGCGGTGGACGCGGCGGCCAGCCTTCGGGCCTGGACCGGGAGCGGATCACCGCCGTCAGCGTGCGGCTGCTGGACGCCGAGGGCCTGGCGAAGTTCTCCATGCGGCGGCTGGCCGCCGAGCTGAACGTCACCGCGATGTCCCTGTACTGGTACGTGGACACCAAGGACGACCTCCTCGAACTCGCCCTCGACGCCGCCTACGGCGAACTCGGACTGCCGGACCCGGAGGACGGCGGCGCCGACTGGCGGGAGCAACTGCGGGCGCTGGCCGGCGAGTACCGGGCGCTGCTGGTGCGCCACGCCTGGCTTTCGCCCCTGGCCGGGCGCTACCTCAACATCGGCCCCAACGCGCTGGCGTTCTCCCGCGTCGTCCAGCGTGTCGTCCGCCGCGCCGGACTGCCCGCGCACGGCGTCACCGGCGCCATCTCGGCCGTCTTCCAGTTCGTCTACGGCTACGGCACGGTCGAGGCCCACTTCCTCGCCCGGACGGCGGACACCGGGCTGACCGCGGACGAGTACTACCGCCAGGCCCTGAGCCTGGTCGCCGAGGACCCCGGGACCGCCGAGATGTTCCGGGAGTCCCGGGAACTGATGGCGGCCCGGGGCGGCGACACGGTCGGCGAGATGATGGACCGGGACTTCCGGTTCGCCCTGGACCTGCTGATCGCCGGCATCGAGGCGATGGTCGCCAGGGGCTGACCGCGACCGGCCGGCCGCCGTGCCGGGAGACCGGGCCGGCCCGCCGCCGACGGACCGCGGGCCCCGGCTAGTCGTCCTCCGCCAGCCGCGCCGGGAATCCGCCGGTCGCCACCGGGCCCCAGCGCTCCGGCGTCACCCGGATGATCGACTTGCCCTGCTTGCGCATCGCCTCGCGGTACTCGTCCCAGTCCGGGTGCTCACCGGCGATGTTGCGGTAGTACTCGACCAGGGGCTCCACCGAGTCGGGAGCGTCGACGACCTCGGCCGTGCCGTCGATCTGGACCCAGGGCCCGTTCCAGTCGTCGCTGAGGACGATCAGGCTGACCCGGGCGTCCCGCCTGGCGTTGCGGGTCTTGGCGCGCTCCGGATAGGTGGAGGCCACGATCCGGCCCGAGTCGTCCACCCCGCAGGTGAGCGGGGAACCCTGGGGGCTGCCGTCGGTCCGGCGGGTGAGCAGGACGGCGCGGTGCCTGGGGCGTACGAAGTCCAGCAGTTCGGCCTGCGATACACGGGTGTTCGTCGCGATGTTCGGTGCCATGGACGCAGCCTAGGGCGAGCGGGGCCCGGTCAGCCTGACCCTGTCGGGCACAGGATCATCCAGGCGTCACTTCACCGCAACGGAGCAGCTAAAGTGCAGATGTCGTGTGCTCGCAGTCAGGAATGTGCTGCGGAGCTCTCCTGAGCATGGCCGTAAGGCCGTGACACCCGAGAGGTTCGTGGTGGCTTCCCCTGACTTTTTCGACGTGACCCGTTCTCCGGCCGGCCTGGAGCTGGCGGAGGCGCTCACGCTGGCGGCTCGTCAGCTGCACGAGACCACCACTCCGCAGGCCACGCTGCACACCGCCGTCCGGCTGGCCGTGGAGCTGCTGCCCGGCGCCGAGCACGCCGGCGTCCTGGAGATCGACCGGGGCGAGGGCCGCCGTACGGTCGCCTGGACCGACGACATCGTGCGGGACGCCGAGGTCCCGGAGCTGCCGCACTGGGAAGAGCTGTGGACCTCGCCGGTGGTTCGGCTGCCCGACGACGCCGGGACCGAGGGGGGACCGCTGCCCGACCTCGGGCTGCGCTCGGTGCTGTCGCTGCGGCTGCGCGCCGACCGGCGCCGGCTCACCGTGCTCACCGCCTACTCGGGCAAGCCGCGCGCCTTCGACGACACCACCGCCCGCCTCGGCCGTCTGTTCACCGCGCACGTCAGCCTCGCCCTGAACTCGGTGACCGTCCAGGAGCAGCTCACCGAGGCCATGCACACCCGGGACCTGATCGGCCAGGCCACCGGGGTCCTGATGGAGCGCCTCGACATCGACGCGACGGCGGCCTTCGAGAGCCTGGTCCGCGCCTCCCAGCGGGAGAACGTCAAACTGCGTGACCTGGCCCGGCGCATCGTCGGCGCCACCGACAACTGAGCCCGCCGGCGGCCGAGCCCGGCCACGACGACGGCCCGCCGCCACTCGCGAAGTGGCGGCGGGCCGTCGGCCGTTGCGGTCAGGCGGCGGGCAGTGCCCCGCCCTGGACCGCCTGGATGTCCAGCTCGACCCTGAGGGTCGTGCCGATGGCGGCGATGCCCGCCTGGAGGACCTGGTTGTAGTTCATCGCGAAGTCCTCACGGTGCAGTTCGGCGGTCGCCCGGAAGGCCGCCCTGGTGCCGCCCCACGGGTCGGCGCCGGTGCCGAGGTAGGCCAGGTCCAGGTCGACCGGCCGCACCACGCCGTGCATCGACAGCTCGCCGTGCACGGTCCAGCGGTCCGGACCGGCCACCGTCACGCCCGTGGAGCGGTAGGTGATCTCCGGGTGCCGCTCGACGTCGAGGAAGTCCGCGGACCGCAGGTGCGTGTCCCGCATGCCGTTGCCCGTGTCGACGGACGCGGCCCGGATCACCGCCTCGACGCGGGACTTGGTGACGTCGTCCGGAGCGATCTCGATGGTCCCGCCGAACTCGGTGAACCTGCCGTGCACACTGGAGATCCCCAGGTGCTGGGCGACGGCGGCGACGGAGGAGTGCGCCGGGTCGATGGTCCACGGTCCGGGCGGCGGCAGCTCGGTGCCGCCCTGCCGGGCCAGTGTGACGGTGCCGACCTCGGCCCGTCCGCTCGCGGTGACGATGGCGCTGGCGGCGGCGGGCGCGTAGCCGACGGCGGTCACGATCACCGTGTACGCCCCCGGCGCCAGCTCGGTGACGTCCCGTACGGCGCCCTCGGTGTCCGCCTCGGCACGCAGCACCTGTGTTCCGGTCGTGTCGGTCATCGTGACGACCGCGTGCGACACGGCCCATCCGTCCCGGGTACGGATCCTCGCGGTCAGTCCCATCCCGTCTTCTCCCTGAAAAGCCAGATAAATCGGTCGTATGAAACCGGCCCGTGACGGGCGCGTCTCCGCTCAAGTCGCGCGCCGTCACGGGCCGGGGATCGAACTACTCGCCGGGGTGGGCGAGTTCGATGTCGTGGCCGTCGACTCCGGTGCCGTGCACCGGCAGGGCCGTCGCCACCGGCGGGTAGCCCGTCGCGATGACGGTGTAGTCGCCGCCGTCCAAGTCGGTGAAGGCGTACGCCCCGTCCGTCCCGGTGGTGGCCGTGCCGACCACGTTGCCCGCCTGGTCGACCAGGGTCACGCGGGCGTCGGCCAGCGGACCGTGCGGGGCCCGCACGACACCCTGCAGCCGGGCGCCGGCGTCCAGGTCGACCTCGATCCGGGTGACCCCGGCCGTGGCGACCTCGACCGGCAGCGCGCGCGGCCGGAAACCGCTCGCGTTGACCGCGACGGTCACCGCGCCCGGCACCAGGTCGGTGAAGGCGAAGTCGCCCTGCTCACCGGTGGCGGCGGTGGCCAGCAGGTCCCCGCGCACATCGGTGACGATCACCATCGCGTCCTTGACCGGCAGCGCGCTCCCGGCCGAGCGGACCACACCGGTCAGCCCGCTGGTGCCGCTGAGCAGGATGTCGTAGGACAGCGGCTCCTCGCCCACCACGATCGTGGAGGCCTGCGGCTGGAAGCCGTCGGCGGAGGCGATCAGGACGTACGAGCCGGTGCCCGGCGCGTCCACCGCGTAGGAACCGTCGGCCTGGGCGACCGAGCGGCCGAGCTGGCGGCCGGACAGCGAGATCAGCGTGACCGCCGCCTGCGGGACCGGGGCGCTCTCGGCGCCGCGGACGAATCCGTGCACCGGGGTGCCGCCGCCGGTGGCCGGCTCCGCGACCGTGGCGACCGCGGTCACCTGCTGCGCGGCGGCCGCCGGGGCGGTGCCCTCGGCCGCGGTCCCGGTGGTCGCGGCGACCGCGGCCGGGACGGCCTGCGCCTCGGCGACGACCGGGGCGGCGGCCGGGTCCACGGCCGGAGCCTCGGCGTCCGCGGCCTGCGCCAGCGCACCCTTGGTCTTCAGCGGGACCTCCTTGATGAACAGCGTGATCAGGAAGGCGACGGCGGCGAGGGCGGCCGCGATGTAGAAGACGTCGGCGATGCCGTGGCCGTAGGCGCTCTCCAGCAGCGTCCGGATGGGCAGCGGCAGCTTGTCCATGTCCGGGATGGTGTCGGTGGAACCCGAGCCGGCCATGGCGGCCTGGTACTTGGGGCTCAGGGACCCGATGCCGTCCATGACGTAGTGGGTGATCCGGTGGGCCATCACCGCGCCGAGGGCGGAGACGCCGACCGCACCGCCGAGGGAGCGGAAGAAGGTGACCGTGGAGCTGGCCGAACCGAGGTCCGTGGGCGCCACCTGGTTCTGCGTGGCGAGGACCAGGTTCTGCATCATCATGCCGATGCCGAGACCCAGCAGGGCCATGAAGATGGCCATCTTCCAGTAGTCGGTGTCGTACCGGATGCCGCCCAGCAGGGCCAGGCCGGCCGTCACCAGGAGGCCACCGCTGACCAGCCAGCCCTTCCAGCGGCCGGTGCGGGTGATGAACTGACCCGACACGGTCGAGGAGATGAACAGGCCGCCGATCATCGGGATGGTCAGCACGCCCGACATCGTCGGGGACTTGTCGCGGGCCAGCTGGAAGTACTGGCTGAAGAACACGGTGCCGGTGAACATCGCGACACCGACGAACAGCGAGGCGAGCGACGCCAGCGTGATGGTGCGGTTGCGGAACAGGCGCAGCGGGATGATCGGCTCGCTCGCCTTCGCCTCGACGAGGACGAAGAGCGCGCCGAGCACGACCGAACCGCCGACCATGGCGTAGGTCTGCCAGGACACCCAGTCGTACTTGTCACCGCCGAAGGTGACCCAGATCAGCAGCAGGGAGACGGCCGCGGAGATGAAGAACGCGCCGCCCCAGTCGACCTTGACCTCGCGCTTGACCACGGGGAGGTGCAGGGTCTTCTGCAGCACGATCAGCGCGATGACGGCGAACGGGACACCGACGTAGAAGCACCAGCGCCAGCCCAGCCAGGAGGTGTCGGTGATGACACCGCCGAGCAGCGGGCCGCCGACGGTGGCGACGGCGAAGGTGGCGCCGAGGTAACCGGAGTAGCGGCCCCGCTCACGCGGGGAGATCATCGCCGCCATGACGATCTGGGCCAGGGCCGACAGACCGCCGACGCCGATGCCCTGCACCACGCGGCAGGCGATCAGCATGCCGGGGTTCTGCGACAGGCCGGCCGCCATCGACGCGACGACGTAGATGACCAGGGCTATCTGGACGAGCGCCTTCTTGCTGTACAGGTCGGCGAGCTTGCCCCACAGGGGAGTGGCCGCGGTCATCGACAGCAGGGCGGCCGTGACCACCCAGGTGTAGGCGGACTGACCGCCGCCGAGGTCGCCGATGATCTCCGGCAGGGCGTTGGAGACGATCGTGGACGACAGGATCGCCACGAACATGCCGAGCATGAGCCCGGACAGGGCCTCCATGATCTGCCGGTGGGTCATCGGGGCGTGACCTGTGCCTCCCCCGTGCTTGGCGTGAGCCCGCACACCGGCTGGTGTGGTCGTTGCCATGGGCTTCCTTTACTTCGTGTTCGCGGGTGTACGGGTGGTCTCTTCGACTACGGGCGCGGGGATCCGGACCGGGGTCGAGCGACAGTCGCCGAAGGACGCGCGCAGGCGCGCCATCAGCTTGATGAGCTGGCCGACCTCTTCGTCGGTCCAGTCGGCGAGCCGCTCCTCCAGCAGACGCGTGGTCCGCCGGGACAGCTCGTCCAGCTGCTCCAGGCCGTCGGACGTCAGGCGCAGGATGCGCGAGCGCTTGTCCGCGGGGTCCGGGTGCCGTTCGATCCAGCCGCGCGCGGCGACGTGCGCGACATGCCGGCTGGTGACCGACATGTCCACGGAGAGCAGCTCCGCGAGCTTGCTCATGCGCATGTCGCCGTGACGGCCGAGCAGGGTCAGCACGGCGGCCGAGCCGGCCGGGCACTCGGACGGCAGGATCCGTCCCAGGTCCCGTTTCACGGCTCCGAAGGCGCTGAACTGACGCACCAGCTCCTCGTACTGCGTCTGCTCGGCCATCACACCTCCCGTATTCGTTGCTTAGGGCAACCATAGAGGAGGTTGGTTGCTGCAGGCAAACAACCAGGAGTCCGCGGGCGCAAAAACTTGGCAAAGGCAAGTATTGCGATCGTAAATATGCTGGTCGGAGTGGCCGCCCGCACCCCGTCTGTCCCGGTGGCCCCCCACTTGGGTCGCACCACCGGATTCGCTAGTGTCTCGGGCCATGGCTAACACCCAGGGCCCCCAGGGCAATTACGACCCCGCAGGCAGCACCCAGATGTTCCGCGCGTTCGTCGACGAGGGCCCCCAGGGCCGGCAGCAGCAGCAGCCGGCCTCCTCCGGGCCCCGGGTCGGTCTGATCATCGGCGTCGTGGCGGCCGTGATCGTCGTCGCCGCCGTCGCCTGGCTCGCGCTCAAGTAGGACACCCGGCCGCCCGGGCACGGGAAGGCCGCCGACGCTGCCGCAACGGCGCCTCGGCGGCCCTGTCCGCGTGCCCGTCAGTCCGAGATGAGGCCCTCCCGCAGCTGGGCCAAGGTCCGGGTGAGCAGCCGGGAGACGTGCATCTGGGAGATGCCGACCTCCTCGCCGATCTGCGACTGGGTCATGTTGGCGAAGAAGCGCAGCATGATGATCCGGCGCTCCCGGGGCGGGAGCTTGGCCAGCAGCGGCTTCAGGGACTCCCGGTACTCCACGCCCTCCAGCGCGCTGTCCTCGTAGCCGAGGCGGTCGGCGAGGGAGCCCTCGCCGCCGTCGTCCTCGGGGGCCGGGGAGTCGAGCGAGGAGGCGGTGTAGGCGTTGCCGACCGCGAGGCCGTCGACCACGTCCTCCTCGGAGACGCCGAGCGCGGCGGCCAGCTCCGTGACCGTCGGGGAGCGGTCCAGCTTCTGGGACAGCTCGTCGCTGGTCTTGGTGAGGGCCAGGCGCAGTTCCTGGAGCCGGCGCGGGACGCGCACCGACCACGAGGTGTCGCGGAAGAAACGCTTGATCTCACCCACGACCGTCGGCATCGCGAACGTCGGGAACTCCACGCCCCGTTCGCAGTCGAAGCGGTCGATCGCCTTGATCAGGCCGATGGTGCCGACCTGGACGATGTCCTCCATCGGCTCGTTGCGGGAGCGGAAGCGGGCCGCCGCGTAGCGCACGAGGGGGAGGTTGAGCTCGATCAGGGTGTCCCGGACGTACGCCCGCTCGGGGCTGCTCTCGTCCAGTGCGGCGAGCCGCAGGAACAGGGACCGGGACAGGGTCCGGGTGTCGATGTCCGCCGTGACCGGCGGGGCCGGGACAGGGGCGGCGGCCGGGTCGGCCTGGGCCGGCACGGCATCGAGGGCCGTGACGCCCTCGATGCCGTCGAGGACGTCGAGAGCGTGGAGCTCCTTGGGCGCTGCCTCGCTCGTGGGCGTGAGGACCTTCGAGCTGCCTTGGTCTGCGGACATGCCACCCCCTTTGGGTCGCGGGACGGTCGCGGCGGCGCTGCCTTTCGAGCAACGCAGCCTTCACCTGAATACCGGCGCCGGAGCCCCGGCAAACGCGCTTCCCGCAGAATGTCACATGTCGGCAACACGCTGTAGTGACATGTCGACATGCCAGCTGTGAATCGGCCCTGGAAAGAAGGGGTCTGACGGCCTTTCGGCGCACAACTGTCGGGAACCGCCCTGGCGGGCGATTCGCTCTCAGCGGTGAGTGATCGATCCCGCTTTCGATCCGCCGTGGGCTGGCGTTTTCCGGAGTGTGCTCCTGTGCGCCGGTTATGCCTCGATGCGATTCGCGGATCGCAGCCGCTGGAAGCTACGCGCGAGTAGCCGGGACACGTGCATCTGGGACACACCGAGTTCCGCGCTGATCTGTGACTGGGTCAGATTGCTGTAGTAGCGCAGCAGCAGGATTCTCTGTTCGCGTTCGGGGAGCTGGACCAGGAGATGGCGGACCAGGTCGCGGTGCTCCACGCCGTCCAGGGCCGGGTCCTCGTAGCCGATGCGGTCCAGCAGGCCGGGCATTCCGTCGCCCTCCTGCGCGGCCTCGAGCGAGGTGGCGTGGTACGAGCGTCCCGCCTCGATGCAGGAGAGCACCTCCTCCTCGCTGATCCTGAGCCGCTCGGCGATCTCGGCGGTCGTCGGGGAGCGTCCGAAGGCCGTGGTGAGGTCCTCGGTCGCGCTGTTGACCTGCACCCACAGCTCGTGCAGCCGGCGCGGTACGTGGACGGTGCGGACGTTGTCCCGGAAGTACCGCTTGATCTCGCCGACCACGGTCGGCATCGCGAAGGTCGGGAACTGCACCCCCCGCTCGGGGTCGAAGCGGTCGATGGCGTTGATCAGCCCGATGGTGCCGACCTGGACCACGTCCTCCATCGGCTCGTTGCGGGAGCGGAAGCGGGCGGCCGCGTAGCGCACGAGCGGGAGATTCGCCTCGATCAGCGCCCCGCGCACCCGGTCGTGCTCGGGCGTGCCCGGGGTCAGGTCCTTCAGTTCGGCGAAGAGCACCTGGGTCAGGGCGCGGGTGTCGGCGCCGCGGCGCTTCTCGGGGGCCGGAGGGGAGGGGCTGGGCACCTCGTCCTGGGGCGGCGCAGTACTGGCCGACACGGTCAACGCCACCTCTTCATCGGTCAGTCATCCGTCAAAAGCGGTCATAGCATCACAAGACATGTGCACTGTGTGCAAGCACCGTATAACGCCGTGTTGTGGCCGGATGGCGCCCAGTTCGGGGTCCAGGACGCGAAGAAGCCCCCCATGCTTCCCATGGGGGGCTTCGGGTGCGCGCGGGTCAGAACTCGTAGTCGGCGATCACCCACGTGGCGAACTCCCGCCACAGCGCCACGCCGGCCTGATGGGCCGGGTGCTCGAGGTAGCGCCGCAGCGCGTCCTGGTCCTCGACCGCCGAGTTGATCGCGAAGTCGTAGGCGATGGGCCGGTCGCTGATGTTCCAGGCGCACTCCCAGAACCGCAGCTCCTCGATCCGGCCGCCGAGCGCCCTGAAGGCCTCCACGCCCGCCACGACCCGCGGATCGTCGCGCTCGACGCCCTCGTTGAGCCTGAAGAGGACCAGGTGACGGATCATGGGGTGTACCTCAGCTCTGTGCTCCGTTGGCGACCCAGGTCATGAAGTCGCCGATGGCCTTGGCCGCGTCCGATATGCCCTCGAAGCCTATCTGGACGTAGTCGGCCGCCTTGGCCGGGTCGGTGATGATCACGTACAGCGCGAAGACCGCGAGCACGTAGACGGCGATCTTCTTGGCGTTCACCGCCACCGCGGCCTCCCCTGTACCTGCTGCGACTCTTGGTGCCCTGTTGTCGGCGGTGAGTTTATCCGTCCGCTCGTGTGTTCCGGCCGGGGAATTGTGTGCGAGTCGTGGCGGACCGGAACGCGGGCCGGGCCGAGGGGAGTTGGAAAAACCGCGAGAGGCCCGGTCCATGGGACCGGGCCTCTCGTTCGGAGCGGTAGCGGAGGGATTTGAACCCTCGGTGACTTGCGCCACACTCGCTTTCGAGGCGAGCTCCTTCGGCCGCTCGGACACGCTACCGAGGGAGACCCTACAGCAAGGTGGGGCATGGTTTGAAATCGGAATTCAGCGGTCCCGGAAGAACTCCGTGAGGAGCCGGGCGCAGTCCTCGGCGAGGACGCCCTCGACGACCTCGGGGCGGTGGTTGAGCCGCCGGTCGCGCACGACGTCCCACAGCGAGCCGGCCGCTCCCGCCTTCTCGTCCCGGGCGCCGTAGACCACCCGGTCCACCCGGGACTGGACCAGCGCGCCCGCGCACATCGTGCAGGGCTCCAGCGTGACGACCAGCGTGCAGCCGGCCAGCCGCCACTGGCCGAGCTTCGCGGCGGCCCGCCGGAGCGCGAGGACCTCCGCGTGCGCCGTCGGGTCTCCGGTGGCCTCGCGCTCGTTGTGCCCGGCGGCCAGCACCGTCGTGCCGTCCGGGGACAGCAGGACGGCGCCGACGGGGACGTCGCCGCCCTCCACCGCCAGCCGGGCCTCGTCCAGGGCGAGCCGCATCGCGGACCGCCAGGGACCGCGCACCGGGTCGGGTGCGCCGTCGGTGTGCTCGGTGCTCAGCGGACGGTCTCCAGCACCTCCGAGGCGCCCAGGGCCTCGGCGATCGTGCCCAGCGCGTCCTCGGCCTCCAGGGTGCGCAGCTCCTTCTCGCCGATACCCAGGTCGTCGAGGATCTCGCTGTCGCCCACCGGGCTGTGCGGCACCGCGTCCGCGGCGGCGCCGTCCGTGTCGTCCTCGTCGTCGTCGGACTCGCCGTCCTCCGTGCCGTCGAGGTCCAGGGCATCGAGGTCGGGGCCGTCGTCCGCGCCCGGCTCCCGCCCCAGCAGCTCATCGGTGAGCAGCAGCTCGCCGTAGGCGCTGCGGGCGGCGGCGGCCGCGTCCGAGACGTAGATGCGAGGGTCGTCCTCGCCGTCCACGCGGACGACACCGAACCAGGAGTCCTCCTGCTCGATCAGGACGAGCACGGTGTCCTCCTCCGGGGAGGCTTCCCGGGCCAGGTCGGCGAGATCCGACAGGCTCTCCACATCGTCGAGCTCCGTGTCGCTCGCTTCCCACCCGTCTTCGGTGCGCGCGAGCAGTGCGGCGAAGTACACCGTGACTCTCCCACTGGTCATAGGCGTGCCGGTTGGGGGTCCCCCCGGCGGAGGTCTCTGGGCGGGGTGGATACGGGCTCCGGGCCCCGCCCATTCGGAATCGTGGCAGAAACAAGGCGCCCAGGGGACGTCTTCGGCTCCCTGTGTCCGTCAGTTTCGATCGTGGATCCGTCACCGGCCCACGTGTGCGTCCGTTGCCGCCACCTGCGGATCGTACGCGGCCCCACCGGCGCCGCCGCACGTCCACCCGGGCAACACCGGTGCGTTCACCGGTCTTTCCCACCGGCTGTCTTCCCACCGGTCTCTTCCCACCCGACCGTACGCCGGAATCCCCCTACCAGCGGAAGGTTCGCATCCGCATGGCGTGGCGCAGCCGCGCCGCCTTCGCCCGCCGGGGCTGGACGCGGTCGCGCAGCGCCCGGGCCTCGGCGAGGTCGCGCAGGAACTGGGCGCGGCGGCGCCGGCGCTCGGCGTCCGACTCGGGCCGCCGGGGGCCTGTCGCGCTCCCGGCGTCCACGGCGGCGTCGGTCTCATGATCAGGCAGGTCAGGCACAGTCACACCACCCCGGGTCCGTCCCTCCCACTTTCCCTCGGACGGGCGGTTTGATGCCAGCGCGGAGTGCGGCCGAGCGCGGTTACTGTTAGGGACATGCGTCTCCACGTCGTCGACCACCCCCTGGTCGCTCACAAGCTCACCACGCTGCGCGACCAGCGCACCGACTCCGCGACCTTCCGCCGGCTCGCCGACGAACTGGTCACCCTGCTCGCCTACGAGGCCACGCGGGACGTGCGCACCGAGGCCGTCGACGTCCAGACGCCGGTCGCCCGGACCACGGGCGTCAAGCTCGCCCGGCCGCGTCCGCTGGTGGTGCCGATCCTGCGGGCCGGTCTCGGCATGCTGGACGGCATGGTCCGGCTGCTGCCGACCGCCGAGGTGGGCTTCCTGGGCATGATCCGCAACGAGGAGACGCTGCAGGCCTCCACGTACGCCTCGCGCATGCCCGAGGACCTCTCGGGCCGCCAGGTGTACGTCCTCGACCCGATGCTGGCGACCGGCGGCACGCTGGTCGCGGCGATCCAGGAACTGATCAAGCGCGGCGCCGACGACGTCACCGCCGTGGTGCTGCTCGCCGCGCCCGAGGGCGTCGAGGTCATGGAGCGGGAGCTCGCGGGCACCCCGGTCACGGTCGTCACGGCGGCCGTCGACGACCACCTCAACGAGCACGGCTACATCATCCCCGGCCTCGGGGACGCGGGCGACCGGCTGTACGGCGCGGCCGAGTAGGGCGGTCCCGCTCAGCAGCCGTTCTTCGCCGCGGCGGTCGTCCGCTTCGGTTCGCTCAGCCGGGCCAGGGCCTGGTCGGCGGCCGCCCGCTGCGTCAGGCCGCCGAACTTGTCACCGATGACCAGATCGAGGCCGGCCCCCTTGCGGCCGGCCTCGGTCCGCCGCTCGGCGCCGGCCAGCTGGGTGGCGAGCACCGGCAGCGAGGTGTCCAGCGCGGAGGCGGGACCGAGGAGCACTCCGGCGCCCTTGACCTTCTTGTCCAGCTCCTTGGGCGCGTTGCCCACGTCGCCGATCTTGAAGCCGCGCTTCTTCAGCTCGTCCGCGGTGGCCTTGGCGAGGCCGCTGCGGGTCGTGGCGTTGTAGACGTTCACGGTGATCGTGCGGGGCTCGGGCAGGGCCCTGGCGGGCGCGGCGGAGGCCTTCGCGACGGGGCACTCGGCCTTGGTGCCGCCCGCGGTCGACTTCTCGCCGCCCCCGGTGAAGACGTCGATGAGCTGCAGGGTGCCCCAGCCGATCAGGCCGAGCGCGGCTACGGAGGCCACCGCGGCGGCCGCCAGCCTGCCGCGCCGCCGGGGAGGGCGCATCCGAGGGTATTTGTCCCCCGTGATCCGGTACTGGCCGCCCATGCCGGGAGGAGTCAGCATGCTCATGAGCGCAGCGTAGTGTGCCTGAGCGGCGATGCCTATTAGATGATCACCAGATGCAGCACAGCGGAACCCGAAAGGGGCAACCGGCGTGTCGTGCGGGTCAGTCGAGTTCGAGCACGCGTGCGTGCAGCACCTGGCGCTGCTGGAGCGCGGCGCGCACCGCCCGGTGGAGGCCGTCCTCGAGGTACAGGTCGCCCTGCCACTTCACGACGTGGGCGAAGAGGTCGCCGTAGAAGGTCGAGTCCTCGGCCAGCAGGGTCTCCAGATCGAGCTGCTGCTTGGTGGTCACGAGCTGATCGAGGCGGACCGGGCGCGGCGCGACGTCCGCCCACTGCCGGGTGCTTTCCCGGCCGTGGTCGGGGTACGGCCGGCCGTTTCCGATGCGCTTGAAGATCACACGGAAAGCCTACCGGTCCAGACGTTCCGGGCGCAGCCATGGCGCCGCAGTGCGACGCTGGAATTGCCGGAGCGAAGACGCTCATAACGGGTGCTATCGGAGACAGGGGCCGTGCATGGGTGACAGTGAGACGCTCCCTGCCGACGCCGAGCGCGTCCGCGCCGGATACGCCTTCACCGGCCCCGCCCTCGATCTGGGCGCCCTGCTCTGGGACGGACGGTGCCTGCCGCGCGCGCCGGTGCGCATCCCGCTGCCCATGCTCAACCGGCACGGGCTGGTCGCGGGCGCCACGGGCACCGGCAAGACCAAGACGCTCCAGCTGATCGCCGAGCAACTCTCCGCGCAGGGCGTGCCGGTGTTCCTCGCGGACATCAAGGGTGACCTCTCCGGCATCTCCCGGCCGGGCGTGTCGAACGACCGGGTCCAGGGGCGCGCGGCCGAGGTGGGCCAGAGCTGGACGCCGGCCGGTTTCCCCGCGGAGTTCCTCGCGCTCGGCGGGCTCGGCCACGGCATCCCGGTGCGGGCCACCATCACGAGCTTCGGGCCGGTGCTGCTGTCCAAGGTGCTCCGGCTCAACCAGACCCAGGAGCAGTCCCTCGGCCTGATCTTCCACTACGCCGACACCAAGGGCCTCGAACTCGTCGACCTCAAGGACCTCAGGGCCGTGGTCGCCTTCCTGACCTCGGACGAGGGCAAGGCCGAGCTGAGGGACATCGGCGGGCTGTCCACCGCCACGGCCGGGGTGATCCTGCGCTCGCTGACCGCCTTCGAGGCGCAGGGCATGGCGGACTTCTTCGGCGAGCCGGAGTTCGACACGGCCGAGCTGCTGCGGACGGCGCCGGACGGGCGGGGCGTCGTCTCCGTCCTCGAACTCCCCGCGGTCCAGGACCGGCCGCAGCTCTTCTCCACCTTCCTGATGTGGCTGCTGGCCGACCTCTTCCACGACCTGCCCGAGGTGGGCGACGCCGACCGGCCCAAGCTGGTCTTCTTCTTCGACGAGGCGCACCTGCTGTTCAGCGACGCCTCCCGGGCGTTCCTGGAGTCGATCACGCGGACCGTGCGCCTGATTCGCTCGAAAGGGGTCGGCGTCTTCTTCGTCACCCAGACCCCGAAGGACGTGCCGTCCGACGTCCTCGGCCAGCTCGGCAACCGCGTCCAGCACGCGCTGCGGGCCTTCACGCCGGACGACCATAAGGCGCTGAAGGCGACCGTGAAGACCTTCCCCGACTCCGCCTACGATCTCGAGGAACTCCTCACCGGCCTCGGCACCGGCGAGGCGGTGGTGACCGTGCTCAGCGAGACCGGTGCCCCCACCCCCGTCGCCGCGACCCGGCTGCGCGCCCCGGAGTCCCTGATGGGCCCGGTGGACGGGCCGGAGCTGGACCGGGCGGTGCGGGAGTCCGCGCTGCACGGGCGTTATGCACAGGCTGTGGACCGCGAGTCGGCGTACGAGCGGCTGAGCGAGCGGCCGGCGGCCGGGGCGCCGGAGCCGGGCCGGGCCCGGGAGACCGCGCGGGGCCCGGAGACGAAGGCGCCGAAGGACGAGCAGTCGCTGGTCGAACAGGTGGTGGGCAGCGGCATGTTCAAGTCGCTGGCCCGCTCGGTCGGCACCCAGATCGGCCGCGAGATCACCCGCTCCCTGTTCGGTACCGCACGGCGGAGGCGCTGACCGCCTCCGCCGGCCGATCAGCGTCCTTCCTCCTTCGCCGGCCCCGGTGGCCGCTGGTTCGTGTCCTCGGGCCGGGGCGGCGCGCTGCGTCTGGCCTCCGCGCGCAGCAGGGCGCGCAGGACCGCGTACGGGTCTGTGGGCATGGTCGTTCCTCGCCTGGAGCTGACTGGACCGGGGGGCGGGACCGGTCAGCAGCGCAGGACCACCGTGCGCAGCAGGCAGACGGCGGCGCCCGGCGCCCGGGGCGCGGCCGGGCACGGGGGCGCCGCCGCGCCGGCGGGCGCCGGGCCGGGCAGGGGCGAGGGGCGTTCGGGGGCCCCGGCCGGGCGGGAGACGCGGGCGGGCGGCCGCGGCAGGGTGTCCAGGTGGTCGTGCTCGGAGGCGGCGGCCGACGCGGCCGGGGCGGGCGCCGGCTGGGCCTGCACATGGGCGCCGGGCACCCACACCGCCAGGAGCAGCACGAGCACCCGCAGCCAGGTTCGGCTGCGGGGGAGGCGCGCGGTCCTGCTCACACCGGGTCTGTGCCCGCCCGGCCGCCCCGGCGCATCGCGTTCCGCCCGGGATACGCCCGTTCGGCGTACCGACGGCCTCACACCGTGCGCGGGACCTGGCGGGCCATGCCCCGGACGCGGATCGCGGTGACGATCTCCACGATGCCGACGATCACCAGCCACCAGCCGGCGACCAGGGTCAGCACGGCGACCGAGGTGAAGGGCGAGTCGATCAGCACGATGCCGGCGACGAAGGTGACGATCCCGAGGAAGATCTGCCAGCCCCGGGCGGGCATGCGGGAGTCGGAGGCGGCGGCCAGGGTCTGGGTGATGCCCCGGATCAGCCAGGCGATGCCGATCCACAGGGCGAGCAGCAGGGACGACTGCATCGGGCCGCGGAAGCAGAACAGGCCCAGCAGGATCGACAGCGCGCCGCTGATGAAGGCGAGCACGCGCAGCGAGGTCCGCTGGTGGGTGCCGAAGGCGGCGGCGAGCTGGAAGACGCCGCTGATGACGAGGTAGATCCCGAACAGCACCCCGGCGACCAGCAGGGAGGGGCCCGGCCAGATCAGCACCACGACGCCGAGGATCAGCGAGGCGATCCCGGTGCCGAGGACGACCTGCCAGGCGGCCCGGGAGAGGGCGTGCAGGGGTCCTTCGAGGGGAGGTTCGGGCTCGTGGTGTCCCTGCGGGGCGTGGCCCCCGTGGACGCTCCGGTCGTCGTACTCACGGTCCCAGGAGGGACCACCGCTGGGTGCCTCGGTCATGGTTCATGCTCGGATCGTCCCGGGCGGCGCCGCCACCCGGGCGGGACCATCCGGCTGAGGGCTACTCGCCGGCGGTCTTCGCCGCCTTGGCGGCCTTGGCCGCCGCCTTCGCCTCCTGCTTGTGCGCCCGCACCCTGGCCAGCGACTCGGGGCCGGTGATGTCGGCGACGGACCGGAAGGAGTCCGCCTCCCCGTACGCCCCCGCGGCCTCCCGCCAGCCGGCGGGCCGCACGCCCAGCTGCTTGCCGAGCAGCGCCAGGAAGATCTGCGCCTTCTGCCGGCCGAACCCGGGCAGGTCCTCCAGCCGCTTCAGCAGGGCGGCCCCGTCCCCGGCGTCCCGCCAGACGGCCTCGGCGTCGCCGTCGTAGTGCTCGACCAGGTACTGGCACAGCTGCTGGATCCGCTTGGCCATCGAGCCCGGGTACCGGTGCACGGCGGGCTTCTCGGAGAGGAGCGCGGCGAACGCCTCCGGGTCCCTGGCCGCGATGTCGTGGGCGTCCAGGTCCCGGGCGCCCATCCGGCCCGCGATGGTCGCCGGGCCCTTGAACGCCCACTCCATCGGGACCTGCTGGTCGAGCAGCATCCCGGTCAGCGCGGCGAGCGGGCTGCGCCCGAGCAGCGCGTCGGCCTCGGGGTCCTGGGCGAGGTGCACTGTCGCGTCCATGGGTCGATGGTGCCCCGGCGGCGACGGCTTCGCGCGACGGGGCTCCCCGAACCCCGAGAACGCCGCCGCACGGGGCCCGTGGCACCCGTGCGGGGCGGCTCTGTCCGGGCGGCCGGGCGTCGCGTACGATTCCCGCATCTACTTAGGCAAGGCTTACCTAAAGTGAAGTGAAGGGGTGCTCCGAGGTGACCAGCGAGATCCACCGCGATGCCTGGGGCGTCCCCCATCTGCGGGCCGCCGACGCCCGCGCCCTGGCCCGCGTCCAGGGCCGGGTGACCGCCCTGGACCGCGCCTGGCAACTCGAGGTGGAGCGGCACCGGGCCCGGGGCACCTCGGCCTCCTTCCTCGGCGCGGCCGCCCTGCCGTGGGACGTGTTCGCCCGCCGGGCCCGTCTCGACGACACCGCCCGGCGCTGCTTCGGCGCGCTGGAGAGCCGGGACCCGGAGACGGCGGAATGGGTCCGGGCGTACGTCGACGGCGTCAACCAGGGCCTGGCGGACGGCGCCCGCCGGGCGCCCGAGTTCGCGCGGTCCGGCCTCGCCCCGGGCCGCTGGGAGCCCTGGACCCCGCTCGGGGTCTGGCTCGCCACGCACATCCTGTTCGCCGGTTTCCCGGCCAAGCTGTGGCGCGAGGAGGCGATACGGCACCTCGGCCCCGGGTCGGTCGGCCTGTTCGCCACCGACGGCCCCGGCACCGCCGGCAGCAACGGCTGGCTCCTGTCCGGCGACCGCACCGTCACCGGGCGGCCCATCATCGCCGGTGACCCGCACCGCTTCATCGAGGATCCGGGCGTCTACCAGCAGATCCGCCTGTGCTGCCCGGAGTTCGACGTCGTCGGCCTCGCCGTGCCCGGCGTTCCCGGCATCGCCCACTTCGGCCACACCGGCACCGTCGCCTGGGCCATCACCAACGCCATGGCCGACTACCAGGACGTCTACCGGGAGCGGCTGCGGCGCACCGGCGCGGGCGTGGAGGCACTCGGCCCCGACGGCGTCTGGCGCCGGGCACCGCGGCACACGGAGACGGTGGAGGTGGCCGGGGAGGCCCCGGTCGCGATCGAGGTGATCGAGACCGAGCGGGGGCCGGTGATCGTCGGCGGCCCGGAGGGCCTGGATGCGGGCGTCACGGCGGCCCCGCCGGACGGCCGGAACGCCGCCGACGACGAGACCGGCGACGCGGCCGGACCGCCCACCGCCCTCGCTCTGCGCTACCCGCCCCGCGTCACGGAGGACCTCGGCTTCGGCTGCCTGCTCCCCCTCCTGCGCGCCCGCCGGGTCGGCGACGTCGACCGGGCGCTCGACGGCTGGGCCGAGCCGGTCAACGTCGTGCAGGCCGCCGACACCGAGGGCGGTCTGCTGCACCGGGTCGCCGGCCGAGTCCCCGTGCGCGCGGCGGACAACCGGGTCCGGGTGGTGCCCGCCTGGCTCCCGGGCCACGAGTGGCGCGGCTGGCACGAGACGCCGTACGCCCCGCTGACCGACGGCGTCGCCGTCATGGCCAACCAGCGCGGCCCGGCCGCGCCCCTCGGCGTGGAGTTCGCGCCGCCGCACCGCGCCGACCGCATCCGCGCCCTGCTCCGGGAGCGCCCCGCCTGGTCGGCCGCCGACCTGCACACCGTCCACACCGACACCCACCTCGCCTCGGCCGGTGCGCTCCTCGACCGCCTCGCGGCCCTCGACGGCCTCACCCCCGGCGCGGCCCGCCTCCGCGACCGGCTGCTGGCCTGGGACCGCCGCATGGACGCCGGCAGCACCGGCGCCGCCGCCTACGCCGCGGTGCGCACCGCGGTCGTCCGCGGGCTCGCCGCCCACCCGGCGTTCGCCGCCCTCACCGAACCGCCCGCCTACCCCGAGGTCCTGCTCCCCTGGCTGGCCCTCGTCCCGCGCATCGGCCACGCCCTCGAACACCTGCTGACGGCGGAGGATCTGTACGGCGTCGACCGGGACGCCGTCGTGCGGGAAGCCCTGACGGAGACGGCCGCGGCGGAACCGGCCGGCACCTGGTCGGACACCCACCGGCTCGCTCCCTGGAAGGCGCTGCCGGGGGAGGAGCCGTACGCGGAACCGGGCCTGGCCGGCGACCACGACTGCGTGCTGTGCACCTCGGCCGTCCCCGGCCTCACCGACCTCGCCGCCCGCGGCCCGGCCGCCCGCTACGTCTGGGACCTCGCGCGCCGCGAGGACAGCCGCTGGGTGGTCCCGTTCGGCGCCGACGGCGTCCCCGGCGCACCGCACCACCGCGACCAGCTCCCCCTGTGGCTCCGGGGGGAACTCGCCCCGGTCGTCACCGACTGGGCCCGGCTCACCCTCGAAGACACCCAGGAGAACGATGTCTGACCTGTTCGAACGGCACGTCGACGGCTACGGCACCGTCCGCGTCCGGCCCCTCGACCCGGCCGGCGACGCGCGGCTGGTGCACGCCTGGGTGAGCGAGGAACGCGCCGTGTTCTGGGGCATGACCGGCCTTACCCGCGCCCAGGTGGCCGAGATCTACGCGCACATGGCGACCCTCGACACCCACCACGCCCACCTCGTCACCAAGGACGGTGAACCGGCCGCCCTGCTGCAGACCTACGAACCCGGGGCCGACCGGGTCGGCGAGACCTACGACGTCCGCCCCGGCGACATCGGCGTCCACGTTCTCCTCGCCCCCGCCGGACCCGCCGGCCGGCGCCCCGGCTGGACCTCGGCCCTGCTGACCGGGGTCACGGCGTACGCCCTGCTCGGGCTCGGCCGCCGCCGGATCGTGGTCGACCCGGACGTGCGCAACACCAGGGCCGTCGAGCGCTTCCGGCGCCAGGGCTTCGAGCAGGGCCCGGCGGTCGTGCTGCCCGAGGTCGACGTCCCGGAGGTGCACCTGCCCGAGAAGCGGGCCCGACTGGCCTTCCTGGAACGGGCGGCGGCCTTCCCGGACGATCCGGCCTGACGCGCCGTCCGGACGAGAACCCGCCGCCCCGGCGGACCGGGTGGCGGGTGCGGTGAGCACGGCGGCCGATCTCCGCGTACGTATGTGGAGGGCTGACGTGCCCGGAGCGCGTGCGGCCGCCCGGGGCCGCTGGACGGAGGGGTGAGGTGCGCGACGCACACCGGTGGCTGCGGCGGCTGACCGTGCTCGGCACGGGCCTGCTCCTGCTCCTGCTCGGCACCGCGGTCCCCGCCTCGGCCCACGCGGCCCTGCGCGGGTCCGACCCCGCCGACGGCGGTGTCCTGAAGTCCGCCCCGCGCCGGGTGACCCTGACGTTCACGGAGTCCGTGGGCCTGCTCACCGACTCGTTCCGCGTCTACGACCCGGAGAACCACCGCCTCCGCACCGGCGAGGCGGACCACGCCCCCGGCCGCTCCGACACGGCCCGCGTCCCGCTGCCCGCCGGGCTCGCCACCGGCACCTACACGGTGACCTGGCGGGTGGTGTCGGCGGACAGCCACCCGGTGTCCGGGGCGCTCACCTTCTCGGTGGGCAAGCGCACGGCGGCACCGGCGGTCCCGCTCCCGGACCGCGCGGAGAACCGGGCGACGACCAGCCTCTACGACATCGCGCGCTACCTCGCCTACCTGTCCGTGGCGCTCCTGCTCGGCACGGTCGCGTTCGTGGCGTACTGCCGCCCGCCCGGCCGGGCCCGGCTGCGCCGCCCGGCCCTGGCCGCCTGGTGGGTCCTGCTCGCCTCGACCGCCGCCCTCTTCCTGCTGAGGGCGCCCTACGAGGAGGGCACCTCCCCGACGGGGGCCTTCGCGCTGTCCGCGCTCACCCGCACGGCCACGACCCGGCCCGGTGAGCTCCTGCTCGCCCGGCTGGCCCTGCTGCTCCTGGCGGCCGCCTGCGTCCCGGTGCTGCGCCGGGGGGCGTGGCGGCGCGTCCCCCGCCGGGCCCTGCTGACCGCGGCCGCCGTCTTCTCCGTGGCCCTCTCCCTGACCTGGGCGGCGGCCGAACACGCCTCGGCGGGACCGCAGGTACCCGTCGCCGTCGCGTCCGCCGCGCTGCACCTGCTGGCCATGGCCGCCTGGCTGGGCGGTCTCGCGGCCCTGCTGCTGACGCTGCGCCGGGACCCGGCGGCCGAGCCGGCCCCCGCGGGGACGCCGGAGCCGCTGGTGCGGACCGTCGCCCGCTTCTCCCGCCTGGCCTTCGCCTCGGTGACGGTTCTCGCGGTGACCGGCGTCTACCAGTCCTGGCGGGGCCTGGGCTCCCTGGACGCGCTGACCGGCACCACGTACGGCCACGTCCTGCTGGCCAAGCTGGCGGCGGTGGCCCTGCTCCTCGCGGCCGCCTCCCGTTCCCGGCGCTGGACGGCCCGCCTGGTGCGTCCGGCCCCGGCGGTCCGCCCGGCCCGCGTTCCCGAGCCGGCCACCGGCCCGCCGCCACCCGAACCCCGGCCGGAACCCGCACCGGCCGCCCCGGACCCGCACCACCTGCGCCGTCCGGTGCTGGCCGAACTGGCCACGGGCGTCCTCGTCCTCGTCCTGACCACCCTTCTGACCAGCACCCTGCCCGGCCGGGCGGCGGCCGAGGCGGCGCGGTCCGAGGCCGCACCGGCCGGCATCCCGGCCGCCTCGGTCACCACGATCCCGTTCGACGTCGGCACCCCCGGCGGCCACGGCAAGGTGCAGATCACCCTCGACCCCGGCCGGGCCGGCACCAACTCCGTCCAGGCGGTGGTCTACGGCCCCGACGGCGGCCTGGCCTCCGTCCCCGAACTACGCCTCTCGATGACCCTCGCCGCCCAGCGGGTCGGCCCCCTGGACGCCAAGGTCACCGACCGCGGCGGCTACTGGGCGGCCGACTCCTTCGCTCTGCCGATCCCCGGGACGTGGACCATGAGGGTGACGGTGCGGGTGTCGGACGTGGACCAGGTGACCGTCTCGAAGACCGTACGGGTGGTGCGGTGACGGTCCCGGGGGAGAGGGCGAGATGGAGCACGGCGAGCGAGTGGTCATCGAGGGCGTGGAGTTCGAAGCCGCGCTCACCGTCCGGTCGGACATCGGCGTGCTGGCCCTGCACGGCTCCAAGGAGGGCGGTACGGCGGAACTGGCCCGTGAGGTGGCGGCCCGCACGGGGGCGACCGCCCTGGTCTTCACCCAGCCCGCCGGCACCCCGGTCCACATCCCCTCGCACCGGATGTCCGAGGCCCCCTGCGAGGCCCTGCGGGAGTTCCTCGCCCACGTGTCGCTGACCGTCTCGCTGCACGGTCACCTGCGGCCCGACGCCACCCGCTCGATCTTCCTGGGCGGCGCCAACCGCGCGGCGGCGCTGGCCCTCGGGCGCCCGCTCGCCCTGCTCGCCCCCGCCTTCGCCACGGTGACGGACCTGGAGCTGATCCCGGCCGGGCTGCGGGGCCTGAATCCCCGCAACCCCGTGAACCTGACCCGCGCGGGAGGCGTACAGGTGGAACTGCCGCTGGCCGCGCGGACCGCGCGCCCGGAGAAGGTCCAGGGAGCGCCCGAGACGCCCCCGCGAGCGGTGGCGGACGCACTAACCGCCGGAGTCGGCGGGCTGGCGGCGGAGCGTCCCGGCTGACCGGCCGCGCGCACCGGGGCCGGGCTCACGGCTCCAGGTCGTCGAACTGATCGAGGAGGAAGTCGACCGGGGTGTGCCCGGCGGCGGAGACCGCGCCGTCGTGCAACTGCTGCTCCGTCCAGATGACCTTGCCGCGGCTGGTGTAGCGGGTGCCCCAGCGCTGGGCGAACTGCGCGACCAGGAACAGGCCCCGGCCGCCCTCGTCCGTCGTCGCCGCCCGCCGCAGCCGCGGCGAGGTGCTGCTGCCGTCCGACACCTCGCAGATCAGACAGCGGCCGCGCAGCAGCCGTACGGTGACCGGCGGGGAGCCGTACCGGATCGCGTTCGTGACCAGCTCGCTGAGGATCAGCTCCGTGGTGAACCCGGTCTCCTCCAGCCCCCACGCCAGCAGCGTCTCCCGGCAGCGGGCCCGCGCCGCGGGCACCAGCGCCGGGTCCGCGGGCACGTCCCACTCGGCCACCCGCGAGGGCGGGAACCGCCGGGTGCGGGCCGCGAGCAGCGCGATGTCGTCGGAGGAGTGGACCGGCCTCAGGGCGTCGATCACCGTCCGGCAGGTCTCCTCCGGAGTGCGGTCCCCGGACCCGTCCAGCGCCCGGCGCAGCCGCTCCATGCCGACGTCGATGTCCTGGCCGCGGTCCTCCACCAGGCCGTCCGTGTACAGCAGGAGCTGCGAACCCTCCGGCAGGGACAGCTCGGCGGTCTCGAAGGGGTAGCCGCCCAGGCCGAGCGGCGCCGACGCCGGTACGCCCGGACAGGCGACCGTGCCGTCGGGGCGCACGAGCACCGGTTCCGGGTGCCCCGCGCGGGCCATCGTGCAGGCCCCGGTCACCGAGTCGTAGACCGCGTACAGGCAGGTCGCCCCGGTCACCCCCTCGCCCTCCAGGCCTTCCGCGGCATCGGCCGCGCCCTCCTCGTTGTCCATGCGGACGACCAGGTCGTCCAGGTTCCCGAGCACCTCGTCCACGGGCAGGTCCAGGGTGGCGAAGTTGTGCACCGCGGTGCGCAGCCGGCCCATCGTCGCCGCCGCGTGCAGTCCGCGTCCGACGACGTCGCCCATCACCAGGGCCACCCGGGCGCCGGGCAGCGGGATGACGTCGAACCAGTCGCCGCCCACCCCGCCCTCCGCGGGCAGGTACCGCCAGGCGACCTCCAGCGCGTCCTGCTCCGGCTGCCCGCGCGGCAGCAGACTGCGCTGCAGCGTCACCGCCATGGCGTGCTCCCGGGTGAACCGGCGGGCGTTGTCGATGGCGACCGCCGCCCGCGCGGCCAGTTCCTCGGCGAAGGACAGGTCGTCCGCCTCGAACGGCTTCGCCTCGCGCCGCCGGTAGAAGCTCGCCACGCCCAGCGGCACACCCCGGGCCCGCAGCGGCACCGCCACCAGCGAACGCAGCCCGCACTCCAGGGACTGCCGGGCCCGCTCCGGGTCCTGGTCCCGCCAGCCGTCGGCCTTGCGCAGGTCCGCCTCCAGCAGGCCGTGCCCCTCCTGCAGCGTCCGCGTCTGCGGGGCCAGTGGAGAGAGGTCGATGACCTCGCCGAGCGGGTACACCGGCACCTTCCGCCGCTCGCCGGCGATCGCCGCGCGCCGCAGATGCCGCCAGCCCTCCGCCGTCGGCTCCCAGCCGCGCAGCACCGCGTCCAGCAGGTCCACCGTCACCAGGTCGGCGAACCGCGGCACCGCCACATCGGCCAGTTCCTGGGCCGTACGCTCCACGTCCAGCGTCGTGCCGACGCCCACCCCGGCGTCGTACAGCAGGTTCAGCCGCTGCCGCGCGACCTCGGCACGGCCGGTGAGCGCCGCCAGCTCCGTGGTGTCCCGCAGCGTCACCACGCTGCCCCTGCGCCCGGTCCCCGGGTACGTGGGCCGCTTGTTCACCGCCAGCAGCCGGTCCCCGGCGAGATGCACCGCGTCGTCGACCGGCTCCGGTGAGGCCAGCAGCCGCTGGACCGGCTCGGGCAGGTCCAGCTCCCGCACCGGGCGCCCGCGCACGCCGTCCGGCAGCCCGAGCAGCCGCGTCGCCTCCTCGTTGGCCAGCAGCAGGCGGTCCTCGGCGTCGGTGATCAGCACACCCTCCCGCACCGCGTGCAGCACCGCCTCGTGGTGCTCGTACAGCTCCGCCAGCTCCCCGGGGGCGAGGCCGCGGGTCTGCCGCAGCAGCCGCCGGGACACCAGGGCCGTCCCGGTCACGGCCAGCGCCAGCGCGGCGGCGCCCGCGCCCAGGGCGATCGGCAGCTCCGGCATCCACAGCGCCGCCACGTTGCGGACCGTGATCCCGGCGGAGACCAGGCCGACGACCTTGCCCCGCGCGTCGGTCACCGGGACCACCGCCTGCACGGCCGTCCCCCTGCCCGTCGGCAGCGGCGGCCCGCCGGCCTGCTCGACGACCGTCTCCCCCCGCAGCGCCGGGCCGATGGTGCCGACGAACTTCTTCCCGATCTCGCTCGGGTACGGATACGTGTAGCGGATGCCCTCCGTGTTCATGGCGACGACGAAGTCGAGGCCCGAGCGCTTGCGGGCCGCCTCGGTCCTCGGCTGGAGCACCGCCGTCGGGTCCGGGCCGCGCATCGCCCCGGCCACGCCGGGAGCGCTCGCGAACGACTGGGCCGCGACGACCGACGCCCGCCGTCCCTCCCGCAGCGCGTCCCGCGCCGCCTGGAGCACGATGGCCGCCACCGCGGTCACCACCAGCAGCACCACGACCGCGATCTGCAGCAGGAGCACCTGACCGGCCACGCTGCGCAGGTCCAGCAGGGAGGTACGCCGCCGCCGCGGACTGCCGGCGGACCAGTGCTCCGCCGAGCCCGGGGACCGCCCGGCAAATACCTCCATATCCCCTTGATAGCACCACTGCCCGGCCCGGGAGCGGGCGAGACCGCCGGGCCCGGCCGCCCCGCCCTCCCCCCGGGGCGGCACCGGGCCGGGCGGGCGTGTCCGCCGCGGTGGCGTCAAAAATCGAACACGTGATTGAATTCGGTCATGCGAACGTTTCCCGACGACCTCGCGCAGGCTCAAAGGGAGTGGAGTGCCACGTACCGGCAGCTCGCCGAGCATCCTGGCCGCACCGAACTGCGCCGGCGTCTCTACCGGCTGTCGACCCGGACGTTCTTCCATCCGTACTGGCGGCGACGGCGCCCCGGCCCCGCGGCATGGTGGGAGCTTCGTGAGCTCGGGCGGGCGGACGGGCCCGTGAACGAGCGGCTTCACCGATGACGCGCTGGGACGCGGGCGAGGACGTCCCGGACGGCTCCGAAGGCATACCGCCCGGAACGATCCGCGTGACCGTGCATCCGCCGGCGCCCTCCGGAGGCCGGCGTGTGCGCGTGGACGGGGAGTTCCTGGGCCTGGCCCACAACGTGACCGACATCGCGGAGTTCCTCCGCCGAGCCGGCCTGGAGATCGACCCGGCCGAGGTGGCCGGGGCCCCGTGGATCGACTGGCGCGGGGCGGGGCCGGGGCACTGGGGCCCGGAGCCGGCGGGCTGACGGGTGCCCGCCCGCCGCAGCGCCGGTTCGTGATGCCGTGCCGCTCACGCCGACAACGACAGCAACTTCGGTCCGGGCGTCAACGCCGCGGACAACTGGAACTTCACGGCGCCGGACGTCTGATTGCAGGAGCCGGCCGTGGTCCCCGCCCTGTCCGACCGGACCGGCGACCACAAGAACAACTGCGCCGACGGCAATGTGATCGACCACACCGCCGCCAGTCGCACGAACACCGGCTCCGAGTTGCCCGCGGCTGAAACGGACAACCGGACGGACAACGACGAAGGGCCCCACCGCAAGCGGTGGGGCCCTTCGACATCGTGCCCGGTGAGGCACTGGCGGAGGATACGAGATTCGAACTCGTGAGGGGTTGCCCCCAACACGCTTTCCAAGCGTGCGCCCTAGGCCTCTAGGCGAATCCTCCGCCGGAAACATTACATGACCGAGGGGAGTGCTCGCGAACCCGTTCTCGCGGGCCGTCGCCTGGTACTTCTCGCGGGCCGTCATCGGGTACTGTGGGCGCAGCCCCTCACGCGGCGCTATCTGACTGAACTCCCCCAGGGCCGGAAGGCAGCAAGGGTAGGTCGGCTCTGGCGGGTGCGTGGGGGGCGCTTGCGTTCACGGGGCGGGACCGGGCGGGGAGTCTCGGGCGGGGTGGGTTGTCGGTGGGCGCCTATAACCTCGTATGCGTGTCGTCTCTCGCGCTGTACCGCCGCTATCGCCCGGAGACCTTTGCCGAGGTCATCGGGCAGGAGCATGTCACCGACCCGCTGCAGCAGGCGCTGCGGAACAACCGGGTCAATCACGCGTACCTGTTCAGCGGGCCGCGTGGCTGCGGGAAGACGACCAGCGCGCGCATCCTGGCCCGCTGCCTGAACTGTGAGCAGGGTCCCACCCCGACGCCGTGCGGCGAGTGCCAGTCGTGCCAGGACCTCGCCAGGAACGGTCCGGGGTCGATCGACGTCATCGAGATCGACGCGGCCTCGCACGGTGGTGTGGACGACGCCCGTGAGCTGCGGGAGAAGGCCTTCTTCGGGCCCGCGAGCAGCCGGTACAAGATCTACATCATCGACGAGGCCCACATGGTCACGTCGGCCGGCTTCAACGCGCTGCTGAAGGTCGTGGAGGAGCCCCCGGAGCACCTCAAGTTCATCTTCGCCACGACCGAGCCCGAGAAGGTCATCGGGACCATCCGGTCGCGGACCCACCACTACCCCTTCCGGCTCGTCCCGCCGGGCACCCTGCGGGACTACCTGGGCGAGGTGTGCGGCCGGGAGGACATCCCGGTCGCGGAGGGCGTGCTGCCGCTCGTCGTCCGGGCCGGCGCCGGTTCCGTGCGTGACTCGATGTCCGTCATGGACCAGCTCCTCGCCGGCGCCACGGCGGAGGGTGTGACATACGCCATGGCCACGTCCCTGCTCGGGTACACCGACGGGTCGCTGCTCGACTCCGTCGTCGAGGCGTTCGCCACCGGCGACGGGGCCGCCGCCTTCGAGGTCGTCGACCGGATCATCGAGGGCGGCAACGACCCGCGCCGGTTCGTCGCCGACCTGCTGGAGCGGCTGCGGGACCTGGTGATCCTGGCCGCGGTCCCGGACGCCGTCGAGAAGGGGCTCATCGACGCCCCGGCCGATGTGCTGGAGCGCATGCAGGCGCAGGCCTCCACCTTCGGCGCCGCCGAGCTGAGCCGCGCCGCCGACCTGGTCAACGACGGCCTCACCGAGATGCGCGGCGCCAACTCCCCGCGCCTGCAGCTCGAACTGATCTGTGCCCGGGTGCTGCTCCCCGCCGCCTACGGCGACGAGCGGTCCCTGCTGGCCCGCCTCGACCGGCTGGAGCGCGGGGTCGCCTTCTCGGGCGGCGGCGGTGCGCCCGCCATGGGGTACGTCCCCGGCCCCGAGGTCCACGCGGGGCCGGCCGGGGCAGGCGCGCCGGTGCAGCCCGGCGGCGGTCCCGCCGCGGCCCGCGCGGCCGTACGGGGACCGGGCGGACAGCCCGCCGGGCCCGGCGCCGGACACGGCGGCCCGGGCGGCGCCGGAGAGCCCCAGGCACCCGCTCCGGCTCAGGTGCCGCCCCCCGCCCCGGCGGCTCCCGCACCCGTGGCGCAGGCCCCCGCGGCCGCCGCGCCCGCCCCCGCCGCTCCCGAACCCTCGGCCCCTGCGGCCGGCCCGGCCCCCGGCGCCTGGCCGACCGCCGCCGCGGCCGGTGGCGGTCGGCGGCCCGGTGGCTGGCCCACCGCGGCCGCTACGGGCCCGCAGCAGGGCGCCGCCGCCCCGGCCCCCTCCCAGCCGCAGCGCCCGGAGCCGCCCGCTCCGGCGGCTTCCCCGGTGAGCTCCCCGGCCCCGGCGGCCCCCCAGGCCGGCGGGCTCGACCCCCGCGTGCTCTGGCCCAACATCCTGGAGGCCGTCAAGAACCGCCGGCGCTTCACCTGGATCCTGCTCAGCCAGAACGCCCAGGTGACCGGCTTCGACGGCACCACCCTCCAGATCGGCTTCGTCAACGCCGGCGCCCGGGACAACTTCGCGAGCAGCGGCAGCGAGGACGTGCTGCGGCAGGCGCTGACCGAGCAGTTCGGCGTGCAGTGGAAGATCGAGCCGGTCGTCGACCCCTCGGGCGGCTCCGCGTCCCCGCCGCCCGGCGGCTCACCGGGCTTCGGCGGAGGCGGTGCCGGTCCCGCGGGCCACGGCGGCCCGTCCGCCGGCGGCTACGGCGCGCCTGCCGCCCCCCGTCCGGCGGCACCCCAGCCGGCCCCGCCCGCACCCGGAGCCTCCCCGGGCGGTGGCCCCGCCGCCTCGGCGCAGTCCCCCGCTCCCCAGCCGGCCCGGGCCCCCGAGCCGGCCCCCGTCGCGCCCGAGGACGACATCCCGGAGGACGACGACCCCGACCTCGACGAGTCCGCCCTGTCCGGCCAGGGCCTGATCGTGCGGGAGCTGGGGGCGACGGTGGTGGAGGAGTTCACCCACGAGTAGCGGGACCCGTCCGGCTGCGGGTCCGGCCCGGCGTTCGTAGGAACCCACAGGAAACCCGCCCGGCGGACTTCGGCGACCTTGCCATTAGGCTGAGCCCCGTGAAGGTCCTCGTCATCGGCAGCGGTGCCCGCGAACACGCCCTGTGCCGCTCCCTGTCCCTCGACCCCGACATCACCGCCCTGCACTGCGCACCCGGCAACGCCGGCATCGCCGAGGTGGCCGAGCTGCACCAGGTCGACGCGCTCGACGGCAAGGCCGTGGCAGCGCTCGCCGGTGACCTCGAAGCCGACCTCGTCGTCGTCGGCCCGGAGGCCCCGCTGGTCGCCGGTGTGGCCGACGCGGTGCGCGAGGCGGGCATCCCGGTGTTCGGCCCCTCCGGCGAGGCCGCCCGGCTCGAGGGTTCCAAGGCCTTCGCCAAGGAGGTGATGGCGGCGGCCGGCGTGCCGACCGCGCGGTCGTACGTCTGCGCCACGGAGGCCGAGGTGGCCGAGGCGCTGGACGCCTTCGGGGCGCCCTACGTCGTCAAGGACGACGGCCTCGCCGCGGGCAAGGGCGTCGTGGTCACCTCCGACCTCGACGCCGCCAAGGCGCACGCGGCGGCCTGCATGGGGACACCTCCCGCGCCCTCCGGACAGCGGGGGAGCGTGGTCATCGAGGAGTTCCTCGACGGCCCCGAGGTGTCGCTGTTCGCCGTCACCGACGGCCGGACCGTCGTGCCGCTCCAGCCCGCCCAGGACTTCAAGCGCGCACTGGACGGCGACGAGGGCCCCAACACCGGTGGCATGGGGGCCTACTCGCCGCTGCCGTGGGCGGACCCGCAGCTGGTCGACGAGGTGCTGCGGACCGTGCTGCGGCCGACCGTGGACGAGATGCGGCGCCGGGGCACCCCCTTCTCCGGACTGCTGTACGCCGGTCTCGCGATCACCTCGCGCGGTGTGCGGGTCATCGAGTTCAACGCCCGTTTCGGCGACCCCGAGACCCAGGTCGTGCTGGCCCGTCTGCGGACCCCGCTGGGCGGCGTGCTGCTCGCCGCCGCCAACGGCACCCTGGCCGACCTCGAGCCGCTGCGCTGGAGCGAGGACGCGGCCGTCACCGTCGTCGTCGCCTCGCACAACTACCCCGGCACCCCGCGCACCGGCGACCCCATCACCGGTCTGGACGAGGTGGCCGCCGAGGACGCCCCGCACGCCTACGTCCTGCACGCCGGGACGAAGCGGGACGGCGACGCCGTCGTCAGCGCCGGCGGACGCGTCCTCTCGGTCACGGCGACCGGTGAGGACCTGACCGCGGCCCGCGAGCGGGCCTACCGGGCGGTGGACCGCATCCGCCTCGACGGCTCCCAGCACCGCACGGACATCGCGGCACGGGCGGCGGGCGCCTGACCGGCCCTCTCCGCCCCTCCCGCACACCCCAGGCCCCGGAACCCGAATCCGGGGCCTGATCCTTGCTGTCTGTCGCCCACCTCTGACCAAAGCCATTCCATCGAGTGACCGATCCCCCATACGGCTGACGGGGCCCGGGGCCCCAACTATGGTGCGGCGCAGGCGTTCCGGCACTTGGCCCACCGGCATTGCGATGTCAGTGACGGGTGCCACAGTGGGGGAGTGAGCAACGCCAGGACAGCGCGGGATCGGCAGGGAGGGGGTGAGGTCCGATCATGACCGGAACCGGAGGCGAGGCGGGTGCGCAGGCCGCGCGCTCGTGGGCCCTGGCCGTGCTGCGCGTCCGCGGCCGGGCACTGGGCGTGGCCCTGCTGCCCGCGGCCGTCGAGGTGGTCCTGCTGGCGGGCGGTGCCACCGGCCGGATGACCGGTCCGGGCTGGGACACCGCCCGCCGGGCCGTGGGCGTGCCGGCCGCGCTCGTCCTGCTGGCCGCGGCCGGCGTCGCGCTCGTGGTGGCCCGGGCCCGCCCGGCCGTGAGCCCTACGGTCCCGGTCGCCGAGGAATCGGCCCCGGACCTGTACCGGCTGGTGCGTGACCTCGCCGACCGGCTGGACGTCCCGGCGCCGTCGGCCATAGCGCTCACCCCGGACTGCGACAGCTGGCTGGAGGACCGGGCCCACCCGGCCCACGGCCCGCCCCCGCGTCCTGCGCACGGCGAAGCGGCGGGACCCGGTCCAGGGCCGGGCCTCGACGGCCGCAGGCGGCCCGCCACCGCCCCCGTCCTCGTCATCGGCTCCCCGTTCCTGTGGTGGATGCGCGTCGGTGAGCTGCGCGCGGTCCTCGCCCCGGTCGTCGCCGGAACGGGTCCCTCCGCGCACCCGGACATAGCCGCCGCCCGCCGCTTCGTTCGCGGTCTCGACGCGGCGGTGGCGGTCGCCTCGACACCCGGCCGCTGTGTGCTGACCCGGGTCGTGTGCGCGGCCCTCGGCTGGGTCGCCCGGCTGATGCTGCGCGGGTGCCGCGAGCACGCGGCCCTGATGGAGCGCGGGGTCGCCGCGGCCGCCGCGGAGCGCGCGCAGAGCGTGGACTACGGACTGCGGATCGTCGCCCAGGAGCAGGTCGGCCTCGCCTACGCGGGCTGGGACCGGCTGCTGACCAAGGTGGCGCTGCCCGCCTGGCGCATGGGCCGCTGGCCGTCGCGGTTGGACGCGGGTGTGGTGTCCGCCCTGACCGAGCTGTCCCGGCGCGACCGGCTGGCCGAGGGCTTCACCTCCCGCCTCGGTGAACGCCCCGCCTGCGACCTCCTGGAGGAGCCGGGCGCGGTGGACGAGGCCGCCTCCCTGCTCGCCGCCCGCCTGTTCCACGGCGGTCCGGCCGAGACCGGCCCGGACTGGGCGCCGGTGGACTGGCAGGCGTACCCGGAGGAGGTCGTCGACCGCACCTGGCGCGCCCACGCGGCACGGCTGCACCGGGTCCTGGACTCCCTCGGTGTCCGCCCCGCCCCCGCCGCTCCCGGCCAGGGCGGCCCCACGCTGGCCCGGGTCCTGGACCACCTCACCGAGCACGGCCAACCGTCCGCCTGCTCCGCGCCCGGGCCGGCCGGGAGCCCGGACGGCGGCCGTACGGCGGCCCCGGAGCGGATCGCCGGTGACGGGCCCCTCCCGCCGGCGGACGGCCCCGGCCCGGCCGTCGAGCGGGCCGCCGCCGTGGACGCCGGGCAAGTGGAAACGGACGTCCCCACCGCACCCGGGGGCGCCCCCACCGCCGCCGTGGACGCCACCCCGGCCGACCGCCGCCCGGAACCGCACGCCGAGCCGACCGCCCTCGCCGCCGAGGTCGACGACACCGCCGCCGAGGCCCTCGTCCCGGCCGTCGAGGACGACGACGCCGACCGCGGGACCGAGCGCAGCGCGCTCCTCGCCGCCGGGCTGACGGCGGAGCTGGCCCGGGAGGAGGCCTCGGCGCCGAAGGGCGCGACCGCCGCCGGGCTGTTTCCGGACAGCTCGCTCTGGGACGACGGCGCCCTGCCGCTGTTCCCGCTCCAGCCCCCGCGCACCGGCCGCGACCTGCTCGCCGATCACGTCACGGCGATGGTCTGCTGCGCCGCCGTGGACACGGCGGGCGCGGCCCCCGCCCTCGACTGGCTGGACGGCCCCTCCCTGCTGCTGGACGGCGAGCGGGCCGCCGACCTCGGGCCCAAGGTGCTGCACCTGATCGAGGAGGGCGACCCGGGTCCGCTGCGCGACTGGCTGAGCGCGTCCGGGATACGTCCGGAGAAGCCGGTACGGCTCGTCTGACCCGTCGGCCGGCGCCCCGCGGGGACGTCGGCGGATTCGGCACCTTAACGGAGGGCGGACTTCCAGTTCAGGTCAATTCGCAACGAACAGTGACCAGGTCCGTGCGTTATGTGATGTGCTGGGACCGACCGCGCACATGGCAAAGGCATGCGACATACGACAGCACGACCGAGCAGCACGCACCACGCTGGCAACGGGGGCATGAGGGAGGGGAGCGTCCATGGCCTCGGACCACATCCGCCGCTGGGAGTCCGGAGCGCTCGCGCACGCCGTCACGGACCCCTTCGGCCAGGGCCCGGTTCCCTGGCTGCGCGGCAGTGAGACCTACTTCGACGACACCGGGCACGTCGTGCCCTGGTACGTGGACCCGAGCCCGCAGCAGCCCGCCGGCGAGCGGCCGCGCGTCCCCGCGCCGCGGACGTCCGGTCCCGGGCCCCGCTCGGCGGACGACGTGTTCCGCCAGATCAAGGGCTTCACCTCCACCGGGGCGGTCGCGCCCGGCGAGGCGATCGACTTCCACATCACGGTCGACCCGCCGCAGCAGTTCGGCGTCGACATCTACCGGATCGGCCACTACGGCGGCGACGGCGCCTCGAAGATCACCACCAGCCCCCGCCTCTCCGGCATCGTCCAGCTCCCGCCGCTGGCCGCCGACCGCACGGTGTCCTGCCACCACTGGTGGCTGTCCTGGCGCCTCCAGGTGCCCTCGAACTGGACCGTCGGTGCCTACGTGGCCGTCCTCACCACCGCCGACGGCTACCGCTCCCACGTGCCCTTCACGGTCCGCGACGACCACCCGGCCGACCTGCTCCTGCTGCTGCCCGACATCACCTGGCAGGCGTACAACCTGTACCCGGAGGACGGCCGCACCGGCGCCAGCCTCTACCACGCCTGGGACGAGAAGGGCTGTCTGCTCGGGGAGGCGGACGCGGCCACCACGGTCTCCTTCGACCGCCCCTACGCGGGTGCCGGGCTGCCCCTGCACGTCGGCCACGCCTACGACTTCATCCGCTGGGCGGAGCGCTACGGCTACGACATCGCCTACGCCGACGCCCGCGACCTGCACGCCGGCCGCGTCGACCCCACCCGGTACCGGGGGCTGGTCTTCCCCGGCCACGACGAGTACTGGTCGGTGCCGATGCGCCGGGCCGTGGAGAACGCGCGGGACCACGGCACCTCCCTGGTCTTCCTCTCCGCGAACAGCATGTACTGGCAGGTGGAGCTGGGCCCGTCGGCGTCCGGTGTGCCCGACCGGCTGCTGACCTGCCGCAAGCGCAGGGGTCCGGGAAAGCCGGTGCTGTGGCGCGAGATCGACCGGCCCGAACAGCAGGTCGTCGGCATCCAGTACGCGGGCCGCGTGCCGGAGCCGCACCCGCTGATCGTCCGCAACGCGGGCCACTGGCTGTGGGACGCGACCGGGGCGCACGAGGGCGACGAGATCGACGGCCTGGTGGCGGGCGAGGCGGACCGTTACTTCCCGCGCACCCCGCTGCCCGAGCACGACGAGCGCGTCCTGCTCGCCCACTCCCCCTACACCGACAACGAAGGCGTCCGGCGGCACCAGGAGACCTCCCTCTACCGGGCCCCCTCCGGCGCCTGGGTGTTCGCCTCCGGCACCTTCGCCTGGTCCCCGGCCCTGGACCGCCCCGGCCATGTGGACGCGCGCATCCAGCGGGCCACGGCGAACCTGCTGGACCGCATCTGCAAACGGGACTGACCCGCTGTCGTCGGCGCGTGTCCGATCCGGGACAATCGAGCCATTGGCCCGCCCGTCTCCCGCCGCCACCCTAGGGGAGCCCCGCGGGCGCCCCTCTTGTTCAACCACGGGGAGGAACCGTGTCCGGATTCGTAGAAAAGCCCGAACCGATCCAGGTTCCGGGCCTGGTGCACCTCCACACCGGCAAGGTGCGCGAGCTGTACCAGAACGAGGCGGGCGACCTCGTGATGGTCGCCAGCGACCGCATGTCCGCCTACGACTGGGTGCTGCCCACGGAGATCCCCGACAAGGGCCGCGTCCTCACCCGGCTGTCCCTGTGGTGGTTCGAGCAGCTGCGCGACCTGGCCCCGAACCATGTGATCAGCACCGAGCTCCCCGAGCACGCCCCGGCCGACTGGGCGGGCCGCACGCTGGTCTGCAAGTCCCTGCGGATGGTCCCGGTCGAGTGCGTGGCCCGCGGCTACCTCACCGGCTCCGGCCTCGCCGAGTACGACGAGTCCCGCACCGTGTGCGGACTCGCCCTGCCCGAGGGCCTGGTGGACGGTTCGGAGCTGCCCGCCCCGATCTTCACCCCGGCCACCAAGGCCGAGGTCGGCGAGCACGACGAGAACGTCTCCTACGAGGAGGTCGCCCGCCAGGTCGGCGCGGAGACCGCCGCCCAGCTCCGGCAGTCCACGCTCGCCGTGTACTCCCGTGCCCGGGACATCGCCCGCGACCGCGGAATCATCCTGGCGGACACCAAGTTCGAGTTCGGCTTCGACGGCGACACCCTGGTCCTCGCCGACGAGGTGCTCACCCCGGACTCCTCCCGCTTCTGGCCGGCCGACCAGTGGCAGCCCGGCCGCGCGCAGCCGTCGTACGACAAGCAGTACGTCCGGGACTGGCTGACCTCCGCCGAGTCCGGCTGGGACCGCAGGAGCGAGCAGCCCCCGCCGGCGTTGCCCCAGCGGGTGGTCGAGGCGACCCGGCAGAAGTACGTGGACGCGTTCGAGCGGCTGACCGGCACCGCCTGGTCCTGACGCCCCGGCCCCCGGGAGAAATCCCGGGGGCATGCGAAAAGCCCCCGGCCGGAACCGGGGGCTTCTCCATGGAGCGGACGACGAGGCTCGAACTCGCGACCTCAACCTTGGCAAGGTTGCGCTCTACCAACTGAGCTACGTCCGCACTGCGCCGTGGCGCGAGAGCAACTATACCCAACCCGGCGGGTGCGCGGGACGCACCGCCGCACGACGGTCCGGGCGCCGGGCCCCGTGGGAGCCGGGACGGGCCTGACCCGCCCGCCCGGTGCGTCTGCGGCGGGGGTCAACTCCACGTCGGCGCAGCGGTTTCCGGGGTGCGTGGTGCGGATGGTGCGCGTGAGCCGTCCCGCACCCGGCTTCCCGGCGCGAGTCCGGAGGATGTGGCGTCCTTCACATGCGCGGTCACATGTCCGGTCGCCGCGAAGAGCGTCCGGGAGGGCCGGCACACGAAAAAGCCCCGGTCCAGAAGACCGGGGCTTTTTAACCGGAGCGGACGACGAGGCTCGAACTCGCGACCTCAACCTTGGCAAGGTTGCGCTCTACCAACTGAGCTACGTCCGCACTGCCCCCGACCGGCTCCCACCGATCGGTGCGAGCACCAGCCTACCTGATCCACAAGAGTGGTCGGGACGACCGGTGCCAGAGCGGGTGACAGGAATTGCACACTGCGCCTTCCCCCTGGAAGGGGGATGTTCTACTACTGAACTACACCCGCACGCTCCGCGGGATCCGGCCTTTCGGCCTCGCCCCTCGGCGTGTCCCAGACATTAGCTGATCAGCAGGGGGGTAGCGCAAGTCGGCTCCTCGGGCGGCCAAGTGCACGGCCCTCAGGGCCCGCTGACGGACCCTGAGGGCTCGCCCCTTCGCGGGTCCTCACTGCGCGGCGCTGAACGCCTCGTAGACCTTCTTCGGGATGCGTCCGCGGGCCGGCACGTCCATCTTGTTCGCCTGGGCCCAGGCGCGGACGGCCGCGGGGTCCGGGGCGACCTCCGTCTGCTTGTACGCCTTGCCGGACCGCGAGCGCTTGCGGCCCGCCTCCACGTAGGGCGCGAGCGCCTTGCGCAGTTTTCCCGCGTTGGTTTCGTTCAGGTCGATCTCGTACGACTTGCCGTCGAGTCCGAAGGCGATCGTCTCCGCCGCTTCCGAGCCGTCGATGTCGTCAAAGAGAGTGACCACGACCTTTTGCGCCACGAATATCGGTCCCTTCGTACGGCACGTCGATACAGCTCATCCGGCGATGACGTGCCGAGTATCGGCTATTGCCAATTCATTTGTACAGTGCCCGGCAATGCAAAGTGAAGCCCGACTAAATCCGCCCGCGTGTCCCCGTGCAATAGATGTCGTGGGTGGGTCCGTGGAACTTTCCCAGAACTTTTCGCGAGGGGGCGCGCCTGTCACCCGATCGTGATGCGGCTCACGTAGTTTCCTACAACTCTACCCGCGTAGAAATTTTGTGCGGGTAGTCTGAAGGAACCTGCTCAGCACCACACACCGGGAGTGCCAGTGGCACGCGTCGTAGTCGACGTCATGCTCAAGCCGGAGATCCTCGACCCCCAGGGCCAGGCGGTCCAGCGTGCGCTGCCGCGCCTGGGTTTCGAAGGGATCTCGGACGTCCGTCAGGGAAAGCGTTTCGAACTGGAAGTTGACGGGCCGGTCGACGAGGCCGCGCTCGCCCGCATCCACGATCTTGCGGAATCCTTCCTCGCCAACACGGTGATCGAGGACTTCATCGTCAAGGTGGAAGAGGGTGCGGAAGTCGCGGAGGCGGCCAAGTGACCGCTCGTATTGGCGTCGTCACTTTCCCCGGAAGTCTTGATGACCGGGACACCCAGCGCGCGATCCGCCTCGCGGGTGCCGAACCGGTCGCTCTGTGGCACAAGGACAAGGACCTCAAGCAGGTCGACGCCGTTGTGCTGCCCGGCGGTTTCTCCTACGGCGACTATCTGCGGGCCGGCGCCATCTCCCGCTTCTCGCCGGTGATGGAGACGCTCATCGAGCAGGCGAAGGCCGGGCTGCCGGTCCTCGGCATCTGCAACGGCTTCCAGGTCCTCACCGAGGCCCACCTCCTGCCGGGCGGCATGCTGGGCAACGACCACCTCCACTTCATCTGCCGCGACCAGAAGCTGCGGGTGGAGAACGCGGAGACGGCGTGGACCGGCGACTACCGCCAGGGCCAGGAGATCCACATCCCGCTGAAGAACATGGACGGCCGGTACGTCGCCGACCGGTACACGCTCGACAAGCTGGAGGCGGAGGGCCGGGTCGCGTTCCGCTACCTGGACTTCAACCCCAACGGCTCGCTCAACGACATCGCCGGCATCACCAACGAGGCCGGGAACGTCGTCGGTCTCATGCCGCACCCCGAGCACGCCGTCGAGCCGCTGATCGGCACGGGCCGTACCGACGGCCTCCCCTTCTTCACCTCGATCCTCAAGAAGCTGGTCAACGCATGAGCCGGACGCCTCTGGACACGGTCGAGCACGCGGCCGCGACCCCCGACGTCGAGCTGCCCTGGGCCGAACTCGGCCTGAAGAAGGACGAGTACGAGCGGGTGGTGGAGATCCTCGGCCGCCGCCCGACCGGCGCCGAACTCGCCATGTACTCGGTCATGTGGTCCGAGCACTGCTCGTACAAGTCCTCCAAGGTCCACCTGCGCCAGTTCGGCGAGAAGGCGCCCCAGTCGGACGCGCTGCTCGTCGGTATCGGCGAGAACGCCGGCGTGGTGGACGTCGGCCAGGGCTACGCGGTCACCTTCAAGGTCGAGTCGCACAACCACCCGTCGTACGTCGAGCCCTACCAGGGCGCGGCCACGGGCGTCGGCGGCATCGTGCGCGACATCATCGCGATGGGCGCGCGCCCGGTCGCCGTGGTCGACCCGCTGCGCTTCGGCGCGGCCGACCACCCCGACACCAAGCGCGTGCTGCCCGGCGTCGTCGCCGGCATCGGCGGCTACGGCAACTGCCTGGGTCTGCCCAACATCGGCGGCGAGGTCGTCTTCGACGCCTGCTACCAGGGCAACCCGCTGGTCAACGCCGGTGCCATCGGCGTGATGCGGCACGAGGACATCCACCTCGCCAAGGCCTCCGGCGCGGGCAACAAGGTCATCCTGTACGGCGCCCGGACCGGCGGCGACGGCATCGGCGGCGCGTCCATCCTGGCCTCCGAGACCTTCGACGACGCCAAGCCGTCGAAGCGTCCCGCCGTCCAGGTCGGTGACCCCTTCCAGGAGAAGCTCCTCATCGAGTGCACCCTGGAGGCGTTCAAGGAGAAGCTGGTCGTCGGCATCCAGGACCTCGGCGCGGCCGGTCTGTCCTGTGCCACGTCCGAGCTGGCCTCCAACGGCTCCGGCGGCATGCGCGTCACCCTGGACGACGTACCGCTGCGCGACTCCACGCTCTCGCCCGAGGAGATCCTCATGAGCGAGTCGCAGGAGCGCATGTGCGCGGTGGTCGAGCCGGAGAAGGTCGACCGGTTCCTCGAGATCTGCGACAAGTGGGACGTCATCGCCACCGTCATCGGTGAGGTCACCGACGGCGACCGGCTGGAGATCTTCTGGCACGGCGGCAAGATCGTCGACGTCGACCCACGCACGGTCGCCCACGAGGGCCCGACCTACGAGCGCCCGTACGCCCGCCCGTCCTGGCAGGACGAGCTCCAGGCGGACGACGCCGGCAAGCTGCCGCGGCCGGCCACGGGCGAGGAGCTGAAGGACCAGGTCCTGAAGCTGGTGTCCTCCCCCAACCAGGCCTCCAAGAAGTGGATCACCTCGCAGTACGACCACTTCGTGCAGGGCAACACCGTCCTCGCCCAGCCCGAGGACTCCGGCATGATCCGCATCGACGAGGAGACCGGTCTCGGCGTCGCCATCGCGACGGACGGCAACGGCCGGTACGCCAAGCTGGACCCGTACGCGGGCGCCCAGCTCGCGCTCGCCGAGGCCTACCGGAACGTGGCGACGACCGGCGCCAAGCCGCTCGCCGTCTCCGACTGCCTGAACTTCGGCTCGCCCGAGGACCCGGCGGTGATGTGGCAGTTCGCGGAGGCCGTCCGCGGGCTCGCGGACGGCTGCCTGCAGCTCGGCACGCCGGTGACCGGCGGCAACGTCTCGCTCTACAACCAGACCGGTGAGGCGGCCATCCACCCGACGCCGGTGGTCGCCGTGCTCGGCGTCATCGACGACGTGGCCCGCCGTACCCCGGTCGCCTTCCAGGAGGACGGCCAGCTGCTGTACCTCCTCGGCGACACGCGTGCGGAGTTCGGCGGCTCGGCCTGGTCCCAGGTGGTCCACGACCACCTCGGCGGTCTGCCCCCGAAGGTCGACCTGGAGCGTGAGCGGCTGCTGGCCGAGATCCTGATCTCCGCCTCCCGCGACGGCATGATCGACTCCGCGCACGACCTGTCCGACGGCGGTCTGGTCCAGGCGGTCGTGGAGTCGGCGCTGCTCGGTGGGAAGGGCGCGCGACTGGTCGTCCCGGACGGCCTGGACGCCTTCACCTTCCTGTTCTCCGAGTCGGCCGGCCGCGCCGTCGTCGCCGTACCGCGCTCGGAGGAGCTCCGCTTCAACGACATGTGCGGCGCCCGCGGCCTCCCGGTCACCCGCATCGGTGTCGTGGACGGTGACGCCGTCGAGGTCCAGGGCGAGTTCGCGCTCTCCCTCACCGACCTGCGCGAGGCCCACGAGGCGACGATCCCGGCCCTGCTGGCGTAACCCTCGCTCGCGCAACCGCGCACCCAGGCCCCGTCCGGCGCACCGGACGGGGCCTCGTGCGTCCGCGGGACCCGGCCCGCGAGGCCGCTCCCGCGCCCTTCCGTCCGCCGCAGCGGCCCCACGCGGGACCGGACTCCGGCCGCGGGAGGGCGCGGGAGCGGCCGGAGCGGCACCACCGCGGCCGCGCGAGCCCCGGCCGGGTCGTCGCCGTCCCGACCACGCCGGGCCCTCGGAAACCGGCTGAACCCGCATCGCCGCGCGGCATAGGGTCACTGCCATGTCCCCGGCCAAGAGGCGCGCCCGCGCATACGATCCCGCCAGGACCCGTGCCGCGGTCCTCGCCCAGCTCGGCAACGTACGTCAGGCCGTCCGGGGCCTGAGCCCCGAGCAGCTCGGCCTGCCCACCCGGCTCGGCTCGTGGACCGTGCGGGAGCTGGTCGCGCACATCGGCATGGCCGTCACCGCCGTCCAGCGGTCCCTGGAGCTGCCGGCCCCGCCGAGGCAGGACGTCCCGGTGGCCGAGTGGCCCTTCGCGACCGCCGCCGCCTCCACCGCGATCGACGAGTTCACCCGCGGCCTGGCCACCGAGCGGCCCGACCTCGACGCCTATCTCACCGAGGTCGACGCCGGCCTGCGCGCCCTGCTCGACGCCCACCCCGGCGGCCGGCTGATGCGGACCAACGCGGGCGCCCTCCCGCTGGACGACTACCTCGTCACCCGCGCCGTGGAACTCGTCGTGCACACCGACGACCTCAACGCCGCCGTGCCCGGCATCGAGGTGCCCTACGACCGCCAGGCGCTGGCCGCGGCCACCCGGCTCCTCGCGGACGCCCTCGCCGTGAAGGCGCCCGGCGCCGCCACCGAGGTGCGGGTGCCGCCGTACGCCGTGGTGCAGTGCGTGGCGGGTCCCCGGCACACCCGGGGCACCCCGCCCAACGTCGTGGAGACCGATCCGCTGACCTGGATCCGGCTGGCCACCGGCCGGCTGGACTTCGGCGCCGCCGTGGCCGGTGCGCTGGTCAGCGCCAGCGGGGAGCGGGCCGAGCTGGGGGAACTGCTGCCTCTGATGGCGTGACGGAACCGGCGGTCGGGCGGACACGTCGAATCCATATGAACCGGTACAAGCAGCGCATGTCCCTGACGGCGGCCGCCGTGCTCGTCCCGCTCACGGTGGCCTGTGGCAGCACCCCCGCCGGGCAGGCGAACAGCGGCTCGGCGGGCGCGCGGCAGCCCGTGACCGGCGTCGACTGGCGGGTCGACGGCCTCACCGCCGGCGGCACCACCCTGCGGGCGCCCGCCTCCGCGCGCCTGCGGATCGGGACCGACGGGCGGGCGGGCGGCAACCTCGGCTGCAACGGCTTCGGCGCCCGGGCCACCGTGCACGGCGACCGGATCACGTTCGGCGGCATCCGGTCCACCAGGATGGCCTGCGACAAGGACCGCATGACCTTCGAGCGCGCCTTCGCCCGGTTCCTGACCACCGGCACGATCACCGCCCGGACCGCCGACGGCAAGCTGACGCTCACCGACGGCGACGGCGACCGGCTGCACCTCAGCCGCGGGGCGCCCGATTGATGTGCGACACCTCACTCACGCGTCCCCGCGCACGGCCCCGAACCACGGCCCGCGACGCGCTCCCACACCCGTTCCGGGCCCCGTATCACCCCGCTGACCTGCGAAAGCCAGGAATCCGACAAGGTGATCGGCGAACGGCGCTCCGCGGCGGCCGCGTATCCCCAATTCGGACCAGTGGTCGACCTCGCCTACACTCGGAGCCGTGCCACGTGGTGACGGTCGACTCAATCACGATCTGCTTCCCGGCGAGAAGGGCCCCCAGGACGCTTGCGGCGTCTTCGGTGTCTGGGCTCCGGGTGAAGAGGTCGCAAAGCTCACGTACTTCGGGCTCTACGCCCTCCAGCACCGGGGTCAGGAATCCGCGGGAATCGCGGTCAGCAACGGCTCCCAGATCCTCGTCTTCAAGGACATGGGCCTGGTCTCCCAGGTCTTCGACGAGACCTCGCTCGGTTCGCTCCAGGGTCACATCGCGGTCGGACACGCCCGCTACTCGACCACCGGCGCGTCCGTGTGGGAGAACGCCCAGCCGACGTTCCGTGCCACCGCGCACGGCTCGATCGCGCTCGGCCACAACGGCAACCTGGTCAACACGGCCCAGCTCGCCGAGATGGTCGCCGACCTGCCCAAGGACAACAACGGCCGCTCCACCCGGGTCGCGGCCACCAACGACACCGACCTGCTGACGGCCCTGCTGGCCGCCCAGGTCGACGAGGACGGCAAGCCGCTGACCATCGAGGAGGCCGCCCACGCGGTCCTCCCGCGGGTAAAGGGCGCCTTCAGCCTCGTCTTCATGGACGAGCACACCCTCTACGCCGCCCGTGACCCGCAGGGCATCCGCCCGCTGGTCCTCGGCCGGCTGGAGCGCGGCTGGGTGGTGGCCTCGGAGTCCGCCGCCCTCGACATCTGCGGCGCCAGCTTCGTGCGGGAGATCGAGCCGGGCGAGTTCGTCGCCATCGACGAGAACGGCCTGCGCACCTCCCGATTCGCGGAAGCGAAGCCCAAGGGCTGTGTCTTCGAGTACGTGTACCTGGCCCGCCCGGACACCGACATCGCGGGCCGGAACGTGTACCTCTCCCGTGTGGAGATGGGCCGCCGCCTCGCCAAGGAGGCTCCGGTCGAGGCCGACCTGGTCATAGCGACCCCGGAGTCGGGCACCCCGGCCGCCATCGGCTACGCGGAGGCCTCCGGCATCCCGTTCGGCGCCGGCCTGGTGAAGAACGCCTACGTCGGCCGGACCTTCATCCAGCCCTCGCAGACCATCCGCCAGCTCGGCATCCGCCTGAAGCTGAACCCCCTGAAGGAAGTCATCAAGGGCAAGCGGCTGGTCGTCGTCGACGACTCGATCGTGCGCGGCAACACCCAGCGGGCCCTGGTCCGCATGCTGCGCGAGGCGGGCGCGGCCGAGGTCCACATCCGGATCTCCTCCCCGCCCGTGAAGTGGCCCTGCTTCTTCGGCATCGACTTCGCCACGCGCGCGGAGCTCATCGCCAACGGGATGACCATCGACGAGATCGGCACCTCGCTCGGCGCCGACTCGCTGGCGTACATCTCCATCGACGCCATGATCGAGGCGACCACCATCGCCAAGCCGGACCTGTGCCGCGCCTGCTTCGACGGCGAGTACCCGATGGAGCTGCCGGACCCCGAGCTGCTCGGCAAGCAGCTGCTGGAGACCGAGCTCGCGGCCGGCCCGGCCGCCACGGCCGCCTCCGACGCGATCCGGCGCCCGTAACACCCCTGCAGTACGACACGAAAGCTCTCACAGTCATGTCTGAGACAACTGGTGCCAGCTACGCAGCGGCGGGCGTCGACATCGAGGCGGGCGACCGCGCCGTGGAACTCATGAAGGAGTGGGTGAAGAAGACCCGGCGCCCCGAGGTGCTGGGCGGCATCGGCGGCTTCGCCGGACTCTTCGACGCCTCCGCCCTCAAGCGCTACGAGCGCCCGCTGCTCGCCTCCGCCACCGACGGCGTCGGCACGAAGGTCGACATCGCGCGCCGGCTGGGCGTCTACGACACCATCGGCCACGACCTGGTCGCCATGGTCATGGACGACATCGTGGTGTGCGGCGCCGAGCCGCTGTTCATGACGGACTACATCTGCGTGGGCAAGGTTCACCCCGAGCGCGTCGCGGCCATCGTCAAGGGCATCGCGGAGGGCTGCGTCCTGGCCGGCTGCGCCCTGGTGGGCGGCGAGACGGCGGAGCACCCGGGCCTGCTCGGCGAGGACGACTTCGACGTCGCCGGCGCCGGAACCGGTGTCGTGGAGGCCGACCGCCTGCTGGGCCCGGATCGTATCCGCAAGGGTGACACCGTGATCGCCATGGCGTCCTCCGGGCTTCACTCCAACGGGTACTCCCTGGTCCGCCATGTGCTGCTGGACCGCGCGGGCCTGGCCCTCGAGACGGAGGTGGCCGAACTGGGCCGCACCCTCGGCGAGGAGCTGCTGGAGCCCACCAAGATCTACTCGCTGGACTGCCTCGCGCTGACCCGTACCACCGAGGTGCACGCGTACAGCCACGTCACCGGCGGCGGACTCGCGGCCAACCTGGCACGGGTCGTCCCGGACGCACTGCACGCCGTGGTCGACCGCTCCACCTGGACCCCGGGCGCGGTGTTCGACCTCGTCGGCAGGACCGGCGACGTCGAGCGCCTGGAGCTGGAGAAGACGCTCAACATGGGTGTCGGCATGATCGCGATCGTTCCCGAGGAGTCCACGGACGTGGCCCTCACGACCCTGGCCGACCGCGGGGTCGACGCGTGGGTCGCGGGTGAGATCACCGACCGCGGCGCCAAGGAGACCGGCGCCGAGCTGGTCGGGGACTACGCGGTCTGAACCTGCGGACAGCACAGAAGCCGGTCGGTGGCAGTGCCACCGACCGGATACGTGCTCAGTGCAAGGTCAAGCGCCGCGACGATGTTGTGAGGGACCCTCGTCCTCGTCCTCGTCGTCCTCATAGAGGTCGGCGTAGCGCGAGTACAGGTCGTCGTCTTCGTCCTCATCGTCCTCGAACGGCTCGCCGTTCGGCGGCTGGCTCGAAGTCGATGCGCCCAGTTCATTGGCCAGACGTGACAGGTCAGTCCCACCGCTGTTGTACTTCAGCTGGCGGGCGACCTTTGTCTGCTTGGCCTTGGCCCGGCCGCGCCCCATGGCTCGACCCCCTCGGTGACGGGGCTCGACGGCCCCAGAGTCTGACACGCGTTCATGATCGGAACGGGCCCTCCGTGGAGAGGCCGGTCCGTAGGGCTTCCACGGTACCTGAGCCCGCGCCCATACGGTACGTCGCCCGCAGCACGCGCGTGTGCACAGGACCCTCGAGGTGCCCCGTCCTCGCTGGTCAATGGCGATTTTAACCACTTATCGGGGTACGACCCGCCGACGGAAGTGAGAGTTCTCTCCAAGTTCCTGTCGGCGGGTACCGCGCACCCGTGCGATCGGACGTCCGATCGCACAGGTCGGGGGCCGGTCGCGGCGGGGCTCAGCGGGCCGCGCGGGCCTCGGCGATCCGCTGCTCGGCGATCCGGTCGGCCGCCGCGGCCGGCGGGATCCCGTCGGCCTTCGCACGTGCGAAGATCGCCAGGGTGGTGTCGAAGATCTTCGCCGCCTTGGCCTTGCACCGGTCGAAGTCGAACCCGTGCAGCTCGTCCGCCACCTGGATGACCCCACCGGCGTTCACCACGTAGTCCGGCGCGTAGAGGATCCCGCGGTCGGCGAGGTCCTTCTCCACGCCCGGGTGGGCGAGCTGGTTGTTGGCCGCGCCGCAGACCACCTTGGCGGTGATCACCGGCACGGAAAGGTCGTTCAGGGCGCCGCCGAGCGCGCAGGGTGCGTAGATGTCGAGCCCCTCCAGACGGATCAGCGCCTCGGTGTCGGCGACCGCCGTCACCTCGGGGTGCTGGTCGAGGACGCGCTGGACGGCCTCCGCGCGCACGTCCGTGACGACGACCTCGGCGCCCTCGTCCAGCAGGTGGCGGACCAGGTGGTGGCCGACCTTGCCGACGCCGGCGATGCCGACCTTGCGGCCGCGCAGGACGGGGTCGCCCCACAGGTGCTGGGCGGAGGCGCGCATGCCCTGGTAGACACCGAAGGCGGTGAGCACGGAGGAGTCGCCGGCGCCGCCGTTCTCCGGGGAGCGGCCGGTGGTCCAGCGGCATTCGCGGGCCACGACGTCCATGTCGGCGACATAGGTGCCGACGTCGCACGCGGTGACGTAGCGGCCGCCGAGCGAGGCGACCATGCGACCGTAGGCGAGGAGCAGCTCATCGGTCTTGTCGCGCTCCGGGTCGCCGATGATCACGGCCTTGCCACCGCCGTGGTCCAGACCGGCCATGGCGTTCTTGTACGACATCCCGCGCGCGAGGTTGAGGGCGTCGGCGACGGCCTCGGCCTCGGTGGCGTAGGGGTAGAAGCGCGTACCGCCGAGGGCCGGGCCCAGGGCGGTGGAGTGGAGGGCGATCACGGCCTTGAGGCCGCTGGCGCGGTCCTGGCAGAGCACGACCTGTTCATGGCCGCCCTGGTCCGACTGGAACAGGGTGTGCAGGACATCAGCAGGCGCGCCGGTTACGTCGGTCACTGTGGTGACTCCTGTGTAAGTAGCGGCGAGTGGGGTGCGACCCCGTACGGGTGGCGGGGTCGTGGCATGAGCGTAGAGCCTCGGGTCCCTCACCATCCGCGCAGTGTTCAGGATCACTCTCCCGGGCCGTGTACGCACGTATCACCGTGAAACGATTTGGTGTGGTTTCGAGCCGGGCCCGATGGGGAGGGAGCAGGCGTGCCCAAGGTGTCCTCCGTGGTCGTCCCGTATGCCGCGTACCTGCGTGTGTACGAGCCGCTGACCGCCTTCCCGGAGCCGGAACGCACCCACTGGGCCCGCTACGCCCGGCGCCCGGACCGTCCCTCCTACCAGGACGAACTGCGCCGGTCGCTCGCCGACTTGCTGCCCACACCGCCGGTCGCGGTGCCGGTGCACGAGAGCGGTGACGCCTTCGTGCTGGAGACCGACGGGGTGCTCTGCGTCTGCCCCTGGCGGACCCGGCTGCGCGGCTGGCTGGCGCTGGCGGGCCTCGGCGAGGAGCTGCCCCCGCCGGTGCTGGACGCGGTGCTGCCGCCGGTGGTGCGCCACCAGGCCGCCCAGGACTACGAGCGCTGGCTGGCCCGCAACCCCGACGCCCGCCCCTGGATCCGCACCGCGACCTGGCAGATCCCGCTGAACTGGTTCGTGCTGGTCGCCGACGAGGAGCGGCGGTACGACAAGCCGTCCGGCGACGTGCCGCCGATGCTGCGCTACCGCACCCCGATGGTGCAGGCGCGGCGGCGGGTGGCCCGGGCGCTGCGCACCCTGAAGGACACCATCGAGGAAGGGCCGCTGATCGACGGTCTGGTGGACGTCGGCCGCTGGCTGGAGGAGTTCCACCCGCGCTCGGTGGTCGAGCTGGACTACGGCGGGCTGGTGCACGCGGTGCCGGCGGTGGACCTGGCCGACGACCACTCGGCGGCGGACGTCGCCGAGGGCATCGAGGCGCTGCGCCGGGGCGACGGCACGGCCGCCGGTGAGGCGTACGGGCGGCTGGTGGAGCGGTGGCGGACGGTACGGGACCGGCGCTCCGCCAACTGAGTGACGTAGGTCACGGTCCGAATCGCCCCGAACAGCGTACGGTCTAGGGCACTTGAGGCACCTGACGGGATGTTGTCCTGATCCGGGCTTATGTCCCAAGGGTGATGGACAGCACTTACAAGTGCCTTGCCCTGGTTGCCACCCCTCGTGCCAAAATAGGACAAGGAGTCCGGGGAGGGCTCCTCCGCTCAACTATGCTCCAACATGGGCGGATTCTCCGCATTGCACGCTATAGGGGGTCTGGCGACTCCTGATCGCCCCTGTGACTGATCGTCACAGTGGCGTGACTGTCCGCTATGGCATGGTCCATCGGCTTCCGTCGCTGATGAACACCTGGGAGGGCAATTCCATCGGTTTGGCCGACGCGGCTGGACAGATGGTGTAGTTGTAGTGCCGAGGACAAGCCGTTCGTCCTATAACCGACTCGACCCGCGTCCACCATTTCGGGCAACGCGGGTCAAGGTGCAGAATTTAGAGGAAAGAACCGAGAAGGTTCGGTTCTCCCGAGGAGGCCGCTCATGACCGCTCGCACCCCTGATGCCGAGCCGCTGCTGACCCCGGCTGAGGTCGCCACCATGTTCCGTGTCGACCCCAAGACGGTCACGCGGTGGGCGAAGGCCGGCAAGCTCACGTCGATCCGTACGCTCGGCGGGCACCGCCGCTACCGCGAAGCCGAGGTCCGCGCACTGCTCGCGGGCATCCCGCAGCAGCGCAGCGAGGCCTGAACAACTGAAAACCGGGCCAAACGGTCGGTCCCCCACCGGCCGCGGCGCCCGAAACCCTAGCTCCAAGCGACGCGGGACCTGCCCCAACAGGGCCCACGCCCAAGCCGAAGAGAACGTTGTTGGCAGCGACACAGGGTGCGTCGTAGATCGCGCTGGACTCCGCCGGGTCCAGCGCGATCTTTTTTGTGCGCTGGTCCAGGGGCCGGTGCGGCGGTTGTGAGCGTCCTTGTCGGACTCTGGGGAGGGCTGTCGGATCGACTGTGCGTGACCTCTGGGGGTGGTGCAATTGCACATATTAAATTGACCAGTTGTATGAGGGGGTTAAGTTCCGCGGTTTTGAAAACTCATGCGGTGACTCCCGTCACATGCCGGGGTGCTTGTTGCCCGCGGCACCGGTGCGCTAATGGAGCATGGCGTACTCCAGCGTCCCCCGCACGCAAGGGTGTTGGGCCGGGCCGGCGACGGTCAGGCGCTGCGCGGCCGCTCGTCCTCGGCGGGCTCCTCATCCGGGTCCGGGGAATAAGGACCGGCGTCCAGCACCAGCCGCAGCAGGCGGTGGCAGATGGGGCAGTGGCGGGTGAGGTGCCCGTAGGACGAGGCGGCCGACAGGTGGGCCCTCAGCAGCGCCCGCGTCTCGTGCCTGGCCGATGCCGCCATACGCCACCTCCAGAGGCCGCCCGAGGGGCGAACACGCCCTGCCTTCTGGGTACCGAGCGAAGATGACGCCGTCAAGGGCGCGGGCAGCCCCTGTGAGCCCCGTGGTGGGCGGATCGGAGGCGCGAAGACCCGCGGCGCGAACGAGAAGGGCCCCGCGCGGGGCCCTTCCTCATGCGTGAGGCCCGCATCCGAACTCGGATGCGGGCCTCTTGTTGCGGTCCTGACGGGATTTGAACCCGCGGCCTCCACCTTGACAGGGTGGCGAGCACTCCAAACTGCTCCACAGGACCAGGTTTCGCGGCACTTGTTGTTGCGCTGTGCTGCGAGAAGGACTGTACAGGAGGGTGAGCCCCCTGGTCGAACTCACCCACCGTGTCCGTACGGTCACGGAGCAGCGGCGTCGATGGCCTTCACGATCCGCTTGTCCGAGACCGGGTACGCCGTGCCCAGCGCGTGCGCGAAGTAGCTGACCCGCAGCTCCTCGATCATCCACCGGATGTCCAGCACCTCACGCGGCACCGGCCGTCCCCGGGGAAGCTGCTCCAGCAGCCAGGCGTACTCGTCCTGCATCTCGTGGACCTTCTCCATGCGGGTGGTGTCCCGCTGGACGCCCGTCGGCATCTGCTGCAGGCGCCGGTCCGCGGCCACCAGGTAGCGCATCAGGTCGGACAGCCGCCGTATCCCCGCCCAGGTCACGAAGCCGGGCTTCACCAGCGCGTCGAGCTGCTTGCGGACGTCCGTCAGGTTCGCCAGCAGCGCGGGGCTGCGCACGGCCTTCAGACGCCGCTCACAGGCCTGCCAGGCCGCCAGCACCTGCTGCACCTGCCCGACCGTGCGGACCGTCGTGTCGACGATCTCCGCGCGCACCTTGTCGTACAGCTTCCGGTACGACTCCTCGTCCCACACCGGGCCGCCGAAGTCCGCGATCAGCTTGTCCGCCGCCGCCATCGCGCAGTCGTCGAAGAGAGCCTGCACCGACCCGTGCGGGTTGGCGGACAGGGCGAGCTTCTGGGCGTTGCTGAGGCGGTCGCTCGCGAACTTCGCCGGATTGACCGGGATGTTGCGCAGGATCAGCCGGCGGGTGCCCTTCCACATCGCCTCGGCCTGCTCGGCCTCGGTGTCGAACAGCCGCACCGAGACCGTGTCGCCGTCGTCCACCAGCGCCGGGTACGCCTTCACGGGCTGACCCGCACGGCGCGTCTCGAAGACCCGGGTGAGCGTGCCGATCGACCAGTCGGTGAGACCCGACCGCTCCAGGGACTCCCCGCCCTGCCGGGAGGCGGTGGCCGCCGCGGCCTGCGAGAGCGCCTCACGCGCCTTCGGCTTCAGCCGCAGCCGCAGCGCCTCCAGGTCCTTGTCCTCGGCGATCCTGCGGCGCCGCTCGTCGACGATGCGGAAGGTGACCCGCAGGTGATCCGGGACCTTCGTCCAGTCGAAGTCCTCCGCGTCGAAGGGCACACCGACCATGCGCCTCAGCTCGCGCGCCATCGTCACCGTCAGCGGCTCCTGCAGCGGCACCGCCCGCTCCAGGAACGCCCTGGCGTAGTTGGGCGCGGGCACGTAGTGGCGGCGCACCGGCTTCGGGAGGGAACGGATCAGCTCCGTCACCACCTCCTCCCGCAGACCCGGGATCTGCCAGTCGAAGCCCTCGTCGCCGACCTGGTTGAGCACCTGCAGCGGGATGTGCACGGTGACGCCGTCCGCGTCCGCGCCGGGCTCGAACTGGTACGTCACCCGGAACTTCAGCGGCCCCTGGCGCCAGGTGTCCGGATAGTCGGCCTTCGTGACCGCCTCCGCCGACTCCCGGATGAGCATCGCCCGCTCGAAGTCCAGGAACTCGGGCTGCTCGTGCCGCTTCCGCTTCCACCAGGAGTCGAAGTGGGCACCGGACACCACGTGTTCGGGCACCCGCTGGTCGTAGAAGTCGAACAGCGTCTCGTCGTCCACGACGATGTCCCGGCGCCGCGCCCGGTGTTCCAGCTCCTCGACCTCGCTGAGCAGCCTGCGGTTGTCCGCGAAGAACTTGTGGTGCGTACGCCAGTCGCCCTCCACCAGGGCGTTGCGGATGAACAGCTCGCGCGAGACCTCCGGGTCGATCCGGCCGTAGTTCACCTTCCGCTGGGCGACGATCGGGACGCCGTACAGCGTCACCTTCTCGTACGCCATCACCGCCGCCTGGTCCTTCTCCCAGTGCGGCTCGCTGTACGTCCGCTTCAGCAGATGGCCGGCGAGCGGCTCCACCCACTCCGGCTCGATCCTCGCGTTGACCCGGGCCCACAGCCGGCTGGTCTCCACCAGCTCGGCCGACATCACGAACCGCGGCTGCTTGCGGAACAGCGCCGAGCCGGGGAAGACCGCGAACTTGGCGTTGCGGGCGCCCAGGTACTCGTTCTTGTTGCCGTCCTTCACGTCCTTCATCCCGATGTGGGACAGCAGACCGGCGAGCAGGGAGACGTGGACGCGGTCGGCCGGGGCCTCCTCCTCGGCGAGGTGGATGCCCATCTGCTTGGCGACCGTGCGGAGCTGGGTGTAGATGTCCTGCCACTCGCGGATCCGCAGGAAGTTCAGGTACTCCTGCTTGCACATCCGCCTGAACGAGCTGGAGCCCCGCTCCTTCTGCTGCTCACGGACGTACCGCCACAGGTTCAGGTACGCGAGGAAGTCGCTGGTCTCGTCCTTGAACCGGGCGTGCTGCTGGTCCGCCTGGGCCTGCTTCTCCGCCGGCCGCTCCCGCGGGTCCTGGATGGACAGCGCGGCCGCGATGACCATCACCTCGCGGACACAGCCGTTCTTGTCGGCCTCCAGCACCATCCGGGCCAGCCGCGGGTCGACGGGGAGCTGGGCGAGCTTGCGGCCGGTCTCCGTGAGCCGCTTGCGCGGGTCCTTCTGGGCCGGGTCCAGCGCGCCCAGCTCCTGCAGCAGCTGCACGCCGTCGCGGATGTTGCGGTGGTCCGGCGGATCGATGAAGGGGAACTTCTCGATGTCGCCGAGGCCGGCCGCGGTCATCTGCAGGATGACGCTCGCCAGGTTCGTCCGCAGGATCTCCGCGTCCGTGAACTCCGGCCGCGCGAGGAAGTCGTCCTCGCCGTACAGCCGGATGCAGATGCCGTCCGAGGTGCGGCCGCAGCGGCCCTTGCGCTGGTTGGCGCTCGCCTGCGACACCGGCTCGATGGGCAGCCGCTGCACCTTCGTGCGGTGGCTGTACCGGGAGATCCGGGCGAAACCGGGGTCGATGACGTACTTGATCCCCGGCACCGTCAGGGACGTCTCCGCCACGTTCGTCGCCAGCACGATCCGGCGGCCGGTGTGCGGCTGGAAGACCCGGTGCTGCTCGGCGTGCGAGAGCCGCGCGTAGAGCGGCAGGATCTCCGTGAACCGGTAGTTCTTCCTGGTGAGGGCGTCGGCGGTGTCCCGGATCTCCCGCTCTCCGGACAGGAAGACGAGGATGTCCCCCTTACCCTCCGCCATCAGCTCCTCGACGGCGTCGGTGATCGCGGTGATCTGGTCCCGGTCGGCGTCGTCGGAGTCCTCCAGCAGCGGCCGGTAGCGCACCTCCACCGGATACGTCCGCCCGCTGACCTCGACGATCGGCGCGTCGCCGAAGTGCCGGGAGAAGCGCTCGGGGTCGATGGTGGCGGAGGTGATGACGACCTTCAGGTCGGGCCTGCGCGGCAGCAGTTGCGCGAGGTAGCCCAGCAGGAAGTCGATGTTCAGGGACCGCTCGTGGGCCTCGTCGATGATGATCGTGTCGTAGGCGCGCAGCTCGCGGTCCGTCTGGATCTCCGCGAGCAGGATGCCGTCCGTCATCAGCTTGACGAACGTGGCGTCCGGGTTGACCTGGTCGGTGAAGCGGACCTTCCAGCCGACGGCCTCCCCGAGCGGTGTCCGCAGCTCCTCCGCGACCCGCTCGGCGACCGTGCGCGCGGCGATCCGGCGCGGCTGGGTGTGTCCGATCATGCCGCGCACGCCGCGGCCCAGCTCCATGCAGATCTTCGGGATCTGGGTGGTCTTGCCCGAGCCGGTCTCCCCGGCCACGATCACGACCTGGTGGTCGCGGATGGCGGCCGCGATCTCGTCCTTCTTCTGGCTGACCGGCAGTTGTTCCGGATAGTCGACGGCGGGCACACGGGCGCGCCGCTCGTCCATCCGGGCCTCGGCCCTGCCGACCTCGTCCTCGATCTCGGCGAGGACGGCGGCGCGGGCCTCCGGCTTACGGATCTTGCGCGCGCCCTCGAGCCGCCGGCCGAGCCGGTGCGCGTCGCGCAGCGAGAGCTCGGTCAGGCGGGGGGCGAGGGTGCCGAGGGCGGGGGCGGGATGCGTAGACATACGCCGTCCAGGATCTCACCTCACGGAAATCCCTGGCGAACGATTTGCCCGAGGGCCGCGCCACGACCCCCCTGAGCACCCGCCGGGCGGTGGGCGGCTAGGCGGCGGGCGGATCCGCGGGCGCCGCCGCCCTGTCCCTCCGGGCCGCGCCGTCCCCGAGCGCGATCGACCGCGCGGTGTTGGACACGGCCTTGATCCCCAGATAGGCGGTCGTCATGCTGCTCACCGCGGTGAACGCGGCGGTCAGCACCCCGACGATCACGGCCTTGTCCCCGTCCAGCCGCCACACCCCGAAGGCGGCGACCCCGGCGATGGCGATGTTGCTGACCACGACGGCCAGCAGTCCGTACCGGGCCCGGTACTTCTCCACCTCGACGTCCCGAACCACACGTGCCGTGTCCCGGCCCATCATTCCCCCGTCCCCCGGTGAACCGTCTCCAGCAGCGAGAACGTAGCGCCCCCGGCTGCCGGACGCCACCGGATCGGGTGCCCGGGCCGAAGCGGCACCCGGAACACAACAAGGCCCCGATCCGGGGATCGGGGCCTTCGTTGTGGCTGGGGCCGGGGTCGAACCGGCGACCTATCGCTTTTCAGGCGATCGCTCGTACCAACTGAGCTACCCAGCCACGAGGCTTCCGGGGAAGCCTCAGCGGTCCTGACGGGATTTGAACCCGCGGCCTCCACCTTGACAGGGTGGCGAGCACTCCAAACTGCTCCACAGGACCAAGCTTGCGTGCAACAGTGTCGCACACGGTATTGCGTGCCCCCAACGGGATTCGAACCCGTGCTACCGCCTTGAAAGGGCGGCGTCCTAGGCCGCTAGACGATGAGGGCTATCGGCCCGCCTGGGCGCTTCTCAGCGCGTCGGGGACGTGAGAAGCATATGGGATGGCGGCGGGGTTCGCCAAAACGGTTTACGGGGAGGCCGGGGAGGCGGTGTCCGGGCCGATTGTGGTGCCGGACCGGCGGTGGTCGAGGACGTCCTCCGGGAGGTGGCGGCTCACCTCCGCCGTGGTCAGGCCGAGGCCGCCGAGCCTGATCTCGTCCCAGGCCTGCAGGCGGTGGCTGTCGCGGTCGATGTACAGGATCGAGGCCTCGATGGGGTCGGGGTACCTGCCCTCCACGGCGCGCAGGCCGCTGCCTCCGGTCGAGCCCTCCATGCGCAGCCGGGTGCCGTACTTCAGCAGCTCGGTGCCCTCGTGGTGCAGGTGGCCGCAGAGCACGAGGGGCACCTGGCCGTCCGTCTCCCGGGCCGCCACGGGCTCGTGGGCGACGGCCACGTCCACCGGGGTGCCGGCCGCCCGCTGGTCGCGCAGGGCCGAGGCCAGGCGGTCGCCGGCGAGCCGTTCGGCCGCGTCGCCGCCGGGTGCCACCGACCGGTCGGGGGTGTACTGGGGGTCGCCGATGCCGGCGAAGCGCAGGCCGGCGACGGTCCGCGCGCGGCCGTCGTCCAGGACGTGGACGTTCTTCATGCGTTCCAGATAGCGCTGGGTGACGCGCGAGTCGTGGTTCCCGCGGACCCAGACGTAGGGGACGCCCAGGTCGGCGATCGGGTCGAGGAAACCGTTCTCCGCCGCCGTGCCGTGGTCCATGGTGTCGCCGGAGTCGACGATCACGTCGACCTTGTACTGCTTCACCAGAGAGCCGATGATCTTCCAGCTCGCCGGGTTGAGGTGGATGTCGGAGACGTGCAGGACGCGGAGGGTGGCCGGGTCCGGCTGGTAGGCGGGGAGGGTGGACGTGACGTCGTAGAGCTTGGTCACGTTGGTGACCAGGCGGGCCAGCTCCTGCTGGTAGACGTCGAACTCGGTGACGATGCTGCGCGCGTTGCCGACCACGGACGGCGCCGAGGACAGCAGGCCAGAGAACCGGGGTTCGAGGACGGACTTGGGGTTCCAGGTGGCGTAGGCGCAGGCGCCGGAGGCCGCGAGCAGGGTGAGGGCGAGTCCGCCGGCCGTGACGGCGGTCCGGGGGCGGCGGTAGACGGCGAGGCCGAGGGCGGTGGCGCCGGTGACCACGGCGACCCCGGAGCGCAGGGCCAGGTCGAGGGTGCCGTGCTCGACGTCCCGGGCGACCTCGTCCTGGAGGCCGGAGATGCGTTCGGGGTGGTCGACGAGGGCCTGGGCGCGGGGCGGGTCGAGCTGGTCGACGTTGACGTCCAGGCGGACGGGGGCGACGTGGCTGTCCAGGGTCAGCGCGCCGAGCGGGGAGACGTTGATCTTCGTGCCGCCGGTGAGCGAGGGGCGCAGCGCCATGGTGGTGTCCATCGGGCCGACCGGGGCCCGTACGTTGCCGACGACGAGCAGGCCGAGCCAGGCGCCGGCGAGGACCACGGCGCCGAGGCCGAGGGCGTTCAGCCAGGGGCGGGGACGGGCGGCCGGTTCGAGGGCGGGCAGGGCGCGGGCGGTGCGGTTGCGGTCGGGTGTGCGGTGGAGTCTGCGGTTCAGGGCTGCGACGGGGACGCGGACCATTGGGCCCGTATGCCCACGCTCCGGCGCGGATATGCGACGCTCCGGCCCTCTCGTGCGGCCGCCGCGTGCCGGACAATGACCGTGTGCTGGAGATGACGCGCGAGGAGTTCGAGGAACTGGTCGCCGAGGCGCTCGACCGGATCCCCCCGGAGCTGACGCGGCTGATGGACAACGTCGCGGTGTTCGTCGAGGACGAACCGCCGGCCGACGATCCCGAGCTGCTGGGGCTCTACGAGGGGACGCCGCTGACGGAGCGGGGCGAGTGGTACGCGGGGGTGCTGCCGGACCGGATCACGGTGTACCGGGGGCCGACGCTGCGCATGTGCGCGTCCCGGGAGGACGTGGTCGCCGAGACGGAGGTCACGGTGGTGCACGAGATCGCGCACCACTTCGGCATCGACGACGCCCGGCTGCACGCGCTCGGGTACGGGTGAGCGAACGGGTTCGGACCCGGTGCGTGTCCTCTTGCGGGCGGCGGGAGTTGGGGAGGTTGACTCCTTTCCCGCCTCCGGAGGTGGCCGCCGTGCGCCGCTTGTACGTACCCGTCCGTCTGGCCGTCACGGCGCTGGCGGTGTCCGTGGCCGCGGGGTGTGTGAGCGTCGGTGACGACGACGGCCGGGCCAGGCCCGCGCACTCGGCGGGGCAGCGCGGCGGCGAGGCGCCGGACGGCTCTCCGGGGGGCGGCGGGGGCGGCTACGGGTACAGCGGTCCGGGGAGTGACGGAAAACACGAGCGCGGGGGAAAGGCGAAGCCCGGCAAGTCGGCCTCGGCCTCGGCGTCGCCGTCCGGGAAGGACGCCGAGCCGTCGGCGTCCGCGCGGCCGGGGAAGAGCACGCAGCCGGGGGATCCGGAGCCGACCAAGGCCCAGCCGTCGCCTCCGGTGACCTCCGCCCCGCCCGAGCCGCCGGTGTCGACGCCGCCCGGGCCGACCTCGGAGCCGCCGTCGGCGGAGCCGTCCTCGTCGGCCCACGAGGAGGCGAGGGCGCAACTGTCGCTGCGTGAACCGGCTCCCGCGGCGGGCGCACCCGCGTGAGGCGAGCCGCCTGGAGCGCCGCTGACCTGTGACGACAGGGTCCGGTTTGCCTTCGGGGGTGGTGAGTGCGTATGGTGGTAGATCGTTTGATCCCATTTGCCCGGCGCCACCACAGAGCGCGCCGTGTGGCGCGTACTCTCCCTTGCCGTGGCGGACCGCATTGAGGCGGTCGTATGCGAATCACGGAGTTGACGGGCGCGTGCCGAAGAGACTCCGGAAGGTTTCGCATTCGCATGTCCGTGTCCAGTACTGATCAGATCGTCATGCCCGAGAACGAGAACGTCAAGGACGAACTCGTGGACGGGACGACCGAGATCACCGAGGTCCCCGAGACCACTGACACCCCTCAGTCCCCCCAGATCACCTTCGCCGACCTCGGTCTCCCCGAGGGCGTCGTGCGCAAGCTCGCGCAGAACGGCGTGACCACCCCCTTCCCGATCCAGGCCGCGACCATCCCGGACGCCCTGGCCGGCAAGGACATCCTCGGCCGCGGCCGCACCGGCTCCGGCAAGACCCTCTCCTTCGGTCTGCCGACGCTGGCCACGCTGGCCGGCGGCCGCACCCAGAAGCACAAGCCCCGCGCCGTCATCCTGACCCCGACGCGCGAGCTGGCCATGCAGGTGGCCGACGCTCTCCAGCCGTACGGCGACGTCCTCGGCCTGAAGATGAAGGTCGTCTGCGGCGGTACGTCGATGGGCAACCAGATCTACGCCCTGGAGCGCGGCGTCGACATCCTCGTCGCCACCCCGGGCCGGCTGCGCGACATCATCAACCGCGGCGCCTGCTCGCTCGAGGACACCCAGATCGCCGTCCTCGACGAGGCCGACCAGATGTCCGACCTGGGCTTCCTGCCCGAGGTCACCGAGCTGCTCGACCAGGTTCCGGCGGGCGGCCAGCGGATGCTGTTCTCCGCGACCATGGAGAACGAGATCAAGACGCTCGTCGACCGCTACCTGAACGACCCGGTCAGCCACGAGGTGGACGCGGCCCAGGGCGCGGTGACGACCATGTCCCACCACATCCTCATCGTGAAGCCGAAGGACAAGGCGCCGGTCACGGCCGCGATCGCCTCCCGCAAGGGCCGCACGATCATCTTCGTCCGCACCCAGCTCGGTGCCGACCGCGTCGCCGAGCAGCTCCGCGAGGCCGGTGCGAAGGCCGACGCGCTGCACGGCGGCATGACCCAGGGCGCCCGGACCCGGACGCTGGCCGACTTCAAGGACGGTTACGTCAACGTCCTGGTCGCGACGGACGTCGCGGCGCGCGGCATCCACGTGGACGGCATCGACCTGGTGCTGAACGTGGACCCGGCCGGCGACCACAAGGACTACCTGCACCGCGCCGGCCGTACGGCGCGTGCGGGCCGTACCGGCACGGTCGTCTCTCTGTCGCTGCCGCACCAGCGGCGCCAGATCTTCCGGCTGATGGAGGACGCGGGCGTCGACGCCGCGCGCCACATCATCCAGGGCGCCGGCGCCTTCGACCCGGAGGTCGCCGAGATCACCGGCGCCCGGTCGATGACCGAGGTCCAGGCCGAGTCCGCGAACAACGCGGCCCAGCAGGCCGAGCGCGACCTGGCCCAGCTCACCAAGCAGCTCGAGCGCGCCCAGCGCCGGGCCACCGAGCTGCGCGAGGAGGCCGACCGCCTCGTCGCCCGGGTCGCCCGCGAGCGGGGCGAGGACCCGGAGACCGCGGTGGCCGAGGCCCAGGCGGCCGCGGCGGAGGCCGTGGTCGAGGCCGCGGCGCAGCAGCCGGCGGAGCGCGAGACCGAGCGTGAGGACCGTCCGGCGGCTTCTGCGCCGTACGAGCGTCGTGACGACCGCGGTGGTCGTGGCTTCGAGCGTCGTGACGACCGTGGTGACCGCGGTGGCCGTTCCTTCGAGCGTCGTGACGACCGCGGTGGCCGTGGCTTCGAGCGTCGTGACGACCGTGGTGACCGCGGTGGCCGTTCCTTCGAGCGTCGTGACGACCGCGGTGGCCGTGGTTTCGAGCGCCGTGACGACCGCCGTCCGTTCGACCGGGACCGCGACCGTGGCTTCGAGCGTCGTGACGACCGCGGTGACCGCGGTGGCCGTTCCTTCGAGCGTCGTGACGACCGTGGGGACCGCGGCGACCGCGGTGGCCGTGGTTTCGAGCGCCGTGACGACCGCCGTCCCGCCGACCGCGACCGTGGTGGCCGGTCCTTCGAGCGCCGTGACGAGCGGGGCGGCTTCCGCCGCGACGACCGCGGTGGTCACCGTGGCAGCGACCGTCCGTTCAACCGCGAGCGCCGTGACGACCGTCCGGGCTTCCGTTCGGGCGGTCACGACCGCCCCTACGGCCGTCGTGACGACCACCGTGGCACCGGCTCCGGCTCCGGCTCCTTCGGCCGCCGTGACGACAAGCCGCGCTGGAAGCGCAACGGCTGACATCGGATGACCGGCCCACCGCCGGTCCCCACCGCACACGGCCGCGGGCCCCGGAGATTCTCCGGGGCCCGCGGCCGTTCCGGCTTCAGCAGGTGGACAGCGGGGAGCGGATCGCGTGCCGGGTGCGCTGCCCTCTTCGGCCCGGCCGGCGGCGGCCAGCCCGCCTCGCTGCTGGAGGGACTCCTGGTCTGCGGCCTATCCTGCCAGATCCTCGTTGAGACCGAGGCCCCCGCCGTGCCGCACACCCTGCCACCCCCTGACGGCGCACCAGGGCGACACTCGTGTGACGCATGTCACGACGTGCGGAAGGGAATCGCTGGGGGCATGACAGAAGACGCGATAGCGAAGAGTGGCCCGGACGGGCCGTCGGACGAGGAACGGCTCGCCCAGCTCGGCTACACCCAGGTCCTCGCCCGCCGGATGTCGGCGTTCTCGAACTACGCCGTGTCCTTCACGATCATCTCGGTCCTGTCCGGCTGCCTGACCCTGTACCTCTTCGGCATGGTCACCGGCGGACCCGCGGTGATCACCTGGGGCTGGGTGGCGGTCGGTCTGATGACCCTGTTCGTGGGGCTGTCGATGGCCGAGATCTGTTCGGCGTACCCGACGTCGGCGGGCCTGTACTTCTGGGCCCACCGGCTGGCGCCGCCCCGCTCGGCGGCGGCCTGGGCGTGGTTCACCGGCTGGTTCAACGTGCTGGGCCAGGTGGCGGTGACGGCCGGCATCGACTTCGGCGCGGCGTCGTTCCTCGGCGCCTGGCTGAACCTCCAGTTCGGCTTCGAGGTGACCCCGGGCCGTACCGTCCTGCTCTTCGCGGCGATCCTGCTCCTGCACGGTCTGCTGAACACCTTCGGCGTCCGGATCGTCGCCTTCCTGAACAGCGTCAGCGTGTGGTGGCACGTCCTGGGCGTGGCGGTGATCGTCGGCGCGCTGGCCCTCGTCCCGGACCACCACCAGCCGGCGTCCTTCGTGTTCACGAAGTTCGTCAACGGGACGGGCTGGGGCAGCGGCCTCTACGTCGTCCTGCTCGGTCTGCTCATGGCCCAGTACACCTTCACGGGCTACGACGCCTCCGCCCACATGACGGAGGAGACCCACGACGCCTCGACGGCCGGCCCGAAGGGCATCGTCCGCTCCATCTGGACCTCCTGGATCGCCGGCTTCGTCCTGCTCCTCGGCTTCACCTTCGCCATCCAGTCGTACGACAGGGAGTTGGCGTCCCCGACCGGCGCGCCCCCCGCCCAGATCCTCCTGGACGCCCTGGGCGCCACGGCCGGCAAGCTGCTGCTCCTGGTGGTGATCGGCGCCCAGCTCTTCTGCGGCATGGCCTCGGTGACCGCCAACAGCCGCATGATCTACGCCTTCTCCCGCGACGGCGCGCTGCCCTTCTCCCGGGTCTGGCACACGGTCAGCCCCCGCACCCGCACCCCCGTGGCGGCGGTCTGGCTGGCCGCGCTCGGCGCCCTGGCGCTCGGCCTGCCCTACCTCATCAACACCACGGCGTACGCGGCGGTCACCTCGATCGCGGTGATCGGCCTCTACATCGCCTACGTCGTGCCGACCCTCCTCCGCGTCCGCAAGGGCGACGCCTTCGAGCGGGGTCCGTGGCACCTGGGCCGCTGGTCGGTCCCGATCGGTCTGGTCTCCGTCACCTGGGTGGGCGTCATCACCGTGCTGTTCATGCTCCCCCAGGTCTCCCCGGTCACCTGGAAGACCTTCAACTACGCCCCGGTCGCCGTCCTCGTCGTCCTGGGCTTCGCCGCGACCTGGTGGCTGGCCTCCGCCCGCCACTGGTTCCTGCGCCCGGCCCGCGTCCACGCCCCCGAGCCGGCCGAACCGGCCGAGAAGTAGTCACGTCCCCCGCCCGACGCGGCCGGGTCGGCGATACCCGATCGGAACCCCGGCCGCGTCCGGCTATGCTCGGACAGGCAACATCGCCAGGGCCCTTAGCTCAATTGGCAGAGCAGTGGACTTTTAATCCATTGGTTGTGGGTTCGAGTCCCACAGGGCCTACGCAGTGCCGCCCCCGGTTCAACGACACACCGAGCCGGGGGCGAGCCGTTTCCCGGGGTTCTCCGCGACCGCGGGCCGGTGCCCGGCGGCCCGCCGAAGGGACATGCCGTGACCCAGCCGCAGACCGGCGGCCGACCCGGGGCCCTGCCCCCCGCTCTCGCGTCCATGACGCTGCTGGCCGCCGCCGTCATCGTCCACGACCGGGCCGCCGGCCGGGTCGTCCTCCTCCGGCGCGGCGAGCGGGCCAAGTTCGGCCGGGGCCTGTGGGACCTCCCGGTGGGCAAGAGCGAACCGGGCGAGCCGGTCACCACCACCGCCGTGCGCGAGCTGTACGAGGAGACCGGTCTGACCGTGCGGCCCGAGGCGCTGGAGGTCGCGCACCTCATCCACGGCGCCCGGGGCGTCGAGGCGCCGGGCGGCTACCTCACCGTCGTCTTCGCCGCCCACGAGTGGAGCGGAGAGCCCGAGAACCGGGAACCCGCCAAGCACGCCGAGGTCCGCTGGACCGGCATCGACGAGCTGCCCGTGAACTGCGTGCCCGGCACCCGCCACGCCCTGTCCGGGTACCTCGGCGGCGGCCCCCGGGTGTCCCTCGACGGGTGGGGCCGGCCGGGGGACCGTGCGGGCACGGCCTAGGGTGCGGGGATGGGTTCGCGGGCTTATCTCTCGGAGCTGTTCTCGCTGGACGGCCTGGTCGCCCTGGTGACCGGGGGCAGTTCCGGCATCGGGCGGGCCGTCGCCGGTGCCCTGGCGCGGGCCGGGGCGAGCGTGGTGGTCGTGGCGCGCGGCGAGGCGGAACTCGCCGCCACGGTCGAGGAGCTGGCCCTTGACGGCTGCCGGGCGGCCTCGGTGCGCGCCGACCTCGGCACCCGCGAGGGGGTGCGCGCGGCGGCCGAGGAGGTGGCCGGGGTGTTCGGGGAACCCGACATCCTCGTCAACTCCGCCGGGATCAATCTGCGGCCCCCGATGGGCGAGCTGGGCGAGGACGTCTGGGACGCCACCATGGCGGTGAACCTGGAGGCGCCCTATCTGCTGGGGCAGCGGTTCGGACCCGGCATGGCCGAACGCGGCTTCGGGCGGATCATCCACGTCACCTCCCAGCAGGCGCACCGGGCGTTCGTGCAGAGCGGTGCCTACGGTGTCTCCAAGGGCGCGCTGGAGTCGCTGGCCCGGTCGCAGGCCGAGGCCTGGTCGCCGTACGGGGTCACCTGCAACACGCTCGTGCCGGGGTTCGTCATGACGCCGCTCAACGCGCGTCTGTCGTCCGACCCGGAGCGGGTGGCGGCGCTCGCCGCCCGCACGATGGTGGGGCGCAACGGCCTGGCCGAGGACTTCGCGGGCGCCGCGGTGTTCCTGGCGAGCCGCGCCTCCGGCTACGTCACCGGCCAGTCGGTCTTCGTCGACGGCGGCCTCTCCGTGCACTAGTTCCGGGACCGTCCGGCACCGTCGGGCGCCGTGCCGTCCCCGCTCAGCCCGCGCTCAGTTCCGGCAGGGCCTCCAACTCGCCGAGCGGCAGCGTGTGCTGGGTCTGCAGGACCTTCGCGCGCAGGTAACGGACGTTGTGGGCCGTGGTGAAGACCCCGGTCGGCACCCGGTCCCGGACGACGACGCCGAGCGAGCGCAACTGCTCGGCCTTGTCCGGGTTGTTGGACAGCAGGTCCAGCTCCCCGACGCCGAGCGCGCGCAGCATCTGGGCGGCGGCGGTGTAGTCGCGGGCGTCCTCCGGGAGTCCGAGCGCGGCGTTGGCCTCGTAGGTGTCGAGCCCCTGGTCCTGGAGGGCGTAGGCGTCGAGCTTGTTGTACAGGCCGATGCCGCGCCCCTCCTGGCGGAGGTAGAGCAGCACGCCCCCGCGCTCCGCGATGCGTTCGACCGCCTCACGGAGCTGCGGCCCGCAGTCGCAGCGGGCCGAGCCGAAGACGTCCCCGGTCAGGCACTCGGAGTGCAGCCGCACCAGCGGGACCGCGCCGGGCTCGCCGAGGACGACGGCGACGTGCTCCTGGCCGTCCTCCAGACCGTGGAAGGTGACGAGTTCGGCGTCGACGCGGTAGCCGTCGTGGAACCGCAGCGGTACCCGGACGCGGGCGCGCGGGGTGGCGGCGGGGGTGTCGGACATGCGGGCCTCCGGGTTCCGTCCCTTGGCTGCTGCTTCAGATTTGAAGCAGCAGCTCCGTCCGGGACCCTACCTCATGCTTAAAAGTTCAAGCAACGGATTCCGCGCGGCGCCACGCGGGGTCGCGCGGGGCCGCGCTCAGGAACCGGGCGGCCCGGCCGGCTGTCCCGAACAGGGCGACGCCCGCCGCCGCCAGGGCACGTCCTCCGCGGCGGTCCCGGTCTCCTCGCCCTCCAGCACCCGGGCCACCCCGGCGCAGATCTCCTCCAGCTGTCCCACCTGCTCGGGCGTGAGCCGGTCGAACAGGGTCGTGCGGACCGTCTCGACATGTCCGGGTGCCGTACGCTCCAGCACGGCCATCCCCTCCTGTGTCAGCACCGCGAGACTGCTGCGCCGGTCCTGGCGGCAGTCCTCCCGGCGCACCAGCCCGTCCCGCTCCAGCCTGGTCACCGCGTAGGTCAGCCTGCTGCGAGTGATCTTCAGGGTCTCGGCCAGGTCGGTCATGCGCAGTCGCCGGTCGGGGGTCTCGGAGAGGTTGGCCAGCACGGAGTAGAAAAGGTGGGGCATGCCGGCCTCCTGCTGGAGCTGCCGGTCGACGGCGTCCTCCAGCAGCCGGGAGGCGGCGATGTAGGCGCGCCAGGCGCGCTGCTCCTCGGGGGTGAGCCAGCGGGTCGTCATGCCGCCAGTGTAGGTTTGTTTCAAACTTGAACCAAGGCTCCGCCGGGGTCTTCGCGAGGGAGCGCGCCGATGCCGTACCCGTACGTCCTGCTGTCCGCCGCCGTCTCCCTCGACGGCTACCTCGACGACACCGGCCCCGAGCGGCTGCTGCTCTCCGGCCCGGCCGACTTCGACCGCGTCGACGAGGTGCGGGCCTCGGTGGACGCCATCCTGATCGGCGCCGGCACCATCCGCGCCGACAACCCCCGGCTCCTCGTCAACTCGCCCGCGCGCCGTGCCGCCCGGGTGGCCGAGGGCCGGCCCGCGTACCCGCTGAAGATCGCCGTCACCGCCTCCGGCGACCTGGACCCGGCCGCGAACTTCTGGCACACCGGCGGCGAGAAGCTCGTCTGCACCACGGACCGGGGCGCCGAACGGGCCGCCCGCGTCCTCGCCGGGACCGCCGACGTGGTCCCGCTCGGCCCCGAGCTCGGCTGGCGCGCCCTGCTGGAGCACCTGCACGACGTGCGCGGCGTGCGGCGCCTGATGGTCGAGGGCGGCGGAACCGTCCACACCCAGCTCCTCCAGCAAGGACTCGCCGACGAACTCCAGCTCGTCCTCGCCCCGCTGTTCGTCGGCGACCCGGCCGCCCCGCGCCTGTTCGGCCCCGGCGCCTACCAGGGCGGCCGGCTCCGGCTCACCGAGTCCCGCCGGATCGAGGACGTCGTCCTCATGCGCTACGAACCCACCGCCCCGGGCGCCGGCCCCCTGCCGGCCGCCGCCGACCGGCGCTGGCTGGCCACCGCCTGTGAGCTGGCGGCCCTGTGCCCGCCCTCCCGCACGGCGTTCAGTGTCGGCGTGGTGGTGGTGGCCGCCGACGGCACCGAGCTGGCCCGCGGCCACTCGCGCGAGGGCGGCGACCCCGTGGTGCACGCCGAGGAGGCGGCCCTGGCGAAGCTCGACCCGGCCGACCCCCGGCTGCCCGGCGCCACCGTCTACAGCAGCCTGGAGCCCTGCTCCCGCCGCGCCTCCCGCCCCGCACCCTGTGCCGAGCTGATCCTGCGCGCGGGCGTGCGCCGGGTGGTCACGGCCTGGCGGGAGCCGGACACCTTCGTCCCCGGCGCCGACGGCACAGGTGTGCTGGCGGCCGCCGGCGTGGACGTCGTCCTGCTCCCCGAGTGCGAGGGCCCGGCCAAGGCGCCGAACGCGCATCTGCTGCCCTGAGCGGCGCCGCGCGAAAACGTGTGTGCGGAGCACCCCCGTGGATGGCGTATGCTTGAGACACAACGACGCGGGGTGGAGCAGCTCGGTAGCTCGCTGGGCTCATAACCCAGAGGTCGCAGGTTCAAATCCTGTCCCCGCTACTGAAGACTCAGGGCCGGAATCCAGTTCATGGATTCCGGCCCTGAGTGTTTTCCGGGTCCCGCCGGGCGCCCGGGACGCCGTGGCGCCCGGTGAGTGGCGTACGTCACAGCAGGTCATCCGCTCGGGCCACAGCAGTCGCCCGCCTCCCGCGCCCCCGCCACGCTGGTCGTACGTCGAGGACACGGGAGACCAGCAGTGCGCCCTGGTGAGGTGGAGGAGAGCCCGTACGCCAGGGCGGGCGGCCGGCTCTCCGGTGAGTCCGTCCCGGACCAGGGCCTCGGCGCCGGCCCCGCGCAGACGCCGCCGGAGCGGTGCCCCCGCCCCGTGACGCGCACCCTGCCCCGCGCCCTCGCCCTTCTGCTCGTCGTCGGCGGGCTGCTGTACGACCTGCTCACCCCGCGCGACTTCACCGCCGTGCCGTTCTTCACCGCGGCCCCGCTGGTCGCCGCGCCCCTGACGTCCCTGCGCACCACGCTCCTCACCGGCCTGGCCGCCCTGGCCGCCACCTATGTGGTGCACGCCCACTTCGGCCCCGGTCTGGACGTCAACACCGTCACCCAGGTCGTCACCGTGGCCACGGTCGCCCTGCTGGCCGTCGCCATCAACCGGGTCGTACGTCTCGGCGACCGCCGGCTCGCCTCCGTCCGGGAGATCGCCGAGGCCGCCCAGCGGGCCGTGCTGCCCGAGCCCGCCCCCCGCATCGCCGGTCTCGACATCGCGGCCCGGTACGAGGCGGCGCAGGAGGGCGCGTTCATCGGCGGCGACCTCTACGCGGTGCAGGACGGCCCGCACGGCGTACGGCTGGTCGTCGGGGACGTGCGCGGCAAGGGCATGGGGGCGGTCGCCGCCGTCGCCGTGCTGATCGGGGCATTCCGGGAGGCCGCCGAGCAGGAGGCCACGCTGGAGGCGGTGGCCGGGCGGCTGGAGCGGGCGCTGGCCCGCGAGGGCGCCCGGCGCGACGGGATCGACGCGCTGGAGGGCTTCGCCACCGTCGTCCTCGCCGAACTGCCGCACGGCGAGGGGGTGGTGCGGATCGTCAACCGCGGTCATCCGTCGCCCCTGCTGCTCCACGCCGACGGCACCCTGCGGGCGCTGACCGCGGACGAGCCCGCGCTGCCGCTCGGCATGGGCGAACTGGGCCGCCGGCCCGACCGCGCGGCCGAGTCCCGCTTCCCGGACGGCGCCACCCTGCTGCTCTTCACCGACGGACTCACCGAGGCCCGCGACGCCCACGGCCGGTTCTACGACCCGGTACGCCGGCTCGCCGGGCGCCGTTTCCCCGACCCGCGCACCCTGCTCACCCGGCTCGCCGCGGAGGTCAGGCGGCACTCCGGGGGCGGTATGGCGGACGACATGGCGCTGCTGGCCTTACGCCGCCCCGGGCCGATGTGACCAGGAGTGATCGGACGGGCGCCCTCCGCTTGCCCGCTGAGTCACCATCAAAAACCCGGTGACTCCTGAAAGCCGGTCAACTCGCCCGTTTTTCACGGACGTGCGGTGTACGTCCACCCCGGGGAACGTTAATGATCAAGCCGAACGGCTTGGAATCTCACAGGTGAGTCTATTAACGTTCGATAACGCAGCGCGGTCGTCCCAGCCGTCACAAGAGACGGCTCCGTGCGCACGCGCCGAATCCCGCGAGGGAACCGGGGAACCACCACCTTGGGGTGAATCACGCGGATGCCACCGTGAACCGATCCGGTTCCCGGTACGTATACGCGCGTAGGAGACCTTCCTGCTCCGAACCCGTCAGCTAACCCGGTAGGCGGAGGAAGGAAAGGAGTACGCCCGCGTGGCGTCCAACCGGCCTGCCCCCGAAGCCCCATACGTGCCCAGCCAGCCTGACACCGAAACATTCGTCTACGGCGGCTACCGCGCCGAAGAGGGCCCCTGGGAGGAGTGGAACCCCACCGAGGAGTCCATCCGCCCCGTACGCGGCCGGCACCGCGTCGCCAAGCAGCGCGGCGGCGGACTCGCTCGCAGCTCCACCGTCCTCGGCGTCGGCGTCATAGCGGCCGTCGGAGCGGGCGGCATGGCCAGCGCCCACACCGGCAAGCCCCCGGTGTCCATCTCCATGCCCGATCTGCCGTCCGTCGGCTCCCTGTTCGACGACGGCCCCTCCGGGGCGTCCGAGGCCACCACCGCCTCGCTCAGCACGGTCGGCACCACCACCGCCGCCGCCGCCGACACCGGCCAGGACGGCTCCGACGCGGGCGAGACCCTGCGCAGCCGGATCATGGCCCAGGCCGAGCAGCAGCAGAGCAAGGCCGACTCCAAGGCGGCCGCGGCAGCGGCGGCCGCCGCCGAGAAGCAGGCCGCCGACGCGGCCGCCAAGGCGAAGAAGGAAGCCGCCGCCAAGGCCGCCGAGGCCAAGAAGGAGGCGGAGGCCGCCGCCGAGAAGAAGGCCGAGGCGGAGCGGCTGGCCGAGCTGGCCAAGCAGTACACGCTGCCGACGTCCTCGTACACGATCACCTCGACCTTCGGCCAGGCCGGCTCGATGTGGTCCTCCGGCTACCACACCGGCCTCGACTTCGCCGCGCCCACCGGCACGCTGATCAAGGCCATCCACAGCGGCACCATCACCGAGGCGGGCTGGGCCGGCTCCTACGGCTACCGCACCATCCTCACCCTCGACGACGGCACCGAGCTCTGGTTCTGCCACCAGTCCTCGATCAGCGTCTCCGTCGGCCAGAAGGTCGGCACCGGCGACGTCATCGGCCGTGTCGGCGCCACCGGCAACGTCACCGGCCCGCACCTGCACCTGGAGGTCCACCCCGGCGGCGCGGCCACCGGCATCGACCCGATGGCGTGGCTGCACGGCAAGGGCCTCAACCCCTGAGCCCCACCCGGGCCTCCTGAACCCGCCCGGCACCCCGGACCGCTCTCCCGGCGGCCCCGGCACCACCCCTGGTGCCGGGGCCGCCGGCCGCGTTCACACACCGTTCGCGCGATCGCGGAATGGGCGGTACCGGAATGATCGTTGTAACAGGGCATGACTGCTTCCCCGCGCAAACTCGGCTCCTCCGACCTCGAGGTCTTCCCGCTCGCCCTCGGCGGCAACGTCTTCGGCTGGACCGCCGACGAGAAGGCCTCCTTCGCCGTCCTCGACGCCTACACGGCCGCCGGCGGCAACTTCGTCGACACCGCCGACTCCTACTCGGCGTGGATCGAGGGCAACGAGGGCGGTGAGTCGGAGACCCTCATCGGCAAGTGGCTGGCGGCTCGGGGCAACCGCTCCGACGTCGTCGTCGCGACCAAGGTGAGCCAGCACCCGGAGTACCAGGGGCTCACCGCGGCCAACATCAAGGCCGCCGCCGACGCCTCCCTGCGCCGTCTGGGCACCGACTACATCGACCTCTACTACACGCACTTCGACAAGCCCGAGGTGCCGGTGGAGGAGATCATCGGCGCCCTGGACGAGCTGGTGAAGGCGGGCAAGGTCCGGCAGATCGCCGCCTCCAACATCAGCCCCGAGCGGCTGCGGGCCTCCCTCGACTTCTCCGACCGCGAGGGCCTGGCCCGGTACGTGGCCCTCCAGCCCCACTACAACCTGGTCTCCCGCGACACCTACGAGGGTCCGCTGCAGGACCTCGCCGCCCGTGAGGGCCTCGCGGCGGTCCCGTACTTCGCGCTCGCCTCCGGCTTCCTCACCGGCAAGTACCGCCCCGGCACGAAGGTCGACAGCGCCCGCGCCGGCTCGGCCGCCAAGCACCTGGACTCCCAGCGCGGTCAGCGGGTGCTCACGGCACTGGACGAGGTCGCCGGCGCCCACGACGCGCCCGTCGCCACGGTCGCCCTCGCCTGGCTGGCCGCCCAGCCGACGGTCACGGCTCCCATCGCCTCGGCCCGCACGGTGGAACAGCTCCCGGCGCTGCTGGGCGTGGCGGAGCTGCGGCTCACCCAGGAGGAAGTGGACCGCCTGAACCAGGCCTCCGCCTGATTCCCGGCCGGGTGCCCGGCTAGGGGGCGTCTCCCCGATCTTCGTGGGTCCGCGACGCGGAGACGCCCCCTAGGGCCGGTACGGGTTGTACCCGGGGTACCGGGCCGGCGGCACGGGCGGGTTCCCGTACGGCGCCCCCGGGCCCCCGTACGGCGCCGCCGGGTTCCCGTACGGGGACCCCTGGCCGCCGTACGGCGCCGCCGGATGTCCGTACGGCACCGCGGGGTGCCCGTACGCCGTCGGGTGACCCTGCCCGTACGCCCCCGGGTGCCCGGCGGCGGGTGTCGCCGGATACCCGTACCGCGCCCAGTACGCCGAGGGCGCCGGCACCGGGGCCACCGTCCTGGCAGCCTGCTCCAGCGCCGGCCGGGCCACCTCCCGGCGCCGCCACAGTTCGGCGAGCAGCTCCTGCTCCCGCGCGGCGCAGTCGGCGCCGGCCCGTCCCCGCCGCCCCCGGTGCCGCAGGAAGGCCAGCGAGGTGGCGTACGCCTCGTACTGCGCGACCGCCCGCGCCGCGGGCCGCCCGCCGAAGTGGCGGCGGGCGTGGTCCCGGGCGGCGCGGCGCGCCCGCATCGACCCGAGGACGAACGGCTCGGCCGGCCCGAGCCACCCGGCGTGCACGTACGCCGGCAGCTCCTCCCGCACGGTCCGCAGCTCCCGCTGCCGGGTCCAGACCGCCAGCCAGGTCAGCAGCCCGAACGCGGGCACCATGAAGGCGGCGTAGACGGCGAGGAAACCGAACTGGCCGAAGGTCGCGGAGCCGTTCCACAGGGCGTGCGTGCTCATCGCCAGCAGCAGTCCGCCGAGCGGGACCAGCACGCGCCGGGCGGGCTGCCGTTCGGTGGAGAGCGCGGCGACGCCGAATCCGATGCCGGTGAGCACGGTGAACAGGGGGTGCGCGAAGGGGGACATCACCACGCGCACGAAGAAGGTGGCGGCGGTGACGGAGGCGATGCCGTGGCCGCCGCTGAGCTGGTCGGTCCCGAAGGCCGTGCCCAGGTAGAGGATGTTCTCGGTGAACGCGAAGCCGGTGGCGGTGACGCCGGCTATCACCACGCCGTCGACGATCCCGGTGAAGTCCCGTCTGCGGAAGAGGAAGACCAGCAGCACGGCCGCGGCCTTCGCGGACTCCTCCACCACGGGCGCTATCACGGTGGCGCCGAGGGTGTCGGCGCCCGCGGGATCGGCGGTCGAGGTGGCTATCCACTTCGTCGCGAAACTGTTGGCGACGATGGCGATCAGCGCCGCCGCGCAGGCGCCCCAGGCGAACGCGAAGACCAGGTTCCGCCAGGGGCCGGGCTCGACCCGGTCCAGCCAGCGGAAGGCGGCGAGGAGCCAGGGCACGGGAAGCACGGCGAGCCCGAGACCGACCAGGAAGCCCGTGGTGCCGGTCTGCCGGCGCACCAGCGCCAGGATGACCAGGCCGGACAGCGCCAGCAGCGTGATCAGCGCCCCGTAGCGCACCCACCGGCGCTGCCACCAGTGCGGGTGCGTTCCGCTTCCGGGGCCGGGGGAGTAGCTCGGGTACGGAGGACTGATGGCCACGGCATCGACCCTAACGGTGACCGGGGAACGGGCTGGTGCTGGACGGCGGGACAGGGCCTAGCGATCCCGGTGCGGTACGCGGCGGAAGAGCAGGTCGTTCACCACGTGTCCCTTTTCCAGCCCCTGCCCCTCGAAACGGGTCAGCGGCCGGAACGGCGGACGCGGCGCGAAACCGCCGTCGGCCCGGGTGTTCTCGAAGTCCGGGTGCGCGGTGAGCACCTCGAGCATCTGCTCGGCGTACGGCTCCCAGTCGGTCGCGCAGTGCACGACCGCCCCGGGCCGCAGCCGGCTCGCGGCCAGCGTCAGGAACTCGGGCTGGATCAGCCGCCGCTTGTGGTGCCGCTTCTTGGGCCAGGGATCGGGGAAGTACACGCGCAGCCCGTCGAGCGAGTCGGGCGTGAGCATCTCCCGGAGCAGGATGATGGCGTCGCCGTTGGCCACCCGGACGTTGGACAGTCCGGCCTGGTCGGCGAGGTTGAGCAGGTTGCCCTGGCCCGGGGTGTGCACGTCGACCGCGAGGATGTTGGTGCCGGGGTCCCCGGCCGCCATCCGCGCGGTGGCCTCGCCCATCCCGAACCCGATCTCCAGCACGACGGGACGGTCGTCGCCGAACAGCTCGCCGAGGTCGATGACCCGCTGTCCGTCGATGTCCAGACCCCACTTCGGCCACAGCCGCTGCAGCGCGTCGGCCTGTCCCGCCGTGACCCGGCTCCGCCGGGGCTGGAAACTCCGGATCCGCCGCTCGAAGTGCGATCCGGCCGGGTCGGCCTTGGGCCCGTCGGGGAACCGCGGCTCCCCCTTGTCCCGGCTGTGCCGCACGGACACACCGGGGACGTGCGAGGGCCGCGGCGCGGCGGCGGTCGCGGGCCGGGGGGCTTCGGGGAGGTTCAGCGAGTCAGACACAGTGACACCGATTTTACGGCGGCGGCGCGATTTCCCGGGCCGCCGCCCGCAGCGGAGGCCGACGTCACAGCGGGCGGGCGTCACAGCGCACCGAGCATGTCCAGCACCCGGCGCCCGATCTCTCGGCCGATCGGCAGCGAGGCGGTCGCCGCGGGCGACGGGGCGTTGAGCACGTGCACCGCCCGGCTCCCCTCCCGGATCAGGAAGTCGTCCACCAGCGTCCCGTCCCGCAGCACCGCCTGTGCCCGCACCCCGGCCGGGGCGCGCACCAGGTCCGCCTCATCGACGGCCGGCAGCAGCCTGCGCACCGCCGTCAGGAACGCCCCCTTGGACACCGACCGCCGCAGCTCCCCGGCCCCGTACCGCCAGTGCCGCCGGGCCAGCACCCACGAGCCGGGCCAGGCGACCGTCCCGGCCAGCTCCCCGGGCCGTACGACGCCCCACCCGTACCCCTCCCGGGCCAGGGCCGGGACCGCGTTCGGCCCGATGTGCACGCCGCCGTCGATCCCCCGGGTCAGATGCACCCCGAGGAACGGGAACGCCGGATCCGGCACCGGATACACCAGCCCGCGCACCAGCTCGGGCCGCGCCAGCTCGTAGTACTCGCCCCGGAACGGCACGATCCGCACCCCGGGCTCGTCCCCGGTCAGCCGCGCCACCTCGTCGCAGTGCAGCCCGGCGCAGTTCACCAGCACCCGGCCCCGTACGACGTCGCCGGCCGCGGTCAGCACGGCCACGCCCCGCTCCGGGCGCCGGTCCACCCGGACCACCCGCGCGCCGTACCGGATCTCCGCCCCCGAGGCCCGGGCGAGCTGCCGGGCCACGCCCACGAAGTCGCAGACCCCCGTCGTGCCGACGTGGATCGCGGCGAGGCCGCGCACCTCCGGCTCGTACTCGCCGATCTGGGCGGCGCCCAGCTCGCGCACCTGTATCCCGTTCTCCCGGCCGCGCTGCACGAGCGCGTGCAGCCGGGGGAGCTCGTCCCGCTCGGTGGCGACGATCAGCTTCCCGGTGACGGCGTGCGCGATGCCGTACTCGGCGCAGAACTTCACCATCTCGGCCGCGCCGCGCACGGCGTACCGCGCCTTGAGCGAGCCCGGCCGGTAGTAGACACCGCTGTGGATGACCCCGCTGTTGCGCCCTGTCTGGTGCCGGGCGGGCCCCGGCTCCTTCTCCAGCACGGTCACCCGCGTACCCGGCGCCGCACGCGTGATCGCGTAGGCCGTCGACAGGCCGACGATCCCCCCTCCGATCACCAGTACGTCGCAGTCGTACGCACCCTCACGCACCCGCACCACCTCCCGGCTCCGATAGTGCACTGCGCCACTGACAATGCCTTCAAACCCGGACCGGGGGTCCTATGCGGGAGCCACCAGCAGCGGCCGGGCCCGCTCGCGCAGCTCCACCACCCGCGGCTCGTCCCCGTACGGCTCCAGCCGGTGCAGCAGATCCTTCACGTACTCGGTGGTACGCGCGGAGGAGATCCGCCCGGCCACCTCCACGGCCCGCACCCCCTGCTCGCAGGCGGCGTCCAGATTGCCCGACTCCAGCTCGGCGACGGCGGACACCACGAGGCGCAGCCCGTGCGACCGCACGAACTCCTCCGTCGGCTTCGACAGCGCCTGCTCGGTGAACCGCCGCACCTGGCGCGGCGCCTTCAGATCGCGGTAGCACTCCGCCGCGTCGGCGGCGAACCGGTCATAGCCATAAAAACCAAGCCAAGAAGGATCGTTGTCACCTTCCCTGGATCGCTCGAGCCAGCTCTCCGCCGCCTTCAGCGCCGCGCCGGCGGCCGGCGCGTCCCCCGCACGCGCGTGTGCCCGCGCCTCCACCAGCCGGAAGAAGCTCATCGTGCGGGCGGTCGCCAGTCCCCGGTTGCGCTCCAGGGCCGCCTGCGCGAGGTCGACGCCCTCGTCGCCGAAGCCCCGGTACGTCGCCTGCAGCGACATGGAGGCCAGTACGTAGCCCCCGAGCGGGACGTCCGCCGCCGCGCGGGCGAGCCGCAGCGCCTGGATGTAGTACCGCTGCGCCGCCTCCTGCTGTCCGGTGTCGAAGGCCATCCAGCCCGCCAGCCGGGTCAGTTCGGCGGAGGCCCCGAAGAGGGCGCGGCCCACTTCGTCCGAGTAGGAGCCGAGCAGCAGCGGCGCCGCCTCCACCCGCAGGCACTCCGGCACCATGGACGAACGCCAGTCGCCGCCTCCGTACTTGGAGTCCCAGCGTCTGGCGTCCTCGGCGGCCTCCCGTAGCTTCTGCACATCGCTGTGGCCGACTTTGATCGGCGCGCCGGAGCCCTCGGCGGCGTTCGCCTCCCGCGCGACGGAGCTGTCGGCGGGGGTTATCAGCCACCGTGACGCGGGCGTCGCGTACGCCGTCACCGCGAACGACCCGGCGAGGGACTGCCAGATGCCGCCGGAGCCGGCCCGGCGTCCGGCCAGGTCGAGCCGGTACAGCTCGGTGGCCGACCTCACCGCCTGCCCCACGTCCCGGGGGAAGGCCAGGCCCACCTCGGGTGCCGGATCCGCGTCCGCCAGCCCTATCTCGTGGAGCGGCACCGGGCGGCCGAGCTTCTGGCCGATGGCGGCCGCGATGAGGTGCGGCGCCGCACCCTGCGGCACCATCCCCTTCGAGACCCAGCGCGCCACCGAGGTCTTGTCGTAGCGAAGCGTCAACCCGCGTTGGGCGCCAAGGTCGTTGACGCGTCGCGCGAGTCCCGCGTTGCTGATTCCCGCGAGGGCGAGAACGGTGCCGAGTTTGTCGTTCGGCCCGCGTTGCTCCCTGGACATGCGTCACCCCTCGACACAGACGGCTGCCGCGCTGGCATAACCGTGCGGCATTCGTAAACCCAGCGTAGTTCGCCGCATCCCAAGCGTTAAGGGGCATTGTTCCGGATGGCGGGATTGTGGTCCGTACGGGAGTACGGCCCTGTACGCACCGTGCACGGGGCGTCGCGGCGTGCCCCCGCACGTGTGGCCGTGCGCCCGTCCGTGCGCTCTTCTCCGGCCACCCGGGGAGCGGTTCCATGGCTGTCGCGTGGGTCGGCCCGCTGTACTGGATCCAGTGGGCTGGGGGACACCGCCGCCTTCATCCCCGCGGGTGGCGGACCGGTCCGGGAGGCGAAGACCGCCTCCCGGACTGTGCGCGTGCCCGTGCCGGAACCCTTGCGCGAGCCTGTACGGAGCGTGCTCAAACCCCCGCGGCTGTCACCGATTTGGCTGAAAATAGTCCTCGCCCCCAAGAGCGATTACCGCTCTCACCACGGGACTTGAGGGCGTGAAGGGCGTTTTCGGGGCGCATACAGGGGGCGCATTCGCGTCGCACCCCTCACACGCACTTCCGGCATCCTCCCCCGGCCGCCCAGGTGTTCACCCACCGGCCCGCAACCGATACTCTGCCGCCCCCTGCGGCTTCCGGCACCGGTTTCCCTCGATCGAAGGCGGCGTCGCCGCGCCTCCGTGGCGCGTTCTTCATGGCAGCATGGGTCCCGGTTCGTACGGTGCACTGGTTGTCCACGCTGTGTGGAGGCGTCGATGCGGTGGTTGGTGGGTTGGAGCAGCACCGCCGCTGGCGTCGCCGAAATCGGCTCCGCGGGTGCCACCGGATACGACGGCGAGACGCTGCGCCCCGTCGGCTCCCACCTCCTGTGGGGCGACCCCGACCCGCTGTGGGCCGTCGGCGACTGGCGGCCCGACGAGGTGCGCGTGGTGCACGCCGACGCGCAGAACCGCATCGCCGTCCTCGGCACCTGCGGCGCCACCGACGAGGAGCTGCGGCGCGGTCTGTTCACCGCCCGCGGGGGCGCGCTGCGCCATCTGACCACCTGGCCGGGCAGCTACACGGCCGTCGTCCAGGTGGGCCGCCGCATCACCGTCTGCGGCGACCTCGCGGGCGCCCGCCCGGTCTTCCACACCCCCTGGGACGGCGGCACGGCCTACGCCACCGCCGCGCTGCCGCTCGCCGACCTCATCGAGGCCAACCTCGACTTCGGCCACCTGGCCGCCCTGCTCGCCGCCCCGGACGTACCGGCCGCGCTGCGCGACACCACCCCGTACGAGGGGGTGCGGCGCGTCCCGCCGGGGCACGCGCTCGTCCTGCGCGCCGGAGCGCGCGAGATCACCGGATACGAGCCGGTCGCCTCCCTCGCGGTCGCCGCGCCCCCCGCCGACCCGGACGTCGCGGTGGACGCCGTACGGGACGCCCTCGTCGAGGCGGTGCGCGCGCGGCTCTCGGCACCCCGGCACGTGCCCGACCTCGACCCCGGGCCGGTGCCCGGGATGGGTCCGGCCGAGCGGCGGGCCGCGCGCGGGATGCCCGTGCCCGGCATCGGCGCCGACCTGTCCGGCGGACCGGCCTCCGGCACCCTCGCCCTGCTCGCCGCCGGGCTGCCCGGCCGACCCGGCACCCTGCTGGGGCACGGCACGGGCGCCGGGGAGCGGCTGCTCGCGGTCACCTTCAACGACCTGGCCGTGCGCGGCCGCGAGTCCGAGGTCGAGCGCGCCGGCACCCTCGCGGCCAACCCGCGCCTGCACCACGTGGTGGTCACGGGCGGCGAGGAGAGCCTGCCGTACGCCGATCTCGACGGCCCCCTCACCGACGAGCCGGGTCCCTCGCTGGTGACCGCCGCCCGCCATCGCGCCCGCCTCGCCGCCGGCAGCGCCGACCACTTCACGGGACACGGCGCCCGCGAGGTCCTGGACGCCCACCCCGCCCGCCTCGCGGACCTCCTGCTGGACCGCAGACGACGGCATCTGGTCCGGCCGGTCGCCGCGCTCGCCCGGGCCGACGGCTCGGTGATGGTCCCCGCGCGCGTGTACAGCGCCGCCCGGCGCCTGGCCCGCACCCCGTACCGGACGGGCCTGGAACTGCTCGCCGAGCGGCTGATGCGCCACCGCTTCGACGACCCCAAGGGCGCGGTCGGCGCCTCCCTGGCCGGGCTCACCTGGGCGAGACCCGGGCCGGCGGCCCGCTGGCTGACCGGGGAGGCACTGGCTGAAGTATCGGTTCTGCTGCAGGGGGAGGCGGACCGGTCCGCCCTCGGCTCGGGCCAGCGCCCCGGCGACTACCGGGCACGTGCCGCACTCGCCCGGTACGCCGCCGACCTGCGTGTCCTGGAACAGGCCGCCGAGGTCCGCTCCCAGCGGCTGCACGCGCCCTTCCTCGACAACCAGGTCGTCCGCGCCTGCCGCGCCCTCCCCGAGGCCCTGCGCGTCCAGCCCGGCGCCCGCGCCTCCGTCCTGCGCAGGGTCCTGGAGGGCGCCGGCGTCACCGACCTCCCACCCGGCTGGGGCGCCCCGTCCCAGGCCTCCTCGGCGGCGGCCACCCGCGCGGGCCTGCGCCTCGCCGCCGACGACCTGATGGACCTCTTCGCCACGCCCCTGCTGGCCGACGCCGGCCTGGTGGAGGCCCGGGTGATCCGCAAGGCCGTCCGCGCCGCCGCGACGGGCGAACCCCTCCCCCTGGACGGCCTGGCCGACCTGACCGCGCTCGAACTCTGGCTCCGGCGCCTGCTGTCCCGCCGCGGCACCTGCTGGACCGGCACCCCGGCCCGGGCCCGAGCGGTCCCCGCAGGCATCCAGCCCCGCAAGAACGCCCTCGCCTCCGGCGCCTGACCACGTGCCGCCGTAGCCGCGGGCTTGCGTGTCGCCAGGGCCGGCGCCCACCCGGCAGCGGCTGATGCGACCCCGTGGCTGCGGGCATGCGTGCCGCCACGGGCGGCACGGGTGGGCGCGGCGGCATCCCTTCGGCGCGGATGCGCGTCCAGGCCCCCAGCCCACCGTGGCTGAGGGGGTCGAGAACCGTCGGTTCGGTAGTTCCCGTGGTGCCGGTCCGTCGTGGCTGAGGGGGCCGAGCAGGTTCGGCAGGCTCTGCGGCACCGGCCCATCGTGGCTGATAGCGCCGAGCAGCCGCCGGCTCAGCACGCCCCGGGCCCCGGCCCACCGTGGCTCAAGGCGCCGAACAGCGACGGCTCAGCAAGCCTGCGCGCACCGGCCCGGCGAAACCCCGCCGACGACGGTCAGCAGCTGAACCGCGCCTCCGCCCAGTCGGCGAGCGCCACCCGGCCGAGCCCCAGACCCCCGGGCGACACCACCAGCCGCACGCTCTCCCGCCCGGTGAGATCGACGTGCACCGGCACCGCCGCGTCCCGCCCCCGGACCACCCCGGACCGCCACACCGGAACCCCGTCGGCGTACACGGAGAACACGGCCTTGCCGAGCCCGAGAGTCATGTCGTCGACGCCGACCAGCGCGTCGTACGCGGTGCACCGGCGATTGAGGTCGACGACCACGGACGATCCCCCGTGCACGCTGACCCCGCGCCCGTACCGCTTCCCGCCGACGGACATCCCGTACCGCTGCCACACCCACGTGCTCCCCAGGAGCCGCATCTCCGGCCCGCTCCCGTCCCCGTTGACGTCGTAACGCAGGCGGCCCCACTCGTAGACGACGGGAGCCGGCGGGGGAGTCGGAGCCGGACTGGGAGTGGCCGTCGGACTCGGAGCGGGACTCGGCTCCGAAGTGGGCCGGGGAGCACCCGGCGGCTCCGGCGCGGGAGCGGGAGCCGACGAGGCCGGTGCCGGGCTCGTCCCGGAGGCCGGCGCCACCGGCGGCGCGACGGGCGGCTTCCTCGTGGCGGCCGATGACGCGGGCGGCGAAGCGGGCGGCGATGCGGACGCCGGCGGTGGGACCGACGGCCGCGGGGTCCGCACGACGGGAGCGGAGGGCGCCGGCCCGGCCGCCTCTCTCACCGGATGCCCGTCGTTCACCAGGGCCAGCGCCACCGCGGCCGCCGCCACCGCGACCACCCCGGCCGCGATCCCGGCCTTCACCGGCGCTCCGAGCCCCTCGGCGGCGGCCGCGCCGCCCGCACCCGCGCCTGAACCCGCGGAGGACCCGCCCGCCGCGGCGGCCCCCGCGGCGCCCGCTCCCGCGCCACCGGCGATGATCCCGAGGACCTTCCCGTACCCGGCGGTCCCCAGCCAGCCGATGACCGCGACCGGCACCACCGCCGGGATTCCGCCCGCGACCTCCTCGATCTGCGCGGCCGCCAGCCGGCACCTGGCGCACTCCTCCAGGTGCTTGCGCAGTCCCCGTTCGGCGCGCAGCCGCAGCTTGCGCCGGGCGTAGGTGCCGAGCTGGTCGGCGTAGCGGGCGCACTCCTCGTCAGCGGTCAGCGCCGAGCTGACATGGGCCTGCAGATAGGCCTGCTTCAGCCCCTCCCGGGCCCGGCTCGCCAGCACCCGGGTGCCGTTGGCGTCCAGCCCGAACAGAACGGCCACCTCACTGGGCGACTCGTCCTCCACCTCGGTGTGCCACAGCACCGCCTGCCAGCGCTCGGGCAGCGAACGGAAGGCCCGCAGCGCCATGGACTGCTCGGCCTCGTGCAGCGCGCGCACATCGGCGCCCACGTCCACCGCCTCGTCACCGGCGCCCTCGACGGGCCGCGCCGCCTGCTGGGCGAACACGGCGAAGTCGTCGACGAGTTGCTCGCGCCGGGCGGTCCTGGCCCAGTGCGCGGCCACGCGCCGCACCGAGGTCAGCAGATAGGCGCGCACGGCGTACTCGGGCCCCGTGCCGCCCCGTACCGCCTGGAGCATCCCGGCGAAGACCTCGGCGGTCAGGTCGTCGGCGGTGTGCGCGTCACGGCAGCAGGTCCGGGCGTAGCGCCGCACGGCTTCCGCGTGCCGCCGGTACAGCTCCTCGTAGGCGGAGTCGTCGCCCGTACGCATCCGGTGGATCAACTCGCCGTCCGCGGGCGGTGTCCGGTGCGGTGCGGGCACCCTGCCGTCCCGCTGCGCGGGCACGCCCGTCTCGGCGGGCACCCCGGGCGGACCGCCCTGCTTCGGCACCTGCGGCGAGGTCAGCCCACCGGTCTCGGAGTCCCCGTCCCCACGAGACTCGTCCCACCCGTCAACATCCATCGCGCAAAGCCCCCGAAACCGGCAAAGCCCAACCCATCACCGGCTCAGGGTGCCACAGCGGCCATCCGCGCAGTACCAGGCGTCACCCGAACGAGAAATTCGGCCGCACCACGACCAGTTGGGGCCGAACCGGCCGTGACCGCGACCACGCGCAGCACACGCACGACACCCGCGCCTCCGGCCGCGATGGCGCACCGGGGGCGCGGGTGTGGAGGACCCGCCGGAACGGAGCCGGGGCCGTGGCCGGCCGCCGCTACGCCGGCCGGGACCGGAGCCCCTCCAGCAGGATGTCCAGCAGCCGTGCCGAAGCCGCGGCCTGCTGCGCCGCGTCCGGCAGCGAGGGCGCCGCCGTGGCGATCACGAGCAGCACGTCCGCCACGGACACGTCCGTCCGCAGTTCCCCGGCCTCCCGGGCCCGGTCGACCAGCTGCCCGACGACCTCGAGCAGCGCGCCGACCCCGGCGTCGTCGGGCACGGCCGAGGACGCGTCCTCCGGCACCAGCCGCAGCTCACCGGCGCCCGGCTGGGTCCGCTGCTGCGGCACCCGGGGCTCGTCGCCCGAGCCCACCGGACCGCCCGCACCGACCGCGCCCACCAGTCCGACGGGACCGCCCGGCTCGCCCGGACCGGTCGAGCCGACCCGCAGCACCTGCGGCGGCAGCAACCGGCCGGCACCCGACGCGACGGACGTCCGCAGGAAGCGGGACAGCGCCGACCACGGCTCGTCCTCCTGGCCGAGCGCGGTCCGCGCCTGCTCGGTCAGCCGCGTGGTCTCCTCCTCGGCTATCCGCCGGACCAGCACGTCCTTGCTCGGGAAGCGCCGGTACACCGTGCCGACCCCGACCCGCGCCCGCCGTGCCACGTCCTCCATCGGCGCGCCGTACCCCAGCTCGCCGAACACCTCACGTGCCGCTCGCAGCACGTGCTCCAGATTGCGCTGTGCGTCCACCCGCAGCGGCGTCGTACGCGATGAGTCCGCGCGTCCGTTGCCCGCCGTCGCGGTCACCGCCGTGCCGCCCGAGGCGAGGGCGGCTGCCGACGACCAATGAGTGTCCTGAGCATGCATGTGTTTCCCCCGGTAAATGACGTCTCCCCCCGGAGACTCTCCCCGCCGCTGAGTCCGGAGTGCGCGGACCTGGCATCGGTCCCGAGCGGGACCGTCCTTCGCGGACCCGTTCGACCACATCCCCTACACCCCGTCGACACACGAACATAGTTGAGAGACAGTCAATTCAGAAGGGGCAGGTTCCGCACAGTGCGCCCCTCGATCGGAGTACGGGTCAGTTACGCCCCGATAACGCACCTTCGCCCGCTCTCGCCCACCCCTGCTGACCTGCCCGCTTTCTCCCGGCTCCGGCAGCGCGCACCGACGCGCGCGCACCAGCTCGCGGTCACACAAATTGCCGGGGCTGTGGACAAACAAGAGCGTCGGGTGCGTCATGGGATGGTGAAGGAACGTGCGCGCATTCTGGTTGTCGGCGGCGGCTACGTCGGGATGTACACGGCCCTGCGCCTGCAGCGGAGGCTGAAGCAGGAGATCAGGCGGGGGGAGGTCGACGTCACCGTCGTCACTCCCGACCCCTACATGACGTATCAGCCGTTCCTCCCGGAGGCGGCCGCGGGCTCCATCTCCCCGCGCCATGTCGTCGTACCGCTGCGCCGCGTCCTGGACCAGTGCCACATCGTCGTCGGCGAGGTCACCTCCATCGACCACGCGGTGCGCACCGCCGCCGTCGCCACCCTCGCCACCGCCGAGGAGGACAGGACCGCCGAACTCATCGGCTACGACGAACTCGTCCTCGCCCCCGGTTCGGTCGCCCGGACGCTGCCCGTCCCCGGCCTCGCCGAGTACGGCATCGGCTTCCGGACCGTCGAGGAGGCCATCGGGCTGCGCAACCACGTCATCGAGCAGATGGACATCGCCTCCTCCACCCGCGACCCCGCGGTCCGCGACGCCGCCCTCACCTTCGTCGTCGTCGGCGGCGGCTACGCCGGGGTCGAGGCGCTCGGCGAACTGCAGGACATGGCCCGCTACACCGCGCGCTACTACCACAACGTCCGCCCCGAGGACATGAAGTGGATCCTCGTCGAGGCCTCCGGCCGCATTCTGCCCGAGGTCGGCGAGGAGATGGGCCGCTACACCGTCACCCAGCTCCGCCGCCGCAACATCCAGGTCCTGCTCGACACCCGCCTGGAGTCCTGCGCCGACCGCGTCGCCGTCCTCAGCGACGGCCAGCGCTTCCCGACCCGCACGCTCGTGTGGACGGCCGGCGTCAAACCGCACCCGCTGCTCGCCGCCACCGACCTGCCCCTCGACGCGCGCGGCCGCCTGAGGTGCACCGCCGAGCTGACCGTCGACGGCGCCCCGCACGCCTGGGCCGCGGGCGACGCCGCGGCCGTCCCCGACGTCACCGCCGCCGAACCCGGCACCCTCACGGCGCCCAACGCCCAGCACGCCGTCCGCCAGGCCAGGGTCCTCGGCGACAACATCGCCCACGCACTGCGCGGCGAGCCCCTGGAGACGTACGCGCACAAGTACGTCGGCTCGGTGGCGTCGCTCGGCCTGCACAAGGGCGTCGCCCAGATCTACGGGCGCAAGCTGAAGGGCTACCCTGCCTGGTTCATGCACCGCCTCTACCACCTCAGCAGGGTGCCCACCTTCAACCGCAAGGCCCGGGTCCTCGCGGAGTGGACCCTCGCCGGGCTCTTCAAACGGGAGATCGTCTCGCTGGGTTCACTCGAGCATCCCCGGGCGGAGTTCGAACTCGCGGCCGGTGGAAAGCCTCCCCACAGCCCCTCCGACGACCCGAAGGGGTCGTCCTGACCGGACCCGGGAACTCCACGGGCCGCCCCGGCGTCTGACGAATATCGCCGCGGACGGCCACCTGCCAGACTGCCCCACGTCCTCGGACGGGCACCCGCCCGCCCTCAGCACCCACGAGGCTTTCCTCACTGTGAACTTCACGCGTTGGAGCGCCCGGCTCCCCGGAACGCAGCGCCGCGCCGCCGCGCGCACCGACACCGCGGTCTCCCCGGACCGCCGGGGGGAAGGCTCCGTGCCCATGGCCCGCGCCGGACAGCCGGCCGACGCAAGCGCGCCGGCGTCCGCCGTGGACGAACTGCCCGCGCGCGACGTCCTCGACCGCGTCCCGGCCCTCGTCGCCCTCGTCCACGGCCCCGACCACCGCATCGCCTACGTCAACGACGCCTACGCCTCGGCCTTCGGCCTGCGGCCACCGGGCGCCCCCGCCCGCGAGGCCCTCCCGGAACTCGCCGAACTCGGCCTGCTGCCGCTCCTCGACCAGGTACTGCGCAGCGGCAGATCCCGCACGCTGAAGTCCCGCAAGGCCGTCGACGGCCGCTCGTACACGTTCACCTGCACCCCGGTCGCCGAGGACGGGGAGCGCGACGCCGGGGTGCTCGTCTTCGCCACCGACGTCACCGACCACGCCGAGGCCGCCGAACGCCTGCGCGCCAGCGAGCGCCGCCAGCGCGAGACCGCCGTCACCCTGCAGCGCTCCCTGCTCCCGCAGGAACTAGAACAGCCCGACGACCTGCGGATCGCCGCCACCTACCAGCCGGGCGGCACCGAGGCCGCCGTGGGCGGCGACTGGTACGACGTGATCACCCTCGGCGGCGGCCGCACGGCCCTGGTGATCGGCGACGTGATGGGCAGGGGCGTGCGGGCGGCCGCGGTCATGGGCCAGCTCCGCACGGCCGTCCGGGCCTACGCCCGCCTCGACCTCCCGCCGCACGAGGTACTGCAGCTCCTCGACGGCCTGGCCACCGAGATCGACGCCAACCAGATCGCCACCTGCGTCTACGCCGTCCACGACCCCAACGAGGGCCGCCTGGTGTACGCGTCCGCCGGCCATCTGCCGATCCTGGTCCGCGACGAGAGCGGCACGGTGCTGCGGGCCGACGAACCGACCGGCCCGCCGCTCGGCACCGGCGGCTGGATGCACGCCTCCGGCTCGATCCCGCTGGGCCCCGGCTCCACGGCGGTCCTCTACACCGACGGCCTGGTCGAGCGCCGGGACGAGGACCTGGACGAGGGCATCGCGTCCCTGGAACGCGCCCTGTCCGGCGCCACCGGCACCCCGCAGGTCGTCTGCGACCGCCTGGTCCGCTCGGCGGGCGTCACCGCCGACCACGACGACGACGTGGCCGTCCTCGTCCTCCAGCACCCCGCCCACAAGGGCGCCGAGGGCGACCTCTTCCGCAACGCGGCCCTGGAGCTGCTGGGCGGTGTGGAAGCGGCCCCCCGGGCCAGAGCGTTCGCCTCGGGTGTCCTGACCAGCTGGCGGTTCCCCGCCGAACTGCACGACCTGGGCGTCCTCGCCACCAGTGAGCTGGTCGCCAACAGCCTCCAGCACGGCACGCCCCCGATGCGGCTGCGGCTGCGCCGCACCGACCGCCGCCTGATCATCGAGGTCACCGACGGCGACGACCACCTCCCCCGCCGCCGTCAGGCGGAACCGGCCGACGAATCGGGCCGGGGCATCGCCATCGTGGCCACCATCGCCTCCACCTGGGGCTCACGAAGAACCCCGGGCGGAGGCAAGGCGGTCTGGTGCGAGTTCCTGCTGTCGAAGAGCTAGGAGCCCTCCACAGCCACTGGCACGGAGGGCCGACGGTCGAGGCACCCCGCGAGTGCGACACCCTCCGGCCCGCGCCACCCCCGGGCGCCTACGCCTCCGCGGCGACCGGCTCCGCGGCCGCGCCCCGGGCCACCACTCGACTCCTCGTGGCGGCCCACGGCTGATCCTGCGCGACGGTCAGCCCCCGTCCCAGCCGCAACGCCAGCACGGTGATCCCCAGCGAGAACAGCAGGAAGGTCACGACGTACGGCGCGTGCAGCGAGGCACCGAGAGGCCCGCCCACCGCGGGTCCGACAGCCAGCGCCAACTGCTTGACCAGCGCGAACGCCGAGTTGTACTGACCAGCCATACCCTCCGGCGCCAGATCCGCGACCAGCGGGGCGACCGTCGGCGACAGCATCGCCTCGCCCAGACCGAACAGCGCGTACGTCGAGACGAACGCGGCCGTGGCCATCTCCTGGCTGCCGTGCCCGAGCCCGGCGTACCCCGCCGCGAGCCAGGCCACCGCCCAGACCAGCCCCACGGCGGCGATCACCCGCGACCGCCGGCGGCGCTCGACGAACTTCAGCACGGCGAACTGCGCGACGACGATCATCAGGGTGTTCGCGGCCAGCGCCGTACCGAGCGCCGAGGTCGATATCCCCGCGGCCTCCACGCCGTACGCGCTCAGACCCGACTCGAACTGTCCGTAGCAGGCGAAGAACAGCACGAAGCCCAGCACGCAGAGCTGCACCATCGCCCGGTTCCCGAGCAGCCGCTTCCAGCTTCCCCGCGCCCCACCGGACGGAGCGTCGGCGATACGCGGCGAGTGCGGCATGCGCACGGTCGCCATCACCGCGACCAGCAGCAGGAACATCCCCGCCTCGATCGCGAACAGCAGAGTGAAGGAGGAGACCCGGGTGGCGTCGACGAGGTGGCCGCCTATCAGGCCGCCGACACCCAGCCCCAGGTTCTGCAGGAAGAACTGCGTCGCGAACGCCCGCGACCGGGTCTCCGCCGTGGAGCAGTCCACGATCATCGTCGCCAGGGCCGGCTGCATCACGGCCTGTCCGGCGCCGAGCGCCGCGGCCGACAGCAGTACGGCGCCGGCGCTGCCCGCGAGCCCCAGGCTCAGCGCGCCGAGCGCGGCGGTGACCAGGGCGGCGAGCAGGACCGGCAGCGGGCCGCGGCGCACGATCGCCCGGCCGGCGAACGGCAGCACGATCAGCGCGGCCACGGCGAAGACGGCGAGCACGAGACCCGCCGTCATGGCCCCCAGACCCCGCACCTGCGCCACATAGACGTACAGGTAGGGGACTGTGAAGCCGAGCCCGAATGCGCTGAGTGCGTTGCCCACGTGGATCCGGCGCATCGCTGCGCCCATCGCCCTGGTCACGTTCACCTCTCTCACTAGTTAGGAGTGAAGACTTCGAAGCTAAAGTTCGAAGCTAAAGAGTACACAGTCAAGGACTTCAAAGCAAAGGGGCGTCGTGCCATACTGCGGCCATGGCCGACACGCCCGGCGTCACGGAGCCGACCCTCGAAGAACAGATCGCCGCCTACCAGCGCGAGTTCCAGGACCTCGACCCCCAGGTCGAGAAGATCGTGTCGGCGCTGTCCAGGCTGAACCGCCGCATGAACGTGGCCTACGGCCGCCAGACCGCCGACCTCGGCATCAGCAACGCCGAGTGGGAGGTCCTCAAGGCCCTTGTCCTCTCCGGCGCTCCGTACCGCCTGGGACCCAGCGAGCTGGCCAAGCGGCTCGGCCTCACGCCGGCCGCGATGACCCATCGGATCGACCGCATGGTCACGGAGGGTCTTGTCACCCGTGAGCGTGACGAGACCAATCGCGTCCGGGTGATCGTCGAGCTGACCCCCGAGGGCCGAGAGAAGTGGCTGGAGGCGATGCGCCTCGCCACCGTCTTCGAGGAAGAGCTGCTCCAGGACCTCAGCCCCGCGGAGCGCACGGTGCTGGGCGAGGTGCTGACCAGGCTCCTGCGCCGGGTGGAGCACGCCCAGCCGGACGCCGGCGGCCGGCTCACCGACCTGGACTGAGCCCGCAAAAGATCTTGACAGGGGCGCTTGACACCCCCCTGCCCGATCCGTACAGTTCTTCGGGTTGCCACGGAGCCGTATCGGTTTCTCGGCAGCACTCCCGCCGCGTCGAGCGGCACCTCACACCATCAGCACGATCTCCCTGCGGGATTGATTTCGGCATGCCGGAATTCAATTCGAATAGGGACTCGACGGCCCGATTGGGAATCGCCGAGCGGATCCGCTAGGGTTTGAGACGTCGGAACGGCCCAACAGCCGCGAAGACAAGCCCCGCTGACTGGGGGTCAGACACCGAAAGGATCTGATAGAGTCGGAACCGCCGGAAAGGGAAACGCGGAAGCGAGAACCTGGAAAGCACCGAGGAAATCGGGTCGAGAAAAGATCTGATAGAGTCGGAAACGCAAGAACGAAGGGAAGCGCCCGGAGGAAAGCCCGCGAGGGTGAGTACAAAGGAAGCGACCGTTCCTTGAGAACTCAACAGCGTGCCAAAAATCAACGCCAGATATGTTGATACCCCGTCTCCAGCATCTG